>NZ_JAKRGG010000021.1:0-86608 GCF_022347645.1 Vibrio sp. MMH1-50
CGTGTCATTGACCCGATTGCTGCGTCAAACAACTTGGAAAGAGCTGGCTATTACACTGCGTTGTTTTCCTTGCTCTCGAATCAATGACAACGCTCTGAACCCTGCATCTTGAAGTTACTTGGGTATATAGTTTATAAATTGTTAAATATAGGCATATTTATTGTGTTTATTCTTGCTATTAAATCAATCTAGTAAAATATAGAGTGATGAAAATCGCAAAATTTTATTTTCTTTTGATTCCTTTTTTAATAATAACTGGTGAGGTCACATAATTCTTCACCTAAATTCAATTTAAACCAGAATCTAATATCATTGGCTTATCGAAAGGAAAGTGATAAAGATCGCGAAATTTTATTTCGAGAAAATAAGAGTTTTAATTATGAACTAATAATCACGAAATTTGTTTTTTGAATTTTAAATATTAATTTCGTTTGTAATATCTGTGCTTGTCGTCTTTACAGAACAAATAAGAGATATTTCAAATGAAACGTTTAATTATCGGTGTTAGTAATTACATGCCAGAAGACTTCAGTTTATTATCTGAATCTTTGGATGAGCAATTTAACCGAACTTTAAAACCACTTGAGCACGTCGAATTAACTGACGTTGGCGCTGCAATTATTACTTCTGCAGATATTAAGGCTGGTCTACACAAAATTATTTCTGAAACGGGTTATGGCATTCCGGTTTTCTTGGTCACAGATGAAAACCCAGTTTCAGCAGAAGATTACGTATGGTTAACCGGCGTTATCGATTTGGAAAGACAGTCAATTGAATACTACGGTCGCCAAATCAATGAGGCTGTCACCAAATACGAATGTCGCCTACTTCCACCTTTCTTCAAACAATTGACTCACTACGTGGAAATGGGCAACTCTGCATTCGACTGTCCAGGACACCAAGGCGGCCAGTTCTTCAAAAAACACCCAGCAGGTAAACAGTTCTACGATTTCTTCGGTGAAAACCTATTCCGTAGTGACTTGTGTAACGCGGACGTTGATTTAGGTGACTTGCTGATCCACGAAGGTTCTGCTCACCAAGCTCAAGCACACGCAGCAAAAGTGTTCAACTCAGACAAAACCTACTTCGTACTTAACGGCACTTCGGCTTCAAACAAAGTGGTTTGTAACGCGTTAGTGACCGAAGGTGACTTGGTGATGTTTGACCGTAACAACCACAAATCAAACCACCACGGTGCATTGATCCAAGCGGGCGGTATGCCAGTTTACCTAGAAACGGCACGTAACCCTTGGGGTTTTATCGGTGGTATGGATGAGCACTGTTTTGATGAAGAATACATCCGTGCTCAAATCGCGAAAGTGTCACCAGAGCGCGCTCGTGATGAACGTCCTTTCCGTCTTGCGATCATCCAATTAGGTACTTACGACGGTACCATCTACAACGCACGTTACGTGATGGATAAGATTGGTCATCTCTGTGACTACATCCTATTTGACTCGGCATGGGTGGGCTACGAGCAGTTCATTCCTATGATGAAAGACTGTTCTCCATTGCTACTGGATCTGAAACCAGAAGATGCGGGTGTGATTGTGACTCAGTCTGTTCACAAGCAACAAGCAGGCTTCTCTCAAACATCGCAAATCCACAAAAAAGACCACCATATCAAAGGTCAGGCTCGCTACTGTAACCACAAACGCTTCAACAACGCGTTTATGATGCACGCGTCAACTTCACCATTCTACGCGCTGTTCTCAGCATTGGATGTGAACGCGAAGATCCACGATGGTGAAGCGGGTCTGCGCCTATGGCGTGATGCGGTTAAGACTGGTATCGAAGCACGTAAAGAAATCCTGAAAAGTTGTGAGCTGATTCGTCCGTTCATTCCTGACCAAGTTGATGGTCAACCATGGGGCAGTTACGACACCGATCTTATCGCAACCAATAAGAAGTTCTTCATGTTCGAGCCAGACGCAAGCTGGCATAAATTTGAAGGCTACGGCGAAGGTCAGTACTTCGTTGACCCATGTAAATTGCTACTCACTACAGCAGGTATTGCTGAAGATGGTAGCTACGCAGACTTTGGTATTCCTGCAACGTTATTGGCTAACTTCCTACGTGAGAACGGCATCATCCCTGAGAAGTGTGACTTGAACTCTATCTTGTTCCTTCTCACTCCAGCAGAGGACATGGGTAAGATCCGTCATCTTGTGGCGCAAATTAACCGCTTCGAGAAATTTATTCGTGATGATGCGCCGCTAAACATCGTGCTTCCTCGCGTTTACGAAGCGAACAAAGAACGCTACCGCGGCTACACCATCCGTCAGCTATGTCAGGAAATGCATGACATGTACAAAGAGCTGAATGTGAAGCAGCTACAAAAAGCGATGTTCCGTAGCGAATACTTCCCAACTATGGTGCACAAACCAGATGTGGCAACACGCAAATACTTCCGCGGCGAGTGTGATTACTTGCCTCTGAAAGAAGCGGTAGGTCGTGTCGCAGCAGAAGGTGCGCTTCCTTACCCTCCAGGCATTATCTGTGTGATCACGGGCGAAATCTGGACTCAACAAGTGGTCGATTACTTCTTATCTCTAGAAGAAGGCATCAACCGATTCCCAGGCTTCGCACCAGAGATTCAAGGTGTGTACCTAGAAGACGTCAATGGTCGCACCACCGCCCATTGCTACGCCCTTAAAGATTAATCTACCCCGTTCGCATCGTGACTTGGTTGTCGCGGTGCGAACCGTTTATTCGTGGAGAATAATTTATGAGTACTGAAACCAAAAAAATGTCGGTGGTGCAGCTAACCATTCTGACATTCATTAACATGGCTGGCTCGGGCATCATTATGCTGCCAAGTAAGCTGGCGCAAGTGGGCACGATTTCGATTCTATCTTGGCTGATTACTGCGGCGGGTTCATTGGCTCTTGCCTATGTATTTGCAAAGTGTGGTCGCTTTAGTAAACGTGACGGTGGTATGAACGGTTATGCATCGTACGCGTTTGGTAAATCGGGTGCGTTTATGGCGGGTTGGACCTACGGCTTGTCATTGTTGATCGCCAACATCGCGATTGCGATAACCTGTGTTGGCTACGGATCTGCGTTTTTTGAAGTGACCTTGTCGCCAGTAGAGACCTGTCTGTACACCATCGCTATCCTTTGGATTTGTACCTTCGCTAACTTTGGTGGTGCGAAGATTACTGGTCAAATCGGCTCGTTTACGGTCTGGGGCGTTATCCTTCCTGTGTGTTCTTTGGGTATCGTTGGTTGGTTCTACTTTAGCCCAACCATGTACGTAGAAGCGTGGAACCCGCACCACCTACCATTTGGTGAAGCGGTAAGTGCGTCGATCGCGATGACACTTTGGGCATTCCTAGGTCTTGAATCGGCTTGTGCGAACTCAGAAGCGGTAGAAAACCCAGAGAAGAACGTACCAATCGCAGTATTGGGCGGTACGCTGATTGCGGCAGTGGTTTACATTGTTTCAACCAACATCTGTTCTGGTATCGTAGCGAACTCTGAGCTTGCTGCCTCTACAGCGCCATTCTCAACAGTATGGACAGTGATGCTAGGCTCTACGGCGGGTAAAGTGGTTGCGGGTATGGCAGTTCTTGCTTGTGCAGGTTCACTATTGGGTTGGCAGTTCACTATCGCGTCAGTATTCAAATCATCTTCAGATGCAGGCTTCTTCCCGAAACTGTTCTCACAAGTTGATAAGCGCGGTACACCAATCAAAGGCATGGTGGCTATCACGGTTATCCAATCGGTGCTTTCTTTAATGACTATCTCGCCAACATTGAACGAGCAATTTGAAGCGCTGGTTAATCTGGCGGTAGTGACGAACGTCATTCCTTACATTCTATGTATGGGCGCAATCTTCATCATGCAGCAAGTGGCGCACGTGCCTGAGCGCGAGATGAAGACAACGAACATCATCGCTCTGATTGGTTCTCTGTACAGCTTCTATGCGTTGTACGGTTCTGGCTACGAAGCCATGATGTGGGGCTCTATCGTTACCTTCCTAGGTTGGAGTGCGTACGGTCTGATCGCTTCTAAACACGAACCTCTCGTGAACTAAGTTTTTTCAATCGAGCCTTCCCATACGCGGTGTGGAGGGCTCTTTTGCTTTTATCCATAACCTTTTGATTTGAAACACTAGGTAAGTTGAGGACACAACACCACTCATAACGTGAAAACTCATTTTCGACAATTGGGGGACGAAAGATGATTAGCCAACCTGTTAAAATCGGTGACGATACCGTCGTAGTCATTCCAAGCGTGATCCTGACTGAGCTCGGGATAAGGGAAGGGGACACCCTCGAAATTGCGCTCAATAAAGACAAAATGGAAATTAAGAAAATGGTACTGAAAACCAGCTCTCCAATCGATTCGAGCGAAGAAGGCTAGAATTGAGTTAGAGAATCTTGGTTTGTCGGATACACTACTGGTTTCGCAAATCTGGCGCTCGCCGCTGTCTTTGAACTATTGATAACAACAAGAAGAGGTCTGGTACTATGCAAGGTATCCTCTCTATACAATCTCATGTTTCTTTTGGTCACGCTGGTAACAGCAGTGCCGTTTTCCCAATGCAACGCATGGGCTTTGAAGTGTGGCCTATTCACACGGTTCAATTCTCTAACCACACCCAGTACCAAGAAGGCTGGACGGGTCGTGCGTTCTCGGCTGATGACATCAGCGAATTAGTTCGTGGTCTTGGCAACATTGGCGCGCTAGAGAAGTGCCAAGCCGTTCTGACTGGCTATCAAGGCAGTGCTGAGCAATGTCTGGCAGTCGAAGAAACCGTCTCCAAAGTAAAACAAGAAAACCCAGACGCACTTTATGTGTGTGACCCAGTGATGGGCGCGCCAGATAAAGGCTGTATTGTGGCGCCGGGTATTGCAGAAAACTTGTTAAACCGTCTGATGCCAATGGCAGATGTGATCGTGCCTAACCAGTTCGAGTTAAGCCAATTTGCAGAGATGGAAATTCATACGTTGGATGATGCGATCAACGCTTGTCAGCGTGCACTAGCAAAAGGTCCTAAAGTGGTGTTGGTGAAACACCTTTACTGTTTGTCTGACGATAGCTTCAATATGTTACTTGCGACGCAAGAAGGCACTTATTTAGCGAAGCGCCCTCATTTTGAATTTGCTAAAGCCCCCGTCGGTGCAGGTGATTTGATCTCGGCGATTTTTACCGCTGGCTTGCTGAAAGGTTGGACGCCAAAACAAGCCTTCCAACACTGCCACGACGCGTGTTACGGCGTACTTAATGCGACTTACCAAGCGGGCGAATGGGAACTGCAAACCATCGCAGCACAACAAGAGTTCGTTGAGCCGAGCAAGCACTTCCCATTGGAAGAAGTGACATTAAGTTAAGTCTTATCATTGGTAGGAAAGAGGGAGCACAGTGCTCCCTTTTTTGATCTTCATTAACAGCCAGTGGTGTCAATTCTAAAGCTGTGTCCATCAACGCCTTTGCTGTCCATTCGATAGTAGGCGTAACACTGATTTGCCATCAGTGCCTCTGGTGATTCGTCACTGCCGTAACCGACAATTGAATAACGATTGTTTTCGATAAAGACCAAGTCTGCTTGTTTCATCTCATCAGTGATGGTCAGATTGTCGAAAAATCCAACTTGCTCACCACACTCACTCTGAGTCTCTGGATAACCGTTGTAGAAATCTTGATAGCCAAGAGCTGTCAGGACGCACTGGTTTGCGCCTCGGTCCTGCTTAAACGCTTTTGCATTGTTGTGTAGGAGCGAGACGTAATACTGCATGTCAGCGAACAGAACTTGGATTGCAGCACTGCGGGCAGCAGAAGTACGTTGGTTAGAATAATGGACTGTGGCTACGGTTAACCCTCCGAGTACCACGGCGGTCAACAGCCACTCTTTTGCTGAGAATCCAGACAACAATCTCATTGGTTTTTACCCTATGTACAACTCAACCATATGCGTAACTGAGCGGGATTCTACGCATCGATTTTCGAAAATTTAAGGGCAAATAGCGTGTTTCAGAAAAACCTGACAGAAACTTGAAGTACGATCAAAGTATGAAAAGAGGAGCATAGTGCTCCTCTTGATTTTTGGATTAGTTTGGTGTCGGCATGGGAATAAGGCTAGGTGATACAATCAGTTGGGCTTCTGACGCCGTTTGTACCTCTTCAACGGAAAACTCCGGTGCGAGTTCGGTTAACATCATGCCTTTATTGGTGATTTCGAACACGCCCATTTCAGTGACAATCAAATCTACCTGACCCACAGCGGTCAGCGGTAAAGTGCAATGCTTAAGCAGTTTTGGATTGCCTTTCACCGTGTGTTCCATGGCGACAATAACTTTCTTTGCGCCGACCACAAGATCCATTGCGCCGCCCATTCCAGGCACCATTTTGCCCGGAATGATCCAGTTGGCAAGATTGCCACGTTCATCCACTTGCAGTGCTCCGAGCACGGTTGAATCCACGTGACCACCGCGAATGATGGCAAAAGAGTCCGCGCTATTAAAGTAGCAAGAGCCTGCTATAGCGGTGATGTTTTGTCCGCCAGCATTAACCAAATCTGCGTCGAGTTCCCCTTCTGAAGCCAGCTTATCAATACCCAGCAGACCGTTTTCAGCTTGCAGAAGCAGTTCCACGTCTTTGTCTACTTCATTAGCAACCAGCGTTGGCAAGCCTATACCAAGGTTAACGATGTCGCCATCTCTCATCTCTTGAGCAACGCGCCATGCAATGCGGCGGCGAACGACTTCTTTATCTAATTGTGCAGTCATTAGTTGCCCTCCACTAAGATGTAATCGACGTACAAACTTGGGGTATGCACGGCTTCAGGCTCAATATCGCCCAATTCCACAATCTGCTCTGGTTCCACCACCACGGTTTCCGCCGCAGTTGCCATTAAAGGGTTAAAGTTCTGAGTGGTTTTGCTATAGAAAACGTTGCCACGACGGTCAACTTTAGATCCACGAATCAGTGCTAAATCGGCCTTCAGTGGCATTTCCAAGAGATATTGTTTGCCGTCAATTTCAATCACACGTTTGTTCTCTGCGACGATGGTGCCAAGTCCTGTTGGTGTTAGTACGCCACCCAAACCTGCGCCAGCACTGCGAATGCGCTCTGCCAATGTACCTTGAGGAACAAGCTCCACTTCAAGTGTGCCTTCATTCATTTGTTTGCCCGTTTCGGGGTTAGTGCCAATGTGCGAGGCATACAGTTTCTTCACGCGCTTTTCCGCGATAAGTCGACTAGAACCTCGACCCGGTGAGCCTGTGTCTGTGCTGATTAAGGTAATGTTTTTGATGTCTTTTTTGATCAACAAGTCAATTAAACGTTCTGGTGCGCCTGTTGCCATAAAGCCGCCAATCATGATGGTCATGCCGTCGTGCAATAGGCTTTCAATTTGCTCTGTAGTGGCTGCTTTTTTCATGTTTTTCGTGTTCATGAGAGGCTCCTTCTAACAACGTTTCAAAATTAACGCCGTGCCCATGCCACCGCCGATGCACAGTGATGCCAAACCGTAATCACGGCGAGTGCGCTGCAGTTGATAAACCAAGGTGGTCACAATGCGGTTACCTGATGCGCCGATTGGGTGACCAAGTGCAATGGCACCGCCACTTAAGTTACTGCGTTCTAGCAGCCACGCTTCATCGATATTGTGTTGCTCGGTAAGGGAACGAACCACGCCAAGTGCTTGCGCAGCAAAGGCTTCGTTAAGCTCAAAAACGTCGATATCTTCAATCGCCATTTCGGCTTTGGCTAAAGTATTGGCAATTGCAGACACCGGACCTAGGCCCATCACTTCTGGAGCGATAGCACCTTGTCCGTATTCGATGAGTTCAGCTATTGGCTTGAGGTTATGGCGTTTTACGGCACTTTCTGAAGCGAGCAAAATTGCGGATGCACCATCATTAATACCGGATGCATTGCCTGCGGTAACACTGCCTTCTTTATCGAATGCAGGACGCAGTGCTTGTAGACCTTCAAAGGTGCTGCCGGCTTTCGGATATTCATCGTTCTTTACTTCGAATTGGCGCTTGCGATCCACTATCGTAATTGGCGCAATTTCTGCTTCAAAATGACCATTTTCTATCGCGCTGATCGCTTTACGTTGGCTTTGTAAGGCAAAGGCATCTTGGTCTTCTCGGCTGATTTGGAATTGCTTGGCGATGTTTTCTGCCGTAACACCCATGTGGTAATTGTGGAAGGCATCTGTCAAACCATCTTTGATGATGCTGTCTTCTTGGAGTTGATGACCCATGCGATAACCGCGACGAATCTGACCGGAAGAGATGTATGGTGCGTTGGACATACTCTCCATGCCACAAGTAAGCACTAGCTCTGCGTCGCCTGCTCGGATATGGCTTGCGCCGTCCATGATGACTTTCATGCCACTGCCACAAATCATATTGAGTGTGTAAGCCGGAACGGACTCTGGAATGCCTGCCTTCATTGCGGCTTGGCGACCCGGTCCCATGCCTGCGCCTCCAGTAAGTACGTTGCCAACAATCACTTCATCGATTTGTTCTGGGGCAATGTCCACTTGCTCCAAGGCTGCCTTGATGGCATGAGCGCCCAGTTCAACACTAGACAATGACGCTAATGAGCCATTAAAGCTGCCAATTGGGGTGCGCTTTGCCGCCACAATAAAGATTCGTTCCATACCGCTGTTTACTCCGTAATCATTCTGTCATAACCAGTGTAGGGAGTGCGATGTGGTCGCGATATAGCCAGGAATTCAAAGCCGCTTTGCGAAAATGCAAAGTACAAACGAGGCGTAAATCACGAACTTTTACCCCTACCAATCTTAAGGTGAAAAGAAATCAACTTAGGAGAAAAACACATGCTTGATCGTATTGCTTGCGCCCCATGTTGCTGGGGAGTGGAAGAGGCATCTCATGCGACCAATCCAAGCTGGGGAAAGGTGTTAATGGATGCAAGTGACAGTGGCTTTCGTGGTATTGAATTGGGACCGGATGGTTTCTTCCCTGAAGATCCTGAACTGGTGAAAAGTGCGTTTCGTGTACGTGGACTGCAGGTGTGCGCTGGCAAGGTACAAGTGCCATTTTGCGACTCTGCAAACATGTCTGCCATTTTGGAAGAAGTCGACACCGTCTGTCAGCGTTTAGATTCGCTGGGCGTAAAGAATTTACTGATCATGGAAGGCATTCATACGGAACGTTATGGCTATATCGGACAAAGCGTCACTGCACCGCGTCTGAATATGGAAAATAAACGGACCATGATTGTTAACCTTGAGCGAATTATTCGCGTGGCAAGCCAATATGGTTTGCGCTGTTTGCTTCATCCGGGCATTGGCGGCTACATCAGTTATAAAGATGAGATCGATTTTGTCATGAGTCAGATTCCCGGGACCAAACTGGGATTATGCATCGATATCGGGCATGTGTTTTTAGATGGGATGGACCCGCTAGGGATCATTCGTCAGTACGGATCACGCATCGAGCATATTCATGTTAAAGATATCTCGACGGACAAATTGAGACTAGCTATCCGTGATAAGTTGGAATGGGTTGACGCCTATAGTAAAGGATTGATCACTCCCTTAGGGGATGGCGATATCAAGCTGCAACAAGTGATGAGTGCACTTAAAGCAGCCGACTATCAAGGTTGGATCGTGGTCGAGCATGAGCACGGCACCGCAGACGTGAGTCAGGTTTCGCGTGATTTAAAACGCAGTCGCGATTATCTCGCTCAGATTGTGGCGTGATTCGAAACTAGATGATGAAAAGGCAGTAATGATGCTCAGCGATCCTTGGTTCTATCTTTTGGCGATTCCTGCGGTGCTAATTTATGGCATTGGTAAAGGTGGGCTCGGTGGAGCGCTGGGCATTTTGGCTGTTCCTATGATGGCGCTGGTGATACCGCCAACACAAGCCGCAGCGATTTTATTGCCGATTCTATTGGTGATGGACGCATTTGCGGTGCGTCATCATTATCGAAATGCCGATGTTCGAGTACTCAAAACTATGTTGCCGGGGGCTTTGCTTGGCGTGGTATTAGCGGGGTTATTTTTGAGTATCACCCCAGAGTCGGGGTTGAAGATCACCGTTGGCGTGCTGTCTTTGCTGTTCTGTTTTCAGTATTGGCTAAGTGGTGAAACTCCATCTCAATCGGGGAAGTTAGGCGCTTGGATTTGGAGTACTCTGAGCGGTTTTTCCAGTACCGCAATTCATGCTGGTGGCGGCCCAGCGAGTATCTATTTACTGCCGTTGAAACTGCCTAAAATCAACCTAATAGCGACCATGGCACTGTTGTTCGGCATAGTGAATGTAGCGAAACTCGTACCTTACATTTGGCTTGGCGAGTTTGATTCGACCAACTTAATGACTGCGTTGGTGTTGATTCCACTCGCGCCTGTTGGCGTTAAAATGGGCGTGTATCTTTTGCATCGCGTCAGTCAGGAAAAAATTTATCAGCTCTGTTACTTGTTCTTGTTTCTTTCAGGTGCCAAGCTGACTTTCGATGGCGTGAGCACTTTATTGTTTTAACTCCAATCCGACTCAACAAGGTTTTTCCAATAAGAACTCTTTGAACTTTATTGCCACTGGAGATGCAGTTTTGGGTGAATGGTAATACAGATTCAAACTCCAAATACTGGTCTCATACTCTTCCAATAGTGGTATCAACTCGCCTTTCTCGACTGCTTTTTCGGTGACGAATTGCGGTAAGTAGGCGACACCAGCTCCTTTTAAGGAGCCACTTAGTAATAGGTCGCTGTCGTTCACCTCGATTGTTTTTGGCACTTTGAGTACCATGTTTTCCACACCTTGGCGGAAGATCCAATCATTGCTGCCCGTCAGTGTGGTTGCAATTAAGCAAGCGTGGTCTCGTAGTGCTTCTGGGTGCGTGGGCAAGCCATATTTTTCTAGGTATTGCGGCGAAGCCACGACGATAAACGGGCACTGCATCAGCTCGCGCTTCACCAGTAATAAATCTTTTTCACGGTAGCCTTGGAAGCTGGCATTGGCACTGATCATTAGGTCACAAGTACTGGCGTGATCCAATGCCCAAGGAGTGACGTTGATGTTGAAGGTCACCTTTGGGTTGAGTTTGGAATACTCGGCGATTTTATCCATCAGATAGTGATTGGCATAGACGGGCGTGCACGCGATGTTGATGTGACCTTTTTCGCTGTCTTGGAAGTCTTCTAACTTGCGACTGATGCGCTCTGCGTTGTCGACTAAAGGAGAAAACTCTTCGTATAAGGTTTGCCCCGCTTGAGTGGCTTCCAATAACCGATTCGAGCGGCGACATAAGGTTGTACCGAAGTGTTGCTCCAGTTCTTGCAGCCAACGGCTTCCTGCGGAGACCGAAATGTTGAATTTTCGTGCTGCGGAGGAGATAGACCCAGAGCGGATCACATAGACAAAGAACGCCATTTTATCGAGCATGAGTTTTGCCTCCAAAGCAAAAAGGGAACAAGTGCGATCACCTGTTCCCTTTGTAAAACATTAAGTTATCTTATGCACGTGCTTCAGTCGCACTTCCAGATACTTTTTTACCCAGTTTTTTCGCCATCGCTTCTTCCATTTTCTCTAAGCTGACGCCTTTCGTTTCAGGCACATACTTAACAACGATGACCATACAGATGAGTGACAAGACGCCGAATAGCCAGAAGCTAAATGCACCATTGAATTGCTCTTTTAGGTAAGGGTTTTCGTTTAGCATTGGGAAAGATTGCGTCACGATGAAGCCTGTAAACCATTGTGCGCCGACGGCGATGGCCATGGCACGAGAGCGAATGCTGTTCGGGAATATTTCTGAAATCATGGTCCAACATGCACAACCCCATGATGTCGCGTAAGACACTACGTACAAACACAATGCGAACAGTGCTGCGTAGCCTTCGGTTTGTTGGTAAAGCACATAGCCGACCACGAACATACCAAATGCACAACCAAAGGTGCCGTATTTCATTAATGGTAGACGACCTACTTTATCAATCAGGTACATACCAAGTGCGTTACCACCGATAAAGACAATGCCGACAAAGGTAGTTTGGAACAGCGCATTTTCTGTTGAGCCAGTGATCGGTTTTAAGATCTCAGGTGTGTAGTACATGATCACGTTGATGCCCGTTAACTGTTGAGCCGCCGCAACGAACGTACCAATCACTAAGATGGCGAACAATAATGGCGAACGCAGGCTGACTTTGTTCTTCTTCGCACCGACGGTTTCTTTCAACGACTCTTGGATCTCTTTGATCAAACGATCTGCGTGTTTCGGGTTTGAGATACGAGATAACGTCTCTTTGGCATCGTCTACTTTGCCTTTCAAAACCAGCCAACGTGGTGATTCTGGGATGAGGAACAACAACATTGCGAAAAGCGCGGCAGGAATCACTTCAGAGCCAAGCATCCAGC
The DNA here is from genome assembly GCF_022347645.1 of Vibrio sp. MMH1-50. NCBI lineage: Bacteria > Pseudomonadati > Pseudomonadota > Gammaproteobacteria > Vibrionales > Vibrionaceae > Vibrio > Vibrio sp. MMH1-50. The sequence continues at coordinate 12,345 of NZ_JAKRGG010000021.1, forward strand.
GCCAGCCCATATCCACTAACCAAGCCTCTGACATGCCTTTTGCGATGAGGTAGTTGACGTAAAACACACCCGTTTGACCGATAACTGCCGATTGCTGGAACATGCTCACCGCACGACCTCGGAAGTCTTTTGGTGCGACTTCTGACATATACATTGGTGATACCACACAAGCCAAACCTACAGCTACGCCACCGACGATACGTAGAACCACATAGAAAGAGAAGGTTTGAGCGAGTGCAGAGCCAATGGCGGATATGATGAAGAGAATGGCGGCGATGAAGAGGGTGTTGCGTCGACCGTATTTTAGGGCTGCCCAGCCTGCGCTGACCGCACCGATGATACTACCTAATACTACGCTGGATACGGCCCAGCCAGTTTGAGCTGGTGACAGTCCGAAGTAATCACGGATTGGACCAATTGCGCCAGAGATAACAGCAGTGTCGTAACCTAATAAGATGCCTCCGAGCGCAGCGATACAACAAATCCTAACGATGTAGGCGATATTGTGCTTTCGAGCTTCGGCCTTGGATGTAGCTTCCATTGTTTTTTCCTTTATTAGATCCCCAAGCTTTCCTTTAACCATCGAATAAGATCAAGTTGGGTAGCGGCCAATACTCTGTTTTGTAGGGTACGAGTATTGGGTATCTATATTGCCGACTTTTAATGTTTATTAGATGTATGAAAATTATTTTTCATTTGTCGGTTGCATTTATCATATTTACTCTTTTGTTATTCGACTAGGTGTCTGTTCGTTTTTTATCCTAAAGTGTTACCCAAATCAAAAAATGAAAAACATTTTTCATTTTTAAATGTCAGCATAAGTTATTGAAAGTAAAGGTTTTAAATAAAATGAGATCTGGCGCAAGTTTGCTTGTAGGGCTTGCTGTGATTGGCTTTTTTCATGATTTAACAATTTGATGACATCGATTTCATGTTGTGAAAAATATTTTTCATTTAAAGTTTTTTTCGCTAATGTAATTTCCAGTGAAACGAAATCGGTGAAAGAAAAGCATCTATAAAAACCACGCTTTTACTTCACGACATTTATTAAATAACGGAAACATTGTCGGAGAATAAAAATGAGCAACGTGCAATATGGAATTAGCCCACTGACTTGGACAAATGATGACATGCCAGAACTGGGCGGCGACATCCCATTGGAAACGTGTCTAAGTGAAATGGCGGAAGCTGGTTTCACTGGAACAGAGTTAGGTACCAAGTACCCACGTGAGCCAGAAGTCCTAATCCCTCTACTAGAAAAGCATGGCTTAGTACTCGCTTCTGGCTGGTACAGCGGCAATCTCATGAAGCTGACTGCAGAAGAAGAAATTGCAGCGATGCAAGAGCACATCAAACTGCTTAAAGCGGCAGGTTGTAAAGCTATGGTGTTTGGCGAAGTGAGCAACACGGTTCACGGCGACATCAACACGCCACTTTCTCAGCGTGTGATCCTGACGATGGACGAGTGGAAAACCTACTGTGCGAAGTTAACTCAAGTTGCTGAATACCTGCTTAGCGAGCACGACATTAAACTCTCTTTCCACCATCACGTTGGCACCATCTGTGAAACCGAAGATGACATCAACATCATGATGGAATTCACCGGCGAAGCCGTTTACCTAACTCTAGATACGGGTCACATCACTTACGGTGGTGGTAACCCAGTGACCATGATTAAGCGTTGGGGTCATCGTATTGGTCACATGCACTTTAAAGACCTTCGTCTAGAAGTAATGAAAGCTGCACGTGATGCAGACAAATCATTCCTAAATGCAGTGCTTGATGGCGTATTCACTGTTCCTGGTACAGGTGACGTGGATTACGACGACGTATTCGCAGCATTGAAAGAGCGCAACTACCAAGGCTGGTTGCTGGTTGAAGCAGAGCAAGACCCAGCGAAAGCGCACCCATTGACGTACGCGAAAACCGCTTACGAGAACATCACAGGTTACGCGAAGAAATACGGCCTATAAGAGCACAAGCAAGGAAGGGGAGATTCGTCTCCCCTGTATCAAGCCGCGGAGACAACGTGGCTACAAAAATGATTGATACTACCGGGGAAGACAATGAAAACTGTACGCCTAACTGTTGCAGAAGCGCTAGCTCAGTACCTAGCCGCACAAATGATTGAAATTGATGGTAAAAAAGAACAGCTGTTTGGTGCGGCATTTGCCATCTTTGGTCACGGTAACGTGACGTGTTTTGGCCAACAGCTAAAAAATATCGAAGACAAAATTCCGACTTGGCGTGGTCAAAATGAGCAGTCGATGGCAACAGCGGCAATCGCGTATGCCAAAGCGAACTTACGTCGTCGTATCGGTATCGCGACCAGTTCAATTGGTCCGGGTGCAACCAATATGGTTACCGCAGCAGGTATCGCACACACAAACCGTTTACCAGTGCTTTTGATTTCTGGAGACGCTTACGTCAGTCGTCTGCCAGATCCTGTACTTCAACAGCCAGAGAATTTCTACGATCCTTCGATCACTTGTAACGATGCGTTCAAACCGCTAACACGTTACTGGGATCGCATTATCTCGCCAACGCAATTGATGCACTCATTGCCTCAGGCTATTGACACCATGCTTGACCCAGAAACCTGTGGTCCAGCGTTTATCGGCTTACCACAAGATATTCAGGGCGTGGCTTACGATTTCCCTGAAGTCTTCTTCCAAGAAAAAGTACACCGCATTCGTCGTCCAGAGCCAGAAGTGGCAGATCTAGAGGATGCAAAAGCGGCGCTGCTTAGCGCGAAACAACCTTTGGTTATCTCTGGTGGTGGCGTGCATTACTCACTAGCAACGGACGAGTTGGCTGCCTTTGCGAAAAAACACAACATCCCTGTGGTTGAGACCATTGCTGGTCGCGCCACGATGCTGCAAAACAATCCTCTAAACGCAGGTCCAATCGGCGTGACAGGTTCAGACTCTGCAAACTACATGGCAGCGCATGCGGATGTGGTGTTGGCTGTGGGTACTCGCTTACAAGACTTCACGACAGGCTCTTGGTCGGTGTTCAAGAACCCAGATATGAAGCTAGTTACCATCAATACCGCACGTTTTGATGCCATTAAACATCGTGCTATTCCAGTTAAAGCAGACGCAAAACGTGGCTTAGTTGAGCTGTCTAACCTACTGGGCGATTTCCGTAGTAGTGACGAGTGGGCGGCAACGGCGAAAGCGCAAGCGGATGAATGGAAAGCCGTGGTGCATCGTCGTACTCATCCTCAACCAGGCGACCTACTCGACGGTACGTCTTCTTATGCAGAAGTGATTGGCAAGCTCAACAAATCTATGCAGCCGGGCGACACCGTACTTACGGCAGCGGGTGGCTTACCAGCAGAGCTTGCGATGAACTGGCAGAACTACCAAATTGGTAAGTTCGACATTGAATTTGGCTTCTCTTGCATGGGTTATGAAATCGCAGGTGGCTGGGGCGCGAAAGTTGCGAACCCAGATAACGATGTGGTTGTGCTCGTCGGTGATGGCTCTTACCTGATTCAAAACTCAGACATCTACTCGTCAGTGCTGACGGGTCACAAGATGATTGTCGTGGTATGCGATAACGGTGGTTTCGCGGTGATCAACAAGCTGCAAAACAATACGGGTAACGAGTCGTTCAATAACCTATTGGAAGACTGTCGCCGTCCTGATGGCGAGGTAGCTCGCGTGGACTTTGCTAAGCATGCCGAAGCGCAAGGCGCAATCAGCGAGAAGCTGACCTCAATCGACCAGTTTGATGAAGCATTCCAACGCGCTAAAGAAGCCGACCGTACTTACGTGATTGTGGTCGACATCGACCCAGTATCGCCAATGGCTTGGTCTAAGTGTGATTGCTGGTGGGAGGTGGGACTTCCTCAAGTGACACGCAATGACGACACCGCAGAGAAAGTGGCTGCATGGGAAGAAGGCAGAGCAGCACAACGCGCCGGCGTTTAAGCCCAAACCGATTTATGTATCAAAACATCCAGCTTTAAAACAGATTTCAATAATTCGATTTATAGGCTCTTGAGCAAGAGCCTATTAAGGAGTCAAACATGTTTAATGAAGAACGTCATTTTGAGCAACCAATCCGTTGGGCAATGGTCGGCGGTGGTCGTGGCAGTCAGATCGGTTACTCGCACCGTAATGCGGCGCAGCGCGATGGTTTGTTTAAATTGGTTGCTGGTGCATTCGATTTGGACGCGGATCGTTGTCGTGATTTTGGTGAGAACTTAGGTCTCGATGGCGACCGTTGCTACGCAAATTACAAAGAGATGTTTGAGAAGGAAGCGCAACGCGAAGATGGCATTCAAGCTGTTTCGGTAGCAACGCCAAACTCAACTCACTACGAAATTTGTAAAGCAGCACTGGAAGCTAACTTGCACGTGGTGTGTGAAAAACCAATCACCTTCACGACGGAAGAAGCAGAAGAGCTCAAACAGATCGCAGCAGAGCGCAATCGCGTGATTGGCGTGATGTACGGTTACAGCGGTTTCCCAATGGTTCAGCAAGCGCGTGAAATGGTGAAGCGTGGTGATCTGGGTGAGATTCGTGTGGTGAACATGCAGTTTGCTCACGGCTTCCACAACGAAGAATACGAGAAAAACGATCCAGGTTTGAAGTGGCGCGTCAGCCCAGAAGTCTCAGGTCCAACTTATGTTCTGGGTGATGTGGGTACGCACGCTTTCTACCTGTGTGAAGTGATGACGGGTCTTGAAATCGACCGTCTGTCTTGCATGCGTCAAAGCTTCATCAAGTCACGTGCTCCGCTCGAAGATAACGCTCACATCATGATGCAATTCAAAGATGGCGCAGTCGGTACGCTTTGGGCGTCGGCAGTGAATGCAGGTTCGATGCACCAACAAAAAATCCGCATCGTCGGTTCGAAAGCGTCCATCGAATGGTGGGATGAGCAACCAAACCAACTTCGTTTTGAAGTGCAAGGCGAAGCACCACGCATTCTAGAGCGTGGCATGGGCTACCTATACCAAGATGCGCCGGGTGTGGCTTCTAACCGTGTTGGTGGTGGTCACGCAGAAGGTTACTTCGAATCATGGGCGAACTTGTACCACCGTTTCGCGTTGGCATTCGATGCGGCTGACCGTGATGACCAGCAAGCGCTGTCTGAAATTTGGTTCCCAGGTATCGACGCAGGTATCGAAGGCGTACGCTTATGCGAGAAGTGTGTGGAATCTGCAGACCAGAACGCCGCTTGGGTTGACTACAAATAATAGGAACAGACGATGACAAACATTGCACTTGAAACAAATCGACCATTGGATGCCATCGTTTTAGGACGTGCGGGCGTAGATCTCTACGCTCGCGAAGCTAAAACCGACATGGCAGATATCTCTGGCTTCAACAAATTCGTTGGTGGCTCAGCCGCGAACATTGCGGTGGGCATTGCCAAGTTAGGCGGTAAGGTCGGCTTTATTGGCTGCGTGGCTGACGATGCATTCGGTGGTTACGTTAAAGGTTACATGACGGAGCAAGGTATCAACCTTGATGGCATGAGAACCGATGGTTCTGGTTCGCGCACCTCGGTGGCATTCACGGAGATGAAGCCAAAAGATTGCACCGTGCTTATCTATCGTAACAACGCATCGGATTTGACCATCAAGCCAGAAGAGATTGATCCCGCTTACATCGCTAGTTCAAAAGTCTTGGTTGTCACGGGAACGGCATTGTCGGAAAGCCCAAGCCGTGAAGCCACTTTGATTGCGATGCAGCACGCGCGCCGCAGCAATACCTTAGTGGTGCTGGATGTTGATTACCGCCCTTACTCTTGGCGCACGGATACCGATGCTTCGATTTACTACGGCATTGCCGCGGGTCTTTCAGACATCGTGATCGGTAACCGTGAAGAGTTCGACATGATGGAAACCGTCATTGCTCCGGGCAACACCGATGATGACCAAACGGCGGCTCGATTCCTAACGGAGAACACGCAAGTGGTGGTGGTGAAAGCCGGTGAGCATGGTTCGAAAGTGTACGACCGTACGGGGCATAAGTTCGAGCAAGGCATTTTCCGAGTCGAAGCCAATAAGCCATTTGGCTCTGGTGACTCATTCGCCGGCGGTCTGATTTGGACGCTAGTTACTGGTGGTTCGTTAGAAGAGGGCGTACGCAACGGCACGGCAGCAGCGGCGATTAATGTCAGCGGTCACAGCTGCACAGAAGCCATGCCAACTAAGGAACAACTATTCGATTTTATTGAGACGCGAAGTTAAGCACGGTTTGGTGCTTTCGGGCACCACATTGCTGCGCGTTTGGTCTCCCGGGCCGGTATGTCACTTTGAGGGTAACCAAACAGTGCGCGTACACACCATCGTGGCCCGGCTTTTTTGTTAAGCCACTTTCAGAAGGATAGTGCAGCCTCGTTTCACTACGAGCTGTGAGGAGAAAAGAAAAATGGGAAAACACATTCCACCATTTGATAACAAGAATGAACCAATTATTGGTGCGAACGACGAAGTAACGCCGCTATGTTACTTCAACCAAGTGTTCTTGAATCAGAACGAAACTTTTGACCATGTTATCGAAGGGTATGAGTCTGTCATCGTATTGGCTGGCGGCACTTGCAGCATCACCGTGACGAAAGACGGTGAAAGTGAAACGTTCGACAACATTGGTAAACGCAAATCAGTTTGGGACGGCAACCCAGAAGCGGTTTACGTACCACTTGGCTACCGCGCGACCATCCAATGTGTGAGCGACAAGGCTGACGTTATGATTGCGGGTGGTAAGTTTGAAGCGTCACTGGAGCCTTTCTGTGTTCGCGAAGAGAACGTAGACATGGTTCAGTACGGTTCAGATGAGACTAAAACTCACCGCAAAATCAAACACGTGCTGGGTCAATCCAACGCAGACAAACGTGGTCGCTTATTGGTGAGTGAGCTATTCACCGTTGGTGCAGGTGGTTGGTCTGGCTTTCCACCACACAAGCACGATGAAGATCGTGTTAAGCCTGATGGCAGCAAAGAAACCCTTTATGAAGAAGTGTACCAATTCCGCTTTAACCCAGATTTCGGCTTTGGTGCGCAGTTCCTATACGAGCATGAAGACGACTTTGGTCCGGTTTACCATGTGCGCACGGGCTCAGTGATCGCCATCGACAAAGGTTATCACCCAAGTGTGGCGGCGCCGGGTTATGAAATGTATTACTTCACCATCATCGTTGGCAAAACAGAGAAATCTTTGATTCAGCATTTTGATCCGCACCACGAATACCAAGTGGAGACGATCCCTGGCATCAAAGACATGATCGCGAAATTTAAGTAGGGGAATCATCATGTTGGTAAATTTGAATGACCTATTGCCGGAGGCTGCGGCGTCTAACTACGCTGTCCCTTGCTTTAATGTGTTCGGCTTTGAAGATGCACGTGCTGTTGTTGAAGCGGCAGAGCAAGTGAACAAACCTGTAATTCTGGCGTGTAATAAAGACGTTGTGGACTTTTATGGCGTCGAAACCGCTGCGGCGATGTTCCTAAATCTAGCGCATAAGAGCACGGTGCCTGTCGTGCTTCACCTTGACCACACTTACGAAGAAGACATCGTCTTTCGCGCGCTTAAAGCTGGGTTTAGTTCTGTGATGTTTGATGGTTCGCAACTGACGTTGGACGAGAACATTGCTCGCACTAAGAAAGTCGTTGAAGTGGCGCATGCGTTAGGAGCATCGGTAGAGGGGGAAATTGGTTCGGTGCCTTACGAAGAAGGTCGCGACCACATAAAATCTATCTACACAGAACCGGAAGATGCGGCGCGCTTTGCAGAAGAGAGTGGCGTAGATTGTGTCGCAATTTCCGTCGGTAATGTTCACCGCTTAACCGAGCCCACTTGTACTATCGATTTTGGTCGCCTAGACCGTATCGCAAATGCTGTGGCTGTGCCGTTGGTGATTCATGGTTCGAGTGGTATTCGCGATGAAGACATGCTCAAGCTGAAGCAAAGTCGTGTGTCCAAGTTCAATATTGGCACCTGTTTGCGTCAGGCTCTGGGTCATAATCTTCGCGATTACATGAATCAGGAACCGCAAAAGTTTGACCGTATTTACTTCATGCAAAAGGCGATGCCGTACGTGAAAGAAGAAGCGGTACGAAACTTTGAATTATTATCTTAAAATAGCGGCCCCTTTTGTTACTATAAGGGGCCTCTATCTCCAAGCGTTCATTGATAGGAGAGCAGTATAACTATGGATGTTGAAGTGAAAGCACCTGCAGATTTAGACACACTAAAAGAGTTAATCGCAAAGCGTTACGACAGTTTGAGCGGACGTTTGCAGCAAGTCGCGGATTTTGTAACCGACCAGCCGATGCTGGTGGCGGTAGAAACCATGGCGACCATTGCCAAGCAAGCCAACGTACCATTGTCGACCTTGAGTCGATTCTCTAATGCGATGGGCTTTGATGGCTTCACTTCTATGCAAGTACTGTTTCGCGATCAGTATTTGAATCGCCCGAGAGATTACAAAGAGCGCGTTCGTAAAGCTCGTGAGATGGAGGACGTCCCACATGACTCGCCTCAAGCCATCTTCCAAGATTTCGGACACGCAAACATTGAAGCACTAGAACAGCTTCAAATGTCGGTCTCTCCACAAAAACTGGAACGTGCAGTGGCTCTGATGGATGGAGCAGAAACCATCTACATCCAGGGGACTCGTCGCGCTTACCCAGTGGCCTTCTATCTTTGGTACGCCCTCATGAAATCCGACAAGAGTGTAGTGCTCTTGGATGATCACGGTGGCATGTTGTCTCCGTTAACTCGACGAATGAACGAAAAAGACGTTCTGTTTGCTATCACCTTCAATCCATACGCGGAAGAAACCAGCCAACTGATTGATGATGCTTGCAAAAAGAACGTACCGATTGTCTGCATTACTGATAACCAAATGACGCCTCATGGCAGCAAAATGGATGTCTGTTTTGAAGTGCAAGAAGGCGAATTGATGGGCTTCCGTTCGCTCAGCAGCTCCATGTATTTGGCGCAGGCGATTGCGGTGAGTCTGATTTGTCGAGAAGTGAAGTAACTTCATCGCTCAGTAATCTCAAATAGGGACGCGATCCTGCGAGCGAATAAGCAGTAAAGCGCGCAGATTTTTCCATACCTTTGTCCACTGATTAAGTGCAACTTAGCGGTTGCGCTGCGGGTTTGCTCGAGCTGAATTCGGCTTATGTCCTGCAATGTACAGGGCAGTGAGAAGAGGTAAATCTGATGCATTTTGCTCTACATGGCATGTGCTCTCTGCACAGCAATATCCTATCTGATGTCCGACTTGCCAAAGAAACTGGCTACCAAGGGCTCGAAATTCACACCGAAAAACTCTGGCGTTATATTCAAGCTGGCTTCTCCGCAGAGCAACTCAAACAACGTATGGATGAGTTTGGCATTGTCCCAACGGCGATCGACATCATTGGCGCAGTGGAAGTGACCGATAAAGCTAGCCAACGTCAATTGTTCCAAGATTCAGAAACGCTGTGCCGTTTTGCGCAGGCCGTGGGTGCACCTACCATCCAGCTCAATGCTTTTGAGGCATTAAATGGCTTAACTAAAGAGCAAAACATCGAACTCACGGCACAGAACATTCGCCAGATTGTCGACATTGGTAAGAGCTATGGCATCCGTTTCCAATATGAAGGCGCGGCTTGGACTCCAATCGCCAAATTGGAAGATTACTTCCGCCTGTACGACGCCGTCGGCCGCGACAACTTTGGTTTTGTTCTGGATACATGGCACTTATGGGCATGTCGCGGGGCAACGTTGGAACAAGTGGCAAATATCGATGCCGAGCTGATTTACAACGTGCACCTGTCTGATGGCAAGCGTCCTGCTCCGGGTGAGGCTTGGCCTGATGAGCGTGCTCTGCGTGGTTACTTACTAGGGCAAGGTGAAGTGCCATTGAAAGAGTGGGTTGATGCGATTCGACAAACGGGTTACGACGGATTCTACTCTGGTGAATTCCTCAATGACCAACTCTGGGAAGGTGACTATCATGATATCGCTGCAGACATGCTGACTGGCATGAAGCGTCAATTCGACTAAGTGACGCAAAAGGAGTTTCCTATGTTTAATATTGCTTTATTTGGAGCGGGTCGAATTGGTCAAGTGCATGCGATCAATATCGAACGTTCACCTGAAACCACGATTTATTCGCTTGTCGAACCTTATGAGGTCTATGCGGATCAGTTTTGTGCGCAGTATCCGCAGACAAAGCGCCAAACCGTAGAAGAGGCGATGGCGGATGAGAACGTTCATGCGGTGTGTATTTGCTCGTCAACCGATACTCATGCGGATTTGATTGAGCGAGCAACAAAAGCAGGCAAAGCAATTTTTTGTGAGAAACCTATCGACCTTGATTTGGGGCGAGTACGTGATTGCTTGGGCGTAGTAAACCAGCATCAGGTGCCTTTTTTGTTAGGCTTCAATCGCCGCTTTGACCCGCATTTCTTGAGCCTTAAGAAAGCGTTGGATGACGGTCAAATTGGCGAACCAGCAAGCGTAGTCATCACCTCTCGCGATCCTGCGCCACCGCCAGCACAATACAGCAAATCGTCCGGTGGTATGTTCCGTGATATGACGATTCACGACCTCGACATGGCGCGGTTTATCTTAGGAGAAGATCCAATCACGGTTACGGCACATGGCAGCTGCAAGGTAGATCCTGCCATTGGTGAAGCGGGAGATATCGATACCAGTGTGGTGACGCTTACATTCCCTTCTGGTGCGATGGCGACGATTCATAACAGTCGTCGCTCTGGCTACGGATACGATCAGCGTCTCGAAGTGCATGGCGAGAAAGGCATGCTGCAAGTGGCGAATCTGACCGAAAATCTAGTCAGTCACAGCACAGAAATAGGGCAAGTAGGCGCAACACCGAAGTACTTCTTCTTAGAGCGTTATGAGCGTGCTTACGTGGCAGAGTGGCAACACTTTGTTGAAGTACTTAAAGGCGAAGCACCATGCTGCTCGGGTATAGATGGTGAGATTGCTCTGACGTTAGCGGATGCCGCGTTAGAGTCGATGCAAACAGGGAAGACGGTTCGTTTGTAGGTCATCTCTGGCAGGAAACAAAAAGGGGAGCCGCATTGGCTCCCCTTTCTATTATTGAGATCTTAAAGATGCTTAAGTCTTACTGAGCTTTTTGCTGTTCTGATTTGCAAACAGCGGCAGTGAAGATAACGTCTGTTGAGCTGTTTAGGGCTGTTTCAGCAGAGTCTTGAATCACACCGATGATGAAACCAACGGCTACAACCTGCATTGCTACGTCGTTTGAGATACCAAACAGACCACACGCTAGTGGGATAAGTAGCAGAGAACCACCAGCAACACCTGATGCACCACACGCTGATACTGCAGCAACAATACTTAGTAGTACCGCTGTCATTAGGTCAACGTCGATACCCATAGTGTGTACCGCTGCTAGCGTTAGGGTTGTGATAGTGATTGCTGCACCCGCCATGTTGATGGTCGCACCTAGTGGAATAGATACTGAGTACGTATCTTCGTCTAGGTCTAGTTTCTTACATAGGTTCATGTTCACTGGAATGTTCGCAGCACTTGAACGCGTAAAGAATGCCGTTACGCCACTTTCACGTAGACATTGGAACACCAACGGGTATGGGTTTTCTTTCGTTTTGAAGTATACGATCGCAGGGTTAACCACTAGCGCGATGATAAACATTGAACCTAGTAGTACCGCTAGAAGGTGAGCGTAGCTTGCTAGTGCACCAAAACCTGTTGTTGCAAACGTTGAGGCAACCAGACCAAAGATACCAAATGGCGCAAGACGAATGATGAAACGAACAATGTGGGAAACACTGTGGCTTAGATCTTCGAATACCGCTTTTGTTGTTGCTGATGCGTGGTGAAGTGCAAGACCAAGACCCACACCCCAAGCAAGAATACCGATGTAGTTTGCTTCTACTAGCGCGTTTACTGGGTTATCAACCAGTTTGAACAACAAGGTTTGGATAACTTCTGCAATACCTTGTGGTGGTGTTGCACCTTCAGCGCCCGTTACTAGCGTTAAATTGGTCGGGAAAAGGAAACTTAGTACTACTGCGGTTAGTGCCGCAAAGAAGGTACCCGCTAGGTAAAGAATTACGATTGGACGCATGTAAGTGTGTTGGTTTTTCTTTTGGTTTGCGATAGACGCAGCCACCAAGATAAATACCAATACTGGAGCAATCGCTTTTAGTGCACCAACAAACAAGCTACCCAGCATACCAACGCTTTCTGCGTGGCTTGGCGAGATAGTCGCAAGCAGAATACCTAAGACGATACCGACGAGGATTTGGAGAACGAGGTTACCGCGAGCGAATCGGGCAACGAGACTGTTGTGTTGCATTTGCATACATCATTCCTGCAATTTTTGACTCAGCAACAGTGCAATATTCAGTCATTACACGGCGTAATGTTCCCTCGCATGAAGGGGCTGAATCTTGTGGTTGTGCTGCTAAGACATCCTGATTATCAATTATCCTGTTTTTATAAATCCAGCCATTTTCTTGCTGAATATCACATATCTTAACTTGGTAATATTTTGTGTCTAGTTTTAGTTTGTTCTTAGTTTAAATGTTTGCTCAATGTTATCGTTATTGGTCTTTTGTGTTGATTTGTATGGCGAAGTATGAATGATGGTTTTTCATAAAGTTATTAAAAAAGGAGGCGTTAGCCTCCTTTGTTCTATTGATTACGCAAATACAACAAACTAGTAACTCTGTTGGCGTTTGCGCTTTCCGTCAACAATACTGCGAACCATTTTGCCGAACTGTTTATTCTGCGCTCTTTGCTCTGCGAGACTCGCTCCGTTATGGGCTTGTTCACGCAATAACTTCTGATAGTTAGTAAAGCGTCGTAGCTCAAGAGAGCCATCTTCAATCGCAGCTTGAACCGCGCAACCTGGCTCGGTTTGATGTTGGCAATCATTGAATCGGCAGTTATCAGCTAAGGCTTCAACATCAGCGAAAGTTTCACTCACGCCTGCCTCGCAATCTGCTAATTGGATCTCTCGCATTCCTGGCGTGTCCATTAAGATCCCACCGGATGGTAATAGGTGGATTGAGCGTGAGGTTGTAGTGTGTCGACCTTTGCTGTCATCCTCACGAATACCACCAGTCGCTTGTTCTTGCTCGCCAAGCAGGGTGTTTACTAAGGTCGATTTTCCTACCCCTGAAGAGCCAATAAATGCGACGGTTTGACCTTCGCCGCACCAACTCATTAATTTGGCAACGTCTGATTCATCCAAACCATTAACACTTTCCACCATAAGCAACGGATCGAGCTTTTGTACCTGAGCTTTGAGCTCGTCAACATCGTCACATAAGTCTGCTTTCGTCAGCACAATCACGGGCTCTACATCAGCTTCATTGATGAGAGCCAAATAGCGCTCAATGCGACTGAGGTTAAAGTCGTGGTTGAGTGAACAAACGATGAAGACAGTATCCACGTTGGCGGCGATAAGTTGCTCGGCGACCTTACTACCTGCGGCTTTGCGACTAAATAAACTGCGGCGTTCAAGTAGGCGAGAAAACTGTTGCTGACCATCCAATACTACCCAATCACCAACGGTCATGCTGGGTAACGAGGGATGGATAGGTAAGTGAGTTTCACCTTGTTCGCTAACAACAACGTAACCACTACGATGGTGAGCAATCACTCGCGCAAAAAGCGTGTCTTGGTAATCGTCTAACGTCAATTGTTGTTGAAAAAAGGGTTTCCAACCTAATAGCTTTAATGGGTTAGGTTGGGTTAGTAGTGTTTCACAAAAAGAATGTGTTTTATTCATTGTTGAATTATCCCAGACGCAACAAAGCGCCTTAATACAAATCGCATTAGGGTCTAATTCGCATAGAGCTGACCCCGGTGAAAACCGGGCAAAGAAGGGAGGTGGTGTGGCTTAGCCACGAGAAAAAGTTGGACGTTACCCTTTCACTGCCCAGTTAGTGTTATTCATTACAATCATCATATTTCCTCTTAAGTTGGTGAGTTAACGGTCGGAGTATAGCGACTGTGCTCTGATTCTTACAACTCCTTTGCGTTTTATATGTGTTTTATTCGACGTTCTTCCATCTCTTGTGAATAGGTGTTGGCTTTTACGCCGTAGATGATTTGGATATGTCGTTCATCGATGATCACGACACCATGCGCCCCATGTTCCTTCAGTGCTTTTTGATTCACAATGGTGGTGTCTTTTAGTGTGAGTCGTAGCCTTGTCGCGCAAGCACCAGTTTCCACCAAATTACTCATGCCACCAATAGCGTCAATGATGGTATCGACATCCTGTTCTAGGTTTGGATTTACTTGCGTCAGCATTTTAAATACGCGAGAAAGGGCTTTTAACATGGCGAGAAACTCGTTTGCAGCAAAGCCTTGTTTATATCTCAGCAGCGGCTGTTTCGCTCTGATTTAGGACACAAAATCATGCATTGATAGTTTGGCGAATACTGCTTAGAGAAAAGAGAGAGGAATAAAAAAGCTCCTCACGTTGGAGGAGCTTTGAATCGATGAAGTGAAGAGACACTAATGATGATGTTCTTGCTTTTTCATTCCAGCCATGACTTTTTTAACTGGTGCGGTAAAGCTTTGCTTTTGGCCGTTGTCGTAAGTCACTGTCACTTCGATTTCGTCGCCTTCATTAAGCGGCTTTTTAAGGTCGAATAGCATGATATGCAGGCTGCCCGGTTTTAGCTCGGTGGTCTCTTTTGCAGCGAGTGTGATGTGGTCCACTTGACGCATCTTCATTACATCGCCTTCTTTAATCACATCGTGCAACTCGACTTTACCTGCTGCAGGGGTTTCTGCTACGACAATATTGATGTCTTCTTGGCTTCGGTTAGCAAAGGTAACAAAGACCGCGCTTGTCACAGCACCTGGCGCCATGGCTCGTGCATACGGTTCGTGTGGCATCACGTTTAGGTTTGCTTGTGCCAAAGGGCTTAGAAGTAGGGCGGAGAGGGCTAACGTTTTGATTGCATGCTTAGCTTTCATTGGTTTTTCCTTCTGCTGTCAGTTTAGTTATCGCTTCGACAATTGGCGCAGGCGTTAAGGTGTGTGGCACTTTAGTGATGAGTGTGCCGTCAGGCTTCAAGAAGTAAAAGTAAGAGCTATGGTCGAGCGTGTATTTCAGCTCTGAGCCTTCTAGCTCCGTTTTACGGAAAATGACACCATATTTGTGGGCAAGTGGGGTGGTCACGTCGAGTGGTGCGGACAGGCCTTCAATCATCGGGTGGAAGTAGTGGGCGTACTTGGCTGATGCATCTGCCTCATCACGTTCTGGATCAAGCGAGATGAACATTGGGCGCAACTGCGCTTTTTGCGCATCGTCGATTTGATTGAGTGCACCTGCTAGCATGGCTAATGAGGTTGGGCATACGTCTGGGCAACGCGTAAAGCCAAAGTAAACAATGCGAATGCGATCATCGCTGGTATCGAAGATATCGACAGGTTTATCGCCTTCGCCAAACAACACGCTTTGCTCGGTAGTGACTTGTTGTTTTTTCTCTACGTCTTTTTGTCCATCTAGGTACGTTTTGGTACCAAAGCCAAGGACAAACGCAACCACGAGAAAGAGAGACCAATTACGGCTCATATCAATTCCTTATCTTTGCATTTTGAGGGCCGGGTAGATGGTGTCTTTACCGTCGGAAAGTTCACCAACCCACGTCATTGAATCTTGTGTACAAACGGGCAATGTCACATCACCCACAAATTTACCTGGTGCCACTTTCTTTAGCATGAATTTTGGCTCGCCCATTTCCATTTCTCGACCAACCAAACTTAATACGAGCTGATCCGCTTCGCTGTCTTGCCATTCGACTTCGAGCTGAGCTGGGATAAGAGGTTGAGCAGTATCGACGCTAAGCGTCATCGCAACATTATGTTGGATACAAGGTTCAGTAGAGAGGAAACAGTATTCATCGAGCGACTTAGGCTCGGGCGCTGAAGAGAAGTTTTTTATTAGGGTAGGCGCGTAAAAGCCAGCGACCAGTGCCACGGCTATCCCTGCGATTTGTAACACTTTCATTAAGATTCAGTATTTATCACTTAACATCGCCTGCATCCTAGCACAGATGGGATGTACGAAAACTCGTAACTTCAACAAATTGTGCACTATCCCCATCTATTTGAAACCTATTGTTTGTAAAGCGTAAATAAAAAAAGCGGAGCCAATGGCTCCGCTTCTTAAATGATGGAATTGTGGTTCAGATTTACTTGTTTGAATCCGCAAACTTCTCTAAACCAAGTACTAACGCGATAGCGGCTAGCATCATGATCACGGCTAACACCAGTTGTGATGGTTGAGACGTGATGTGCTCAAACTCAAACGGTGATAGGTTTTGCTCTAGCAATGGCACTTGCTCACCCTTCGAGTTAGTACGCCATGTTAGCGTTTCCTTCCAAGGCCAAATCTTTGGTAGCGTACCGATCATTAAGCCAGTTAGGAACATTAAGGTTAAATCGCGGAATTTGCGCAGTAACCAAGACAACAAGTGAGAGAAGGACAGCAGACCAGCAACACAGCCAACAAGGAACAGCGCAAGGATATCAATTTGGAAACCTTTTACCGCGCCCAGTACAGGAGCATACATGCCGATCAACAGCAAAATAAAGCTGCCTGAGATACCCGGTAGAATCATCGCACAGATTGCGATAGCTCCAGCCAGAATGGTGTTGATCGCCGTTGGCTCCATATGAAGTGGTTTTAGCACCGTGATGCTGTAGGCGAAACCAATGCCGATCAATAACGCAACAAAACGGATAGCGTCACGCTTTTCTACTTGGCGAATGATGTGGTAGACAGACACCAAGATCAGACCAAAGAAGAATGACCAAATTGGAATTGGATGAGTTTCCAATAGCCAACTGATTAGTTTTGCCAGCGTCGCGATACTGGTGAAAATACCCGCAAACAAAGAGATAAGGAAGAAGCCGTTAATGTGATTAAACGCAGCTTTGAAGCCATCCTTTTTCCAAATCGAGAAAAGTGAAGGGTTAATACGTCGAATGCTTTCTAGCAGTGTGTCATAAATGCCAGTAATAAATGCAATGGTACCGCCTGATACGCCTGGGACAACATCGGCTGCACCCATCGCCATTCCTTTGAAGTAGGTGATTAGATAGTTCATTTCTCAAGTACTAAGTCATGTAGATGGTCCTGAGTATACAAACATTGATGTCAAAAAAGTATGAAATAGTGGTGAGGAAAATATTTAAATGATTGCTTATCTAGGATCTGTTGAACTTTCGTGGTTAAGTTTTGTTCTGATGGGCGCATGGCTAAAATCGTTGTAGGCAAGGAAAGGAGTGTATTGCTTAGTCATTCTAGGCAAACACTCGCTGTAAAAATCAGCTTGAAAGGTCAACAGAACCTAGCAACGTTAAGCTTTTTGGTTAGTTTAGGTGAATAAAAACAGAAAGATACGCGATAAAGAAATGGATTTGTTATCAGCTGTAAAGGGGCGCTTGATTGAATAAATGTCAGCGTAAAATCGATAAATTTGTTGAATGAAGTCGTTTGGTGACTTATTTATCACTTATGCCACAGAGTTGCGACTTGCAACTGCAATTTGCATTTTGACTTTGCATATTGCAAATGTTGTAACATCTTGGCAGTTTGATATGAGATCTTGTGCCCAAAAATAATGCTTTTCAAATTGGCATGATTAATGCATAATCCTTTTCGACCCTTCTTAAGCCGAGGGTCACCTAGCCAACTGACGTTGTTAGTGAATATACATTGTTCACATCATACATAAGCCAATCGCCTTAATTGCGGTTGGCTATTTTTTTTGTCTGTCGTATACCCAAGTGACTTTGAGATGCAGGATTCAGAGCGTTGTTATTGATGCGAGCACAATGAAAACAACGCCGTGGAATAGCCAGCCCTTTCCAAGTCGTATATATGTACAACGTTTCTTACAGGCTTTGCAATTTGCATGAATGCCCACAAAAAAGGGGCTGACGCAATACGCCAACCCCTGTTTAGCTACTCTCTTTCGAGTGATCAGTAACCCATCAATTGCAGCAAGTTCTCCGCCGTCACAATCGCTTCCTTACGGTTTGCAATGTTGAGCTTTTGGTACAAGTTACGAATGTGAGTCTTAATCGTTGTGCCTGCTACATCTAACTCTTGAGCGATTTGCTCATTGCTAAATCCTGAGTAGATCAAACCAAGCACTTGCCATTCACGTTGCGTGAGTGGACTGGTTCGAACCAGCTCCGGCACGTTCGGGTGGTTCACCAGTTTCTCAATAAAGTCTTCATCAAAGTGAATTGAGCGGCTGCGTTGGTTTGAAGAGATGTCTTTCATCAATTGTTGAGCACGGTGACGTTCTAAATCGCCCAGCTCATGACGAAGACTTAGCTTCTCTAGTAGACCACCAATCGTTGCACCGTCGATTAAGAAGTTGCCGACCATACCGGTTTGGTTTGTCATCACTAGTGCTTCTTTCAATAGTGCTTTTGCTTGCTCTTCGTCTTTCTGACGCGCGGCAAATACCGCTTCAACCACAAGGTTGCGATTGGTATCGGTCACCAAGTTAGTACGACGAGCTTCGCTTTGTAGGAAGTCCAAAGCTTGTCGCGCTTCGTCATATTGGCCAAGGTTGATGTGAGCACGAGCAATATTGCGCCACTGTAACTGCAAGAAGTGGTTACACGCTGATTCCGGGCGAACTGCGGTGTTCAACCATTCTTGAATTGCTTCTGTGTTGCCACGAGCTTGCCAAAACAAAATCAGAGAGAGCGATGCGTTTGCCGTCCAGTCTACGTGATAAGTGGATTGTTTCATCAAGTGTTGGATGTGTTCGATAAACTTACCCGCTTTGTCTAGTTCACCGCGACCAATCGCAATACGCGCCAACATTGAGTAGCTATGTAAGTGCTTACTTGGTGAGTGGTTTTCTAGAATTTGTAGCCCTTTGTATGAGCACTCTTCTGCTTCATCCAAGCGGTTCCAGCACCACAATACTTGCGCGCGAATTCGTAATAAAAACTCGTGAAGAGGAACATGCTGAAGCTGTTGATCTTCAATCAAGCGGAAGCCGGAATCTTGCAGCTCAAATGCAGCTTGGACGTAACCTTGCGCGATCATGATTTCACTTTGTTGCAAGATTGCCCATAACGCTTGGTGGTAAACCTGATACTGACGTGCCAGTTTTTCGGTTTGTTGCATCATTGGTAATGCGCGGTCAAGTTTACCCAGTACGTGGTTTACTTCACCAACGACTGACGTCGCCACGATACGGCTGCGGTACACCGTTGGGTCAAGTTGGCTCAGTGCTAACTCGGCTAACTCTAATGCACGCTCTGGTTGGTTGCTGTTGATTGCAACCTGAGCGAGTAGGGCATTAGCTTGACCTTGATAGCCAGAATCAAGTTCGATATTACGTTTCTTATGCTCTTCTTCGGCTTCTGCTAGAAGCTCACCAACCTGGTTGTAGCGGTGTTGGCTTTGCGCCAACCATGCGCGCAACATCGACAGTTTCGGGTGGCTGAAGAGTAAGTCTTTATCAAGCTGGTTGATCGCCGCTTCTAGCGTTGTTAACTCACCTTGGTTGAACATCTTCCAACCAAATTCATTCAAGATTTCTACGATTAGATCAGTGTCGTCAGATTTCTGTGCGTGGTGAATAGCTTGATGCGGTGCTTTCTGTTTTAGCCAGGCGACAGCTGCGTTGCGGTGTAGATCTTTCTCTTGTTGAGGAATACGCGCTTGACGTTCATGCGACAAAAATTCGCCAAACAGATTGTGGAATCGGAACCAGTTTTGTTCACCTTCCAGTGGATAGATAAACAAGCCGTATCGATTGAGTGACTCAATCATGCCGAGTGCATCTTCACGTTGTGTCAATGCAAAGACGAGTTCGTCGTTGAAATGGTCGAGTACCGACACTTGCATTAAGAAATGACGTGTCTCTTTGTCTAATAGATCAAAGACTTCTTCAACTAAGTAATCCCATAAGTGTGCATGATTAAACTGAGACACCGACTCTACGGTTTGTGCCAGAGTGCGGTTCTGATGCTGTGCTTGTAGGGCGATAAGTTGTAACGCTGATGGCCAACCTTCAACGTAAGTACGTAAGTTGTTCGCCATGTCTTCATCGATGCCATCGGCAATGCGTTGGTTGAAGAAGCGTGTGGTTTCTTCGGTATCGAATGCCAACATTTCATTGCCGATTTCGATCATCAAGTCACGGACGCGAAGGTTCGCAGTGCCTAATGGCGGTGCCGCACGGCTAGTAACCACTACAGTAAGGTTGTCTGGCATGTGCTTTAAGAAAAAACGCATGGACTCGTGAATTTCGTCGTTAGTGATCAGATGGTAGTCATCGAGTACGACGTAACACTCATGCTGAAAATCTGCCATTTCAGCGAAAACTTCGCTGAATAAAGAGCGTAAAGAAGAGAACTGACGCTTTTCAGCCAATTTTTGAGCGTTAGAGCAGTTGTAGTTGGTCGCTTTGTTTAAAGCTTGCAGTAGATAGTTAACGAAGCGGAAACCATCGTTATCACTGTCGTCGATACTGTACCAACCTACATTGGGTTTGTCTGACAGCCACTGTGCCGCCATGGTGGTTTTCCCGTAACCAGCCGGCGAGCGAAACAATACCAGTTTGTAGTAAGGCGCTTGTTGCAGTAAGTCCAACACTCGCGGACGGACGATTGCGTTGTGCAGGCGACCTGGGCGAGTAAGTTTAGATGGAATCCACATTATAAATTCTGTCCTTAATTTTTTGAGCTAGCGAAACTAGAAACTGACTCACACCACTAAATTCTAGTTTGTATAAAAAGTGTACAGGCTTGCGAGTCGTTTTGGATGTTACGACAACAGAATTGGTTGTTACTTTGATCCACTTCCTAATTCTCAAGAGTTGATGCAAATGCCACCAACTACGCCCTGTATTTGTGATTTTGGTCACTTAAACATCGATGGTATTGACCCCATGTAGAGAGAGTTGCACATCTATTAAGGAGAAATTATCAATGTTAAAAGACGTAATGTGATCGATAAGACAGTTTTTACATTGGAGTAGGAAGGGGGAATAAAAAACGTCATGAACAAATTTTAATCTTTCTCACAGATGGCTGTGATCCGAATCACTAAGAATAGGGTTATAGGCTGCCGTGTTGCGATTTGGATCACTAAGTTTGCAAGCTTACGCCCTCTACGCCCTACCCCCTCCTCCTTGTAGGGAGGACAAATGGGAGGATGTTTATTCACAGAGGGAAATGCACGATGTATGGCAGATGAATTACTAAAAGACGTGAGAATTTCTTAATGAAACCTACTCAACAGAAACAATTTGACAAGAAGTCGTTCCAAGAAAGCGTAAAGAAACATCTATCTGTGACTTACGCTCACACGGTTGAAAATGCAGATAGCCGCGCATGGTACCTAGCAATGGGTCGTGCATTGGCTGAGTTTACGACTTGTGATTTGCTTGCTACTGAAGCAGACGCTCGCATCCAAGAAGCGAAAAGCGTTAACTACCTTTCACTAGAATTCCTTATCGGTCGTTTGACTGGTAACAACCTAATCAGCATGGGTCTTTACGAAGAGATCACTGAAGCGATGGCTGAACTAGGTCACAACCTAACAGACCTTCTAGAAGAAGAGCGCGACCCATCACTGGGTAACGGTGGTCTAGGCCGTCTAGCTGCATGTTTCATGGATTCATGTGCGGCTCAAGAATTCCCAACAGTAGGTTACGGCCTACACTACGAATACGGTCTATTTAAGCAGTCGTTTAAAGATGGTCGTCAACAAGAAGCACCAGACGCATGGCGTGGTGTAGAAGGTTACCCTTGGGAAGTGGCTCGTCCAGAGTTAGCGCAAGAAATCGGCTTCTACGGTCACGTTGAAGTGGTAAACGAAAACGGTAAAGAAGTTCGTAAATGGGTTCCTGGCATGTCTGTAAAAGCAATGCCTTGGGATCTGCCTATCGTAGGTTACGAATCAGATACTGTTTACCCTCTACGTCTATGGGAATGTCAGGCAATTGCGCCATTCTCACTAGAAAGTTTTAACAACGGTGATTACTTCGAAGCTCAGCACGCACTGATCGACGCAGGCAACATCACTAAAGTGCTTTACCCGAACGATAACCACGAGAAAGGTAAAACACTGCGTCTAATGCAACAGTACTTCCACTCTGCAGCATCTGTACGCGACATCCTACGTCGCCACGAAGCAGCAGGCTACTCGCTAGCGGATCTACCGAAGCAAGAGACTATCCAGCTGAACGATACGCACCCAACGATTGCTATTCCTGAGCTAATGCGCATCCTAGTGGACGAGAAAGGTCTGACTTGGGAAGCGGCTTGGGAAATCAGTTCTCAGACTTTCGCGTACACTAACCATACGCTACTTCCTGAAGCACTAGAGACATGGCCAGAGTCGCTAATCCAGCGTCTACTTCCACGTCACATGGAAATCATTTTTGAAATCAACCACCGCTTCCTACAAGAAGTTCGTAAGATGTGGCCTGGTGACGGTGAGAAGCAAGCTAAGCTTTCTATCATCCAAGAAGGTTTCAACCGCATGGTTCGCATGGCAAACCTATGTGTAATCGGTTCTTACGCAGTTAACGGCGTAGCAGCACTTCACTCTGAGTTGGTTAAGAAAGACCTATTCCCAGAGTTCCACGAGATGTACCCAACTCGTCTACATAACGTAACAAACGGTATCACGCCACGTCGTTGGTTGAAGTTCTGTAACCCAGGTCTATCTAAGCTAATTACCGACAAGATCGGTCCTGAATGGCCAGCAAAACTTGAGCAACTAGAAGGTATCGCTAAGTACGCAACAGACGCGAAATTCCAAAAAGAGTTCATGGCTGTTAAGAAAGAAAACAAACAGCGTCTTGCTGATTGGGTTCTAGATAACATGGGTATCGAACTAGATACTAACGCTATCTTCGACGTTCAAATCAAGCGTCTACACGAGTACAAGCGTCAGCACCTAGATCTGCTACACATTCTGTCTCTATACCACCGCATCCTAAACGAACCTGGTTTTGAGTGTGAGCCTCGCGTATGTTTCTTCGCTGCGAAAGCCGCTCCAGGTTACCACCTAGCGAAAGAAATTATGTTCGCAGTGAACAAGGTTGCAGAGAAGATCAACAACGATCCACGTATCGGTAACAAACTGAAAGTGGTCTTCATCCCTGACTACCGTGTGAGCATGGCTGAAATCATCATCCCTGCGGCAGACGTTTCACAACAAATCTCTCTAGCAGGTAAAGAAGCATCTGGTACAGGTAACATGAAGATGGCTCTTAACGGTGCCCTAACTATCGGTACGATGGATGGTGCTAACGTTGAGATTCGCGAAGAAGTGGGCGACGAGAACATCTACATCTTCGGTCTTGATGTTGAAGGCGTGAAAGCGGTTAAAGCAGCTGGCTACAACCCTTACGACTACTACAATGCTGACCACTTACTAAAAGCGTCTCTAGACCTACTAACAGGTGATGAGTTTACGCCAGGTCAACCTGGTCTACTACGCGCTACATTCGATAGCCTACTCGATGGCGGTGACCCGTACCTATGTCTTGCTGACTTCGCATCTTATGTGAAAGCGCATGAAGAAATGGGCAAACAATACAAAGACCAAGCTGGCTGGGCTAAGAAAGCCATTCTTAACACTGCCCTAGTTGGCAAGTTCACATCAGACCGCTCAATTCGTGACTATGTGAACAACATCTGGAAACTAGAAGCGGTAAAACGTTAAAAGTGATACCCAAGTAACCCCAGGATGCTTTGTTCAGCGAGATTGACTTGGTTTTCAGGCAAGGCAACGATTTGAAGATATAGTGGTTCTATATCAAAAATTGTTAACGAAGCATGTAAGACAAGGCAACTCGCCCTCTGGGAGCGTGTCATTGACCCGATTTCGGTGTCAAACAACTAGGAAAGAGGCTGCTATTCCACGGCGTTGTTTTCCTTGAACTCGAATCGATGACAACGCTCTGAACTGTGCATCTTGAGGTCACTTGGGTATAAGACCAAGGTAGCCGAGCGCTACCTTTGGTCATTTTCAAGAATTAGTTATTGATAACAATAAAACCCTACATGGAAGGTGTTGGTATTACCTTCGGAGAAAGCGATGAAAGAACAAACAGCATTAAAGAAAGTCGCAGACATGGCGCGATTAGCTGATAGCTACGTCAGCGCGTGGGGAGACGAGGCAAAAGTTTCTGAGGAGACACTACGCCGCTTGCTCACTTCACTTGGCTACGATACTAGCAGCGATGAGAAGCTATTGGCTTCTGCTGAGAAAAAACATAAGAAAGACGTACTAGCCCCTGTTCTTGTTTTACGCGACGGCGACCCAGTCGAAGTGGAACTAAACCTAGGTACGAGTGCTCGTGAGAGTGAATTTAGCTGGCGTTTAGAAACAGAACAAGGAGAGGTACTTGAAGGCTATCTTCAGTCGCAAATTGTTCGTGATGAACGAGCTGAGGGTGGCCCTCTAGTGTTTGCATTGCCAAAGAATTTGGCATGGGGTTACCACAAACTGATCATCAGCCGTAAACGCCGTAAGACACCTTACGAAATGTCGCTGATCATCACACCGAAAGCGTGTTTCAAACAAGAAGATCTAAACCAACATAAAAAGCTATGGGGTCCAAGCATCCAGCTTTACACACTGCGTACTCAGCACAACTGGGGTATCGGTGACTTTGGTGACCTTAAGCAGTTGGTCAGTGATATCGCCTCTCGTGGCGGTGACTTCATTGGTTTGAACCCAATTCATTCATTGTTCCCAGCGAACCCTGAAGGTGCGAGCCCATACAGCCCGTCTTCTCGTCGTTGGCTGAACATCATGTACATCGACGTAAGCTCTGTGCCTGAATTTGCACTAAGTGCAGAAGCACAACAACGCGTTGGCAGCGCTGAGTTCCAACAGCGTCTGCAAAAAGCTCGTGAAGCACACTGGGTGAACTACACCGAGGTTTCTGAGCTTAAGATGAACATTCTTCCGCTGCTATTTAGCGAGTTCAAAGCACGTCATCTAGACAAGAACACTGATCGTGCGCGCGCGTTCCTAGAGTTTGTAGAACTTGGCGGTGAGAGCCTACTTCATCAAGCGGCATTTGATGCTCTGCATGGTGAATTACACGCTGAAGATTTAAGTGTTTGGGGCTGGCCGGTATTCCCTGAGAAATTCCGTACGTTTGATGCTGCGGCAACTCAGAAGTACATCAAAGACAACTCTGACCGTGTTCACCTGTACATGTACCTACAGTGGATTGCAGACGATCAAATCAAAGAAGCACAGGCTCTTGCAGAAGAAAAAGGCATGGCGGTTGGTCTATACCGTGACCTTGCTGTTGGTGTTGCAGATTCAGGCAGCGAGACTTGGGCTGATGATGGCAACCTAGTACTGGATGCAAGCATCGGTGCGCCACCAGATATCCTTGGTCCTCTGGGTCAAAACTGGGGTCTGCCTCCGCTAAACCCACAAGTGTTGGAAGCGACAGGCTACGACGCGTACATCAAGTTGCTACGTGCAAACATGAAGCATTGTGGCGCACTGCGTATTGACCACGTTCTTGGTCTGCTTCGCCTTTGGTGGATTCCAAAAGGTGAGAAGGCGACAGAAGGTGCATACCTGTACTACCCAGTTGAAGATATGCTAGCAATCCTAGCGCTAGAATCTCATCGTCATCAGTGTTCTGTAATCGGTGAAGATTTGGGTACCGTGCCTGATGAAATCGTTGATATCCTTCGTGACGCAGGTGTTCACTCATACAAAGTATTCTTCTTCGAAACATCAAAAGACGACGGCGGCTTCATTTCTCCGAAGCATTACGCTGAGCAGTCTATGGCGGCATTGTGTACGCACGATATGCCAACACTACGTGGCTTCTGGCACTGTGATGACTTGAAGATGGGTCGAGAGATCGGTCTGTACCCAGACGAGCAACAACTGGAAGGTCTGTTTGATGATCGTTTGAAGTGCAAACAAGGCATCCTAGACAGTGTTCGTTGGCATGGTTACCTACCAGAAGGTATCGGTCATGATGCGCAGTACGTACCAATGGATGGTTACCTAAGTGAAGCATTGCAACTGCATGTGGCTGCGGGTGACTCAGCACTACTGAGTGTTCAGCTTGAAGACTGGCTAGAAATGGACCAACCGGTAAACATTCCAGGAACTGTTGACGAGTATCCAAACTGGCGTCGTAAACTATCGATGAACCTTGACGAAATCTTCAGCCGTGAAGACGTTAACCGTATTTCTAAGCGCCTCACTGAAGTGCGTGCGAAAGCGAGCAAATAAGGTGGAATGGGTGATGTAGGAGTTCGCGAATTTAATTGCGCTGAGGTACGAAAGTACAGCCTAGGTCACTCATTAAATCGGCACAATCCGTTAGGATGAAGTACCGTTATTATGCCCGCAACAATAGCGGGCATTTTTGTTTTTTGACGCTATTTTATTCATCTCTTGGATAGAGTGCGGTTTTTTATAATTGTGTGAATTCACAACGTTTGGCTGAGGAAATCCGATGTTCAAAAACCATAAGGAGAATATCGGTGCTAGGGAGAAAGATTTGAAAACCAAGGTAAAGAAAAAATACGAACGCGCCTATGAATTACTAGCTGAGGCGGCTTACTCAGACCCATTTGCGTCACTTGGTCCATTCATCGATGATGGCGAAGGATCGTTACGAGTTTGGATACCGGGTGCAGACAAAGTTGAATTGGTTGTCAGCGGTGAACCTCGTGTTGAGTTAGAACGCGAAGGCGAGAGCGGCTTCATCTTGAAAGAGAAGCGTGACCTGCACCTAACTCACTACCAACTTGCTGTGGATTGGGATGGCGTGGAACAGCTCATTGACGACCCTTACCAGTACCACAACATTTATCAAGAATACGAACACCTGCACACGCCAAAAGACATGTACCGCTACATGGGATCGCAGTTTGTGACCATCGAGCGCGGTGGTGAAAATATCTCTGGTGTGCGCTTCCTTGTTTACGCCCCTCATGCTTCTGCAATCAGCTTAGTGGGCAGCTTCAACCAGTGGGATGGTCGTCGCCATCCAATGCAACGTCTCGACTACGGTATCTGGGGCTTGTTTATTCCTGGTTTGGAAGAGGGCGTACAATACAAATTCGAACTCAAAGGTCCAAATGGGGAAGGGCTCCCTCATAAGCAAGACCCTTGGGGCTTCTACTCTGAACAATACCCATCATTCGCGTCGATCACTTACGATCACAACCGTTACCAATGGCAAGATGCAAAATGGCAAAATCGTCCCGTCACACAGAAACGTGATGAAGCTTTATCTTTCTACGAACTGCATGCGGGTTCTTGGAAGCGTAACGCAGATGGGGATTTCCTAAATTACCGTGAACTCGCGGCTGAGTTAGTGCCTTACCTTGTGGATATGGGCTACACCCACGTTGAGCTGATGCCAGTTTCAGAACACCCGTTCTTTGGCTCTTGGGGTTACCAACCTGTAGGGTTGTTTGCGCCGACGAGTCGCTACGGCTCTCCAGATGATTTCAAATTCTTTGTTGATGCCTGTCACCAAGCGGGTCTTGGTGTAGTACTGGATTGGGTTCCAGCACACTTCCCATCGGATGATCATGGCTTAGCGAACTTTGATGGCACACCACTGTTCCACGATCCAGATCCTCGCCGCGGTTGGCACCAAGACTGGAACTCTTACATCTACGATCTAGGTCGTGAGCATGTGCGCCGTTTCCTTGTGTCTAACGCACTGTACTGGTTTGAGCAATTCCATATTGATGGTATCCGTGTGGACGCTGTTGCGTCGATGCTCTACCTAGACTACTCACGCAGTCACGATCAGTGGATTCCAAATGTGGACGGCGGCAACGAGAACTACGATGCGATCGCAACGTTGAAGTGGATGAACGAAGAAGTGTACAAGCACTTCCCGAATGCAATGACCATTGCAGAAGAATCGACGGCATTCCCGGGCGTATCTGCACCGACATTTATGGGCGGTTTAGGCTTTGGCTTTAAGTGGAATATGGGTTGGATGCACGACAGTCTTTCTTACATCCAAGAAGATCCTATTCACCGCAAATACCACCACAATACCATCACGTTCCCGCTTGTTTACGCACACAGCGAGAACTATGTGCTGTCGCTATCTCATGATGAAGTGGTGTACGGCAAAGGTTCTATCCATAACAAGATGCCAGGTGATGAGTGGCAACAAACGGCGAACCTACGTGCTTACTACGGTTACATGTATGGTCAACCGGGTAAGAAGCTAAACTTCATGGGCGCTGAGCTTGGTCAAACCGCAGAGTGGAATCACGATGACCAGTTACAATGGTTCTTACTTGAGTTTGGTCGCCACCAAGGTGTGCAAGCACTGATTCGCGACTTGAACCACTTGTACCGTGACGAAGCGGCGATGCACGATCAAGATTGTGTGCCTGCTGGTTTTGAATGGCGTCTGCAAGATGAAGCGGAAGCAAGTATCCTTGCGCACGAACGTATTAGCCAAGATGGCGAACGTGTATTGGTGATCAGTAACTTCACACCAGTGCCTCATGAGCGTTTCCGTTTGGGTGTGCCGATGGAAGGCAAGTACGAACTTCTGTTGAATACTGACGACGCGAAATACGACGGTAGCGGCTTTGAGGTACTAAGCAGCGTCGAAACGCAAGAAGTAGAAAGCGAGTCGTTACCTCAATCTCTTGAGCTGCGTTTACCACCTCTATCGACAGTATTCTATAAACTGACGAAATAACTTTCATTAATCAAACAGTAAGCCCGGTTTACATTGTAAATTGGGCTTTTTTTAACCAATTTTTGACCTTGTAAACTTGTTGTTCTACCTTGAATCAGGCAACCTTCGCTCCCATTTACTTGAACACTCGCACGTGTAAAAGTGGCGTATTCCTTACTCTGGCTAGGCAAATAAAGCATGCTGAAAAGACTGAAGTCGTTTCTATTCAAAATTTCATTGGTTTTGTTACTGACTCCCGTTTTGCTGGTGGGCTTCGTCAAATACGTGAATCCGCCTCTATGGGGATGGAAGAGCAGCCGCATGATCTCGCCACCAGAAGGCTATCCAGAGAGTAGCCAGCAAGAGTGGGTACCGCTGTCTCAGATTTCAAAAAATATCCAACTTGCGGTGATGGCTACGGAAGATCAGAAATTTCCCCATCACTATGGGGTGGATTTTGATTCACTGTTTTCTGTTATCTCACAAGCCGGCGAGAACGGACCTTCTCGTGGTGCAAGTACGATTACTCAGCAAACTGCAAAGAACGTATTTCTATTCCCTTCACACTCTTATGTGCGCAAAGCGTACGAGCTCTACTTTGCTCTTTTAATGGAGGCGATGTGGAGCAAAGAACGCATTCTCGAAGTGTATTTGAATGTGGTGGAGTTTGGTCCCGGTATTTACGGTATCGAAGCTGCAGCACAAAACTATTACGGCATTCGGGCTAGCCAACTGACCCAATGGCAAGCGGCGAGGTTAGCGGTGGTTCTGCCGAATCCTTACAAGATCAAAGTGTATCCGCACACTAATTACACTCAACATCGCACCAATTGGGCTCTGACCCAAATGCGCAATCTTGGCAACGTCGAGTTATAAGTTTCTCTTTTCCTTAACTATCTTGTGTCCGTAAATAGAACTACGCCCCGATAAAGGCAAAATGTGAAGCGTCACAAGCTTTAGGGCGTAGCCTTATAGAATGATGTGCTCAGTTTTTCATCCATTTACTATTAGTGTGAATAAAACTACAACACGAATACTGCGTCTATGCGCAACCAATGGACTGAACGATGAAACTGAATCTGATTACGACTACCTTATTGCTTGCATCGGCAAGTGCCATCGCCGAGCCAAACATCACCATATCTACCACGACCAACAGCCGTGACTTTCCTTTAAGTGCAGAGCAGCCTTTGGTTGTGCCATTAACCAAAGACGGCTATACGCTTAAAATCACTGGCGTTGAAGGCGATTGCGTCGCGCCCGATGGTCAGAAAGTTAAATTCAACAAACCGATCGCGCTGAATTGTGGAAAGCCAACGGAATTGCCTTTAAAAATCCGTTTTACTGGCGATTACTCTTTCGCTTTTGATGCGGAAGCGAAAACACTGCGCTTCAAGCGTGAACCTAAGAAAGCTGCCAAGACAGAATTCAAACGCCCAATCCCACAAGTGCAATGTGAGGTTTACCAAGGTGACGAAGTCACCATCGCGTTAGGTGACAGTTTCCCAGATGGCACCAAGTTGCGTGATGCTTACACTGGGCAAATGGTTGAAGTAAAAGATCAGCAAGTATCGCTGACGCCAAGCAAAGACTCCGGCGGTTTGGTGCTACTAGAGCCAGCGAAGAAAACCAAAGAAGCAGTGCCGTTTGATTATCGTAATGCCAACATTTACTTCGTGATGGTCGACCGTTTCAACAACGCCGATACGAGCAATGACAATAGCTATGGGCGCAAGAAAGACGGCAAAGAAGAGATCGGTACCTTCCACGGCGGTGATCTAAAAGGCGTGATCGAGAAACTGGATTACATCAAGAGCCTAGGTACAGATGCGATTTGGTTATCGCCAATCGTTGAGCAAGTACACGGCTTTGTGGGTGGCGGCGATAGCGGCTCATTCCCGTTCTATGCTTACCACGGTTACTGGACGCGTGATTTCACCAAGATTGATGAGAACTTTGGTAACGAAGATGACCTTAAAGTGCTGGTGGAAGAGGCGCATAAGCGTGGTCTCAAAGTCTTGATGGACGCGGTAATCAACCACACTGGCTACTCAACGTTAGCCGATTTGCAATTTGACGGTATTGAGGTGTTAAAGCCAAACGCTGACCTACCGAAGAAGTGGGGGGATTGGCAACCAAAAGCGGGCGAAAATTGGCATAGCTACCACCAGAATATTGATTACCAGAGTCCAAACTGGGCGAAATGGTGGGGCGGTGATTGGGTAAGAACCGGTTTGCCGGGCTACCCTGCACCGGGCAGCAGCGATATCACTATGTCATTGGCGGGTTTACCTGACTTTATCACTGAATCAGACAAAGCCGTGAAGCCAGCGCAATGGCTATTGGATAACCCGGGCACACGTGTAGAAGTGCGTGACAATTACACCGTTTCCGATTACTTGATTGAGTGGCAAACTGATTGGGTGAAACGCTTTGGCATTGATGGTTACCGTGTTGATACGGTGAAGCATGTTGAAGGTGATGTGTGGAAGCGCTTGAAAGAAGAAGCATCAAGCAGTCTAGAGCAGTGGCGCAAAGAGAACGGAAAATCGGGTCAGCCATTTTGGATGATGGGTGAAGTATGGGGGCATACCGCTTATCGCAGCCCTTACTTTGACGATGGCTTTGATGCGTTGATTAACTTCGACATGCAGAAGAAATTAGATAAAGGCGCGGCGTGTTTCAGCCAAATGGCAGACACCTACCAAAGTTACGCAGACACAATCGCCAACGAGAAAGACTTCAACCCAGTGAGCTACATGTCTTCTCACGATACCGAGTTGTTCTTCTCTCGCTTCAAAGACTATGGCATGCAGCGTAACGCCGCGAATGCACTGCTTCTAAGCCCTGGTGCTGTTCAGGTTTACTACGGTGACGAAGTGGGTCGTAACATTGGTCCTTACGCGGATGATTTCCACCAAGGCACACGCTCTGACATGGTATGGAAGCTATCTGATGAGAAGCAAGCGCTGCTCAAACACTGGCAAACTCTAGGTCAGTTCCGTAAAGCGCATCCAGCGATTGGTGCGGGTCAGCATCAAGTGATTGAACAAGAAGGCGCGTACGTGTTCTCTCGTTCACTTGGCAATGACAAAGTCGTTGTGGCGTTTGTGGGGCGCGATAAGTAACCAAACGTTCTTTATTTCGATAAATAAAAAGCCCTTCTTTGAGATATCAGGGAAGGGCTTTGTTGTTTTTGATGTTTACTTACTATTTCAATAGCTATCGATTTCGATAGTTATTTCTTTAGCTCTTGGTCGATAACTTTCTCAAGCTCTTCGAAAGGCACATAACCCGGAATGACTTGGTCATTAATGATGATCGCTGGTGTGCCTCGTAGACCTAAGCGAGTGAAGTACTCGTAGTTTTTATCCAACAATGCTTTGGTCTCTTTGTCGTCGACAAGCTGTGCTTCTGTGCCGGTCTTCTTAGCGATTTTTTGTAGTGAACTTGCATCATGTGGACCCGGCTTCTTCACCAACAAGTCGTGCACTTCTTTGTACTTGTCATGTTGGTTCTGCCAAACGTTCAATGCGTAACTTGCCGAGTTGTAACCGTTCTTTTCGTACTGTTCTTTGAACGATACAGTCATGTTCAGCACTTTTACCTGTGGGTATTCTTTCTCTACCTTCACCAACTCTCCTTCAAGGCGTTTACAGAAAGGACAGCTGTAATCGGTCACGTTGATGATCGTCAGCTCTGGATTCTCTGCACCGAAGTAAGAGTGCTTGCCGTCATTCAAATACGCACGTGCTTCATCCAATGTCGCGTTGAAGGTCTTTTGATAAGCGACATAATCTTGCAGATTCTGATGTAGTGCGTCGAGGATCTGCGGGTTTTCTTTCAGCAGTTGAGTAATTTCTTGCAGCTTCTCTTCTGACGTTTTTTCTGCTGCGTGTGAAAATAGCGGAACAAGTGCGATAACCACAGTTAATAGTGTGCGAGTGAATTTCATGATTTTTCCTAAAACTCTTTTTCTTCGCGTTTCTTGTGCGAAGTGATTAAAAATAAAACAATTGATTTGGGGGTGAATAGCAATCGGGTTTTATTCTCTAAACACACATAGCTTGAGGTGCACCCGATATTTGTCGGGTATCGGTTCAGTATAATGGCGGAAAGCATTGCGCTCGCTGCCACTGATAGACAGCAAGACAAACGCAAATAGGAATAAGGGCACAATGAAGCTGTCGAGATGGTTTTGTGAAACCTGAATCAGTTTTTCAGACAATTCACACTGCTTAGTCAGTCCTTTTTCGCTCTTTTGCTGTTGCCCAGTGGCATGCTCAGTCGTCACTTGATCGCCAATGAGAGGACAAGATTGAAAGAGACCTACATTTTTACTTAAACAGATCACGACAACCCAAGCCACAAGGGCGAGTGTCCATCGAGCGATGTTGGATTGTGATCGAAGCAAAAGGCAAACCCTGAGTAAGTCTCTAAGTAATGACCGCACCACCCTAAATTAAATTGCACAGAAAATTTGTTAGTTTTCGGTCAAGAAATCTTAAATAAGCAACAAATCATGAAGCACGTCGAGAATGTGGCTAATAGCAAACTTGTTCCAAACTTTAACTTGCTTTGTTAATGGATTGAACTTGCTGATTCTCAGATAAATCTACCTTATCTTGGTCATAAATATTTATTATCTTTTAAATGTGATTCAAATCATAAAATAAAACTTCATAACTAAGCAGCATGGCTGTTCGGTAAATGGATTGATTTTGATCATCTCTCTAGCACGTCGTTCAGGGGATCATCTATGCGTTCTGTTCCACATATATAGGTGAATTTATGACAAGCCCTGTTCATGCTGAACGCAAGGTGACGATCGGGTGTTACATTGCACTCGCGTTTGCGGTTGTGTTCTTTTCTGGTCTGATGCAATCCAACGAATGGTACGGTGTATTCGACTTTACAACGCTTAATGGTTCTTTCGGTAAAGTCGCTTACGGCGTGACGGAAGGTGCAGATGGCGCAGTACAAGCTGCGACCACATCTTTCCGTGGTACTGGTGGTAGCGGTGCTCGTGACGGTTTCATTTTTGCGCTTACTTTGATTCCAACCGTTATGTTCGCGTTAGGTATGATCAACGTACTTGAGCACTACGGTGCACTTGAAGCCGCTCGTAAGCTTCTTACTCCTCTTCTACGTCCTCTAATGGGCATCCCTGGTAACTCTGGTCTGGCTCTGATTGCTTCTCTACAAAGTACCGATGCAGGTGCGGCTATGACGCGTCAACTAAAAGATGAAGGTCACCTAACTAAGCGTGAAACGGACGTATTTACCATGTTCCAGTTCACTGCGGGTGCAACCATCGTGAACTTCTTCTCATCGGGTGCGGTATTGTTCACATTGACGATGGCTGACGGCTCTCTAGCAGTAACTTCTTCTATTGGTTTGGCGGTTGTGGTGATGTTCGCGTTTAAGATCATTGGTGCGAACCTGTTCCGTATCTACCTAAACATGACGGAAGGTAAAGAAGACAAGCAAGACCAAAACAAATCAGAGAACCTAAAAGAGGAGACGGCATAATGGGTGACGTTAAAGCGAAAAAACCAATGGTGACGGATATCTTCGTCGAAGGTGCTAAGAAAGGTTGGGTAATTGCGACTACCTCTACGGTTCCTAACGTATTAATGGCGTTCGTTATCATCAAAGCGCTGCAAATCACTGGTGCGCTGGATCTGATGGGCACTGTGTTTTCTCCAATCATGGCAGTGTTTGGTCTTCCGGGTGAAGCAGCAGCGGTATTGATCGGGGCTTGGATGTCGATGGGCGGCGCGGTTGGCGTAGTGATTACACTGTTTGACCAAGGTATCCTGAACGGCACGCACATTGCGATTCTTGCGCCTGCTATCTACCTAATGGGCTCTCAAGTTCAGTACATGGGTCGTATCATGGGTCCAATTGGTACTGAAGGTCGTTACATCCCAGTTATGATTGCAATCTCAGTATTGAACGCATTTGGCGCAATGCTAGTGATGAATCTGTTTGTCTAGGAGTGAGTCATGCAATTCTCTCTAAATGAATATCTAGAAGAGCTACGTCCGCTAATCAATGTGGATTGTGGCACTTACACTACTGATGGTATTGAGTTCATCGCTTCTCAATTTGAAGAGAAGTACCAAGCGATGTCAGGTTGGAGCATAAAACGCATCGACTGTGGCAGAGCCGGTGTTGGTCTTGAAGTTCGAAATAAGCCGGAAGCTGAGCAAATCGATGTGATGCTAATTGGTCACATGGATACCGTGTTCCCTGTGGGTACCGCTGAGCTTCGTCCAATGTCTCAAGATGCAGAGAAAGCCTACGGTCCAGGTGTGTCTGACATGAAATCTGGTTTGCTTAACATCGTATACGCGATGCGCAATCTAGACCAAGCGGTGTTGGATAAGTTATCTATCGCTATCTGCATGAACCCAGATGAAGAGACTGGCTCTTTGGATTCTGTGGATTGGATTCAATCAGTTGCGAAAAACGCAAAGAATGTACTGGTTGCAGAAGCTGCACGTGCAGACGGTGGTTTAGTGAAAGCGCGTAAAGGCATGGCTCGCTACAAAATGACCTTTAATGGCGTTGCTGCTCACGCAGGTAACGAGCCAGAGAATGGTCGCAGCGCAATCACAGAGATGGCGAACTGGATTCTGGCTGTCAATGCAATGACCAACTTTGAATCTGGTACCACGTTGAACGTCGGTATTGTTTCTGGCGGTAACGGTGCGAACATAGTTCCGGAACATGCTGAAGCGATCGTGGATGTGCGTTTCTGGAGCAACGAAGAATACGATGATGTCGATAGCAAGCTAAATGGCATGCTGGAAACACCATTCGTTGATGGCGTGAGCATTGAGTTGGTTCGTGAAGCTTATAAGCCTTCTATGGTGCCAAGCCCACAAACAGAAAGCTTAATGACATTAGTTGAAGAAGCCGCAAGTGAACTGGCGATCGACATCAACTGGAAAGAAGTGGGTGGTGGCTCTGACGCAAACAACACGGCGATTCTTGGTGTTCCAACTTTGGATGGTCTAGGACCTATCGGTGCAGGCTTCCACAGCGATCAAGAGTACTTGTTACTTGAGTCTATCGAACCACGTATCAAAATGTTGATGCGTGTATTGGAGAAGATTGCTCAATAAGGCATTCTGCTTCTAAATCTTGGTTTTCAAAGCTGTTGGTTTCAAAACCAGCTGATTTCCAAGACTTTTTGTCTCCAAAGCAATAATCCCCGGACTTCGGTTTGGGGATTTTTTTATCTAGCCAATTGGCTTCCTTTCTTCATTATCATTACTCGCTATTAATCCTACGTTCAGGTTCATCGTCTTAATATCTATGCCACAGTCATAAGTTTAGGAGGCACGATGACCACAAGCATGTCTGTAAATTCGGCGTCCGATGACGTCTTAGACCAAACGATGCAAGCACCAGATGAGAAAACCTTCTGGCGTAAAATGAAAAATTCCGTCAAGAAAGCAGGCGAAGAGATTGCTGTTATGGGCATCAAATCATGGCTTGCGATGGCAGATTCCAATACCTCTGTTCGCCACAAAGCTATCTTAGGTGGCGCGCTGGCTTACTTCGTCATGCCAACAGATATGGTACCAGACGTACTAGCAGGTGTCGGCTTTACCGATGACATGGCTGCACTTACCCTAGCGGCGAACTCGGTCGGCAATGCCATCACCGACGAGCATGAAGAACAAGCGAGAGAAAAGCTGAGTTCGATGGTGAAGTAGGTGGGGAAATTGTCCATCAAACATGTTCAATGTTTGGTTTAGTTCAAATAAGAAATTGTTATTTTTAACATTTACTCAAAGCACACGAGCTCGTCGTAATGTTGTTTACCGTGGTGGATTTGGTCTATTGGAAAGTATACTTTCGGATTCAAGTTTTTAGCTAAGGGCAGCCTTCCATGTACAGGTATACGCCAGATATCCGGGGTATGTTAACTTTGAACGGAACACCGTTGTCATCTCAATTAGTGGTCCTTCGAGTTGGTGTTCTTGGAACCATACATGAGTTTCAAACTCTTACTGATGCTAGCGGAGCGTTTGCCTTCCCTGCATTTGAAGAGCGTAAATCTCAAGGCATATTGAGCCTAAATCAGAAATACGTGCTCGTTTTCCTGAAGACTCATCTAGCAAATGGAGAAGAGGTGACGATATGGGAGTCTTCAATTGATGGTTATGAGACTTATGAGTTTGCTAGAGAAAATATGGGAAATTTGAATTGTGAAGTAACCAATGAAGTTTACTACTTCGCTTTTTCTTATTTTGGAAATGGTGAAGATGATACTTATGTGTACAGTCAGTGCAAACTAACTGGTTATGTGGAATCAGGAGTATACGAAAGTTAAGTAGTGAATTCCTTTAGAGAAATATTCTGCGAATTAGCACTTTGATTGATATGTTTAAACTTGATTTAGGCGTGCAGGTATAGCTTTTGCTTTTAAAGAACTTTGAGTTTAATAATCATCACAATCATAAACTCTATGAAAAATGTTTTTTATATAAAAATCCATTTAAATTGCAGGAGCTAACCACCATTAGATCTCGAGCATTTTCTAGGTTTATATTCTTGAAAAAGTATCGAAACTCGGTATCTTCAAGCTCACAGTAAAGATTACTTAAGTTTTCCTCTATAAATATAGGTGGTGAAACGTAGTTTAACTGAGACTCCCAAATATATTTCTTTTCTTCATTTATATAGGTGTATATCCCTATGTATGAGTATGTTTGATTCAAAGCGAATTCTTTGAACCTTTGAGAATGTATGACTGGTTTAAAGTGAAATTCACCTAACTCATTAGTACTTGAACTCCTTTTGTAAGTATTCTTTAAAAAATTAGCTTCTAAGTAAACCGTTAGATTTTCTAGAGGTGTTTGATCAAGAACTAAAGTACCTTTTATCTCTGGGCTTAATGTATATTTAAATTTCTTAAAAAAATCGAACATACTTTCGTTGAAACCTAATGCAAGTATTGGAAATGATAAAATGAATAAAAAAGACTATTTTTAAATATGAAATTATGATGTATGTATCTTAGTACCAACCTAATTATCAGGCTACTATCTATCGCGATTTGGTTTTGATCTTTAATTTGATAATGGAATTTGTATCTCTATATGATGAAAATGTCCCATATATCATTTTCAAAGTGATAAACATAGACCAGTTATCTTAACCCTCTAGATGAACTAATATAGAATCTAACTACTTACCGATTAGTAATTGAAACAACCTCGGGGGACGAGAATTGTATCTAAACCTTTTTGATTTCGGGTTTATTGGAAATAAAAAACCACCTCAGAATAAGGTGGTTTTTGCTTAGACAGGATAATTGAGTTTGGAAGGGTTTAAGCTTCCGCGCGTTTCAGATGCACTTCTTCTTCGGCGACCCCAGCTTTTGGATCGTTGAAGCGAGCTTCATCCAGTGCGCCTTCTGATTTAGCAACAATGATAGTCACTGCGCTGTCACCGGTGATGTTTACTGCGGTACGAATCATATCAAGTAGACGGTCAACACCCATGATAAGTGCAATGCCCTCTAGTGGCAGACCTACTTGGTTCAATACCATTGCTAGCATTACTAGACCAACACCAGGAACACCTGCGGTACCGATAGACGCCAATGTTGCCGTCATGATAACCATTAGGTAGTCACCCATAGTTAGGTCGATGTTGAATGCCTGCGCGATGAAGGCTGTCGCTACACCTTGCATGATCGCCGTGCCGTCCATGTTCACGGTTGCACCTAGCGGCACTGTGAACGATGATACGCGGTTCTCAACACCCATACGGTGCTTAGCCGTTTCCATTGTCACTGGAATGGTCGCGTTTGATGATGCTGTAGAGAAAGCAAACATGATTGCGTCTTCCATCTTACGTAGGAACGTAATTGGGTTTAGACCAGTGAAGCCTTTTAGCATCAAGCTGTAAGTCACAAGACCATGCAGCAATAGCGTACCTGCTAGTACAACGAAGTATTCAGCAAGGTTGAAGATTGCGCTTAGACCAAGACCTGTAAACAGCTTCGCCATTAGGAAGAACACACCGTAAGGCGCAAGGTTCATCAGAATCGCAACCAATTTCATGATTACTTCATTCAGATCAGAGAAGAATGCTGCGATACGCTCGCCTGGCTTACCTGCTGCACTGATCGCGATACCGAATAGGACGGCGAACACGATAACTTGCAGGGTTTTACCTTCTGCCATTGCGCTGATTGGGTTGGTTGGGAACATATCAATGATCACTTGACCCAAAGATGGCGCTTCTGCTGATTTGAATGAACTTGCTGCGGTTAGGTCTGCACCAGCACCCGGCTGGAATAGCGTACCCATGGTTAGAGCAAGTGTGATTGCGATAGCGGTTGTTGCTACGTAGAAAGCAAGGGTTTTACCACCCATGCGACCCAATGTAGATAGGTCTTTTAGAGAGCTGGTACCACAAACTAGCGAAACAAATACTAGCGGTACAACAAGCATTTTTAAGCTGGCAACGAAGATCTGTCCACCAACTTCGAATAATCCATTAACAATGTATGCGTCGACAAATCCGTTGTCGGCAAAAAGTGTGCGAATTGCAAATCCTGTCAAGATACCCGCTACCATACCCAAAATTACGCGGCTGGTGAGCGACATCGGTTTCTTGGTATTCATGAGAACACTCCTTATAGTTATGCACCTTGAGTTCACTTCAAGGCGGCGTGCAGATTAGCAGCGGAGTGTGAAAATACGAAAGAATAATCCTCTGAATGGTCGATAGATGTGAAGTTAGTCACTTTAAAAAATAGAATATTAACTAAATGGCAACTAAAAGGCTGGTTGAAAAGTTTGTTAATTAACAAATTTATCGAATTTACAACCGATAGAAATGAATTCTTACATTCTTGATTGGTAGAAAACTGTTTGCATACAAGTAGAGGGCAAGATGCCAAGTGCATAACTAGGCATCTTTTATTCAGTTGTTTATTGCGGTGTTATTTCAATGGAGGGCGGGTTTGGTTATCGATGGTACGAGCAAAATTTGAAATCTGTTGATAATCTGTAGGTGTCCAAATTGATTTTGAGGTCAGAGACTTAGGCAGTGCTGAGAAGGCTTTCTCATTGTCGCTTGCTCTAAACTCTACACTCATCCACTGGTCAATTGGTTGTTGATCGGCAAAGGTCGCGGATAACGAAAGCTCATGGTTTGCACCAGAGTAGTTGGGCGTTAAGTTCAGTGCCATATGGTAATCTCGGAATCGAACTACCCATTTATCAGGTAAGCGTCGCGAGCTATCCCACCAATCACCATCGAGTTGCTGGATTTTCTGTTTCGTTATCTCTTTCGATTGAGCTTTTAAATCCTTTAAAGCTTGTTTGAAAGCGCTGTCCATGGCTCTAGAAAAGCCTTTTTGATCGAGCTCGGGGTTGTCCAGTAATACTTGCTTGGCTAATTTTGCGCCGAGCATGTTGGAGTAGAGGTCTTCGGATGAAAAGGCAGATGCCAGCTCTTTAAATCCGCTAACGGACACCATACCGAACCACTGAGCTATTTCATGCCATTGAGCCAGTCGAAACGCGGTTAGCGCTGCTGCTTGAGCACTGCGATCTAGCTTCTCTTCTTCGCTAAGCTTCTCTTTTTGTTCATACCAACGAATACGACGAACACGAAGTTCTTCAGGCAAGTCCAGATGCGCTGCGCGACCGAGATAATGTTGATTTAGGGTGAATAAATAATAGGTGTAATCTGCGGTATCACGGACGTGGGCAGTATCAATAAACCCGCCTAGTTCGGTAAAGATAATGCCGTTAGCTTCTTCATTCAGACCTAGCAGGCTACCAGAGACAGACTCACTGCCATCGTTATAGTGGTGAGTACCCACTTCGTTGCTGGATAAGACATTCTCAAGAGAAAAGAATGGAACAGGCACGCTTCCTAGTTGCGCTTTGAGATCGACACCAAATGCACAGCACGGTCTTACGCCAACCGGTGCTTTCAGTTCTTGCGCGTGGACGAGTCCACTACAAAGGCTCAGTAGTAATAGTGCTGTTTTCTTCAAACCCTACTCCTAGAATGCTTCATTAATTTGGAAATAAAAACCAGTGCTGTCTTTGCCAACGCCCAAATCGACGCGCACGTTAATACGTGCCTTAAAGGCAAATCGATAACCAACCCCGACAGTAGGTAACCAGCTACTTTTAAAGAGGTCGTGATAAGTCGGTGCGATATTACCGGCACCTAGCCACCCAACCACACCATGACGACCTGCAATGGTATGGCGAATCTCTACTTGTGTAGAAAGCTGGTTTTTATCGCGATATTGCCCTTGGTAGTAGCCACGCATACGCTGGTCATCACCTAGCTGGGCGTAATCAAACCAAGGAGCGTCACCGAAAATCGATTGTGAATATACCTCCATTGCGATAATCGTAGTGTCAGACCATTGTTGGTAAACACGATAGTTAGCAACGAGGTTGTCGTAGTCTTCATCACTACCGAGTGAATCTCGGTTCGCTATCCATTCAATATCGAGAAACTGTCCACGCATTGGGTTCGGTTCGAAATCACGCGTGTCGTATTCCATTCCAACTAAGACACCACTGCTGGTGGCATCGGCAACTTCTGAAGGGAGAATATCGCCATCGACACCGTCGACCTTACTGAATGACTGCCATTGCCAGCCAAGTTTGGCGTAAGTATTTGGCGCGACTTCAACGGCGATTTTTGGGCTCAACTGTAAACGTTGCCCTTCATACTGCACTTTGTTGTTCTCGTTTTCTGCGGCTTGGCTGCCAATACCCCAATAGTAACCGGGGGTATGGCTTATCCATGCCTCACCTAAAAGACGGACTTTGTCATTTTTTAAATAGGTGCGATTGTTTAACCCCAAGCCGTAAGAACCTGAGGTTGAACCATAAGAAGTAACGGTGACGGTCGAGTAAGGATCGCCTTTTTGCCAGTCATAAGGCGTGTACAACCCCACTGCGGCAACGCCAATACCAAACCCTTGTTCTGGGTTAACAAAAGGACCTGGTAATACGCCCCAGTCGATTAACTTAGATTCATCCACGGTCTCACTTGAACCAAGCTTGGTCAGGATGTCATCCATTAAGCTACTTTCGTCTTGCTGCATAGCAAAAGCAGATGACGAACTAAGCAGCGCGGTGAGCGCAAGACTATAAGAGGTTTTCATCTTCTCGTTACCCTAGAAACGACGGTCTAAAGAGAAGAAGATGCTTTGACGATCTCCAAAACCGGCTTCACCCAAAAGGTACCAATCTTCATTAATTTGGTATTGCATGCCTGCGATGGTGTTCCATTCAGATTCTAAACGCTGTTTTACTTCAAAACGCGCGCCTGATGGGATTACGCCACCTAAAGATTGTGGTAGTCCAAGATCTTTGAGTGAACCAGAGAGTTCTTGCTCGACATCTTGATACATAGCACCAACCCAAAATCGAATTGGCACGCCATTTTGATGGAAGTCGTAACCAACACGAGGAGATACAACAAGCGCATCAATTGAACCGTCAATAACGGTTAAATTGGTTTGAGTGTAACTTGCATCGACCAGTGCGAACCATTGGTCGTAGCCGCCGGCAAGTACAAAGCCAAGACCTTTGGTGTAACCGTCAAGGTCTAGGCGAAAGTTCTCAATACGTTGTGGTTTCACAAACGGCAACTTAACTTTGACGTTTACATCCGTTTCTGAATAGCCGTCGAGCGTGCCGATCAAGCCATAAACGTTTAAGAAAGGAAATAGCCAGACATCAGCACGCAATGTCATTACATCGGTGGCTTGTTTACCTGGCTCTGCTTGCATATCGACTAGTTTTTCAATCCCGCCCAAGCCTTTTAAAGCGATAGAGTCGACATTGATGCCTTGTTCCATACTCATATAGCTGAGGTTTAAACCGAAAGGTTTTGGCAAATTGTAGCCAAGCGCCTCTGCTTTCTCTTTCCAAATAGGAAGAGAAATGGAATCCGCATTCGCGACTCCGGTAAACAAGCAAGATGCAGCAACAAGCAAAGAAGGTAATTTCATAAGTCACTTCATAAATCGTGGCGATCTCAATGTAAGCGGAAGATAGGTTACTTTTAGCTTATGAGATTCAATTATCGTCACGGAAAAATCACTGCTTTCTCATAAGGAAAAAGCACCAAAACGAGAGTTAAGATCCGCGGCTTTTATGTGTTTTTAGAGAGGCTTCTTAACTTCGGCGAGCGCATCTTACTCTTAAAATTTAAAAAGTAAACTTTAAAGTGTACTTTAGATTCTTGCGCGCTATACTCTGCAGCCACTTACATGAGGTTGGTGAATCTAGAACGATGAAACTTTCGGAAAAAAAACGCATTGCGCTGATTGAAGCGGCTCAACAGGAGTTTATTGAGCACGGATTTAGTGGCGCAAATATGGATAGAGTGTGTGAGCGTGCTGGGGCATCGAAGCGTACCTTATATCGCCATTTTGAAAGTAAAGATGTGTTGTTTATCGAGTCGATACAAAGCGTGCTCGAAACTCAGCGTGCACGATTGCAACTCAATTACTCACCAGAGAGCGATATCGAAACACAACTTAGAACCTATCTGCATGCCAAGTTGGACTCTATGTATGAAGACTTTGGTTTGCCGCTCGCCAAGATGGTGATCAGTGAGTTTATGCGCACACCAGAATTGGCAGAGAACTACTTACACCAACTTCAACGCCAAGATGCATTGCTGGAAAACTGGTTTAAAGAAGCCATTGCGGATAACAAGGTCAAAGCGCTTGACCCAGTCATGATGAGTTGCATGCTAATGTGCTTATTGAAAGGAAACTGTTTGTGGCCACAATTGGTTGCCAATCAAGCGGTGCCGAGTATTGAGCAGCGAAAGAAAGTCGTTGAGG
Source organism: Vibrio sp. MMH1-50 (assembly GCF_022347645.1). NCBI lineage: Bacteria > Pseudomonadati > Pseudomonadota > Gammaproteobacteria > Vibrionales > Vibrionaceae > Vibrio > Vibrio sp. MMH1-50. Next base: position 55,916 of record NZ_JAKRGG010000021.1, read on the forward strand.
ATATTCTTACGCTGTTTTTAGATGGCTACCGACGTTAGTTTGCTTATTGCTTATTGCTCATTGCCTCAAATGCTTAACTCATCACGACATGACGCAGTGTTGATAGAGAGGTGTGATCCCACGTCCAATAGTCTTGTTCTCGGTTATGGAGCCCTCCGACCCAATAGTCTTGAATGAAAAAGTCTTTCCCACTCAAACAAGCTTTGCCACGAGCATTAATACTGACTTGTTGTTCCCACCAATTTTTATCAAATGAATCCACAGCAAACAGTGGTTTTTCCGCTCGTGCGAGTGGTAGTAGCAATGCATATAACATTACGTCACCGAGGGTGGGAAGGGGCTCTCTTTGCTGACTTCTTTGAAACCAATCTTTAACGGTGATGGCTGTGCTTTGCTCGCCCAATACTTGCAACGCCAAATATTGGGTGAAGCTCAATCCTGACTCCGAGTTAGGCAGTTCTTGAAGGTGTCGTTTCATCACTGCTTTGATATTCGGTAAGCAATCTAATTCATGTTGTTCTAGCAAGTTAAGGAGCGGCTGTGGTGTTTGAGCCCGCAACGCTTGCCAGCAGCGTTTGGCTTGACTGAAAAGCTTCGCTGTAACCGGCTTTCGGTGTTGCCAACATGAGCGAATAGCTTCGGCAGGGAGTTGCCCAAAGCCAATAAACCGTTCTGTTCCTGGAAACTGGTTGAATTCGATGATCTCTATCACTTTACCTACCCTGTTCTCTAACAAGGAAAGTCCTCGAAGTAGCATGAATTGATCATAGGCATCGTGTTCAACCCAAAAAACAATACGTTCATATTGATGGTTAAGTAGAGTATGGATATTGTTTTGCTCAAACTGCGCTACATTTTGAACCGAATCTTTGCGACCCATCACGGGTAGCAATGTGCCTACGACGTATTGTGCTCGAATGGCGACAAAGCCTTTTTTATCATTGGGAATAGGACCGATGCACAGTGGATCAATCATAGGTAAGAAATCACCTTCAAACCCGCAAGTCTTTAATAGTTGCTGAATATCGTGCCCACAGCGGACATGGAGTGTTTTTAAATCTGCATCAAGCGGGTTTGCTTGGTGGTCAATAGCGTGCTTGTGCCTTTCTAATTCCTCTATATGTGCTTTTAACTTGCTCCAACTGGGTAAGCCAAGCTCTCTAGCTAGAGCGTGTTGAACGTCTGACAGCTGGATAGAGTCAGGAGTAAGCGTTTCTGGTTGAGAGTGAAACTGTTTAACCTGTTTGAGTGCAATGGTGTCTTTTTGGCGGATCGCCTTTAAGCGTTTTTTTGCTACAGACTTTTGCTGGTTAAGGTTAATGGAGAAGCTATTGTAAGATTGCATTTTTCACCTTTCTTATCTCTTCCACACTCGCTTTATTAGAAGTTAAAAAGAAGGTAAAAACAGATTGTTCCTGCTAACAAAAGCAGGGTGGTTGAGGTGCCGTGAACCGAGTTCTTTCCGCGAGTGTTGGGTGCTTTAGGCTTGAGCTGCTTCAATGGTATGTAATCGAAACAGGTATCGCAACTTTGAATAATATAAAGAAGCAAAACTGCACTTAACTTCACATAAAACAGTTCTAGAACTTAAGCGAGGAGTAAGTTGGAGAAGAGAAAGCATCCATGATGAAGGCTTAAGAATTGCGCCTGTTGAGCTTGTTTTGTGTCGCTCTATCCAACTCGCACTTTGGCACTATCAAGTAGTGTTTTATAGAGGGCAAGGGCGGCGGGTCCACTTTTCGCCCCTTTCGGCAAGGTAAGATGTAGAGCGACTTGATATTGGTTCGAATGTTCAAGATCTATCTCTTTGATGTGGTCGTTTTGACGGTACTCAACGAGATGTTTTGGGAGGCGGCAGAAGCCGACACCTTGCTCAACCGCTCTAAATGCGTGGTCAAAATTATCTACCGTGATTCTTTGACGCGCGCGTAACCAGCCTACGTCTCGCTTCTCTTTGTTTGATTCCCCTAAGTCTCGAACCACAATTTGGCTGGTGGTTGCAAAGTCCGCCAATGAAATATGTTCCTTTTTTGCTAGTGGATGTCGAGCTGCGATCACAGGGACCATAGTGGTAGTGCCGAACGCTTCAGCAGGGTAGTTGGTGATCGGAAGGTTGATGATGGCAATATCCGCAAGTTCATTGATCACCATGTCTGTGGTTTTACTCAGAGAGGTCTCTACAACTTGAACGGAAGTCGTGTTGTTATGTGTGAGAAATTCACTAAGTGGAGTATAGAGCCAACTTGGGTCGCACAAGTGATCGATCGCTACCGTTATCTGTGATTCTACACCGCTATTTAGCTGCTCACTGATCATTTCAAGTTCACGAGCCTGCTCAAGCATTGATTGTGCACGGCGCAACATCGTCTGACCGTGTTCGGTTAATCCGGCCTTACGACCTTTTACTTCTATCAGCTTGATACCTAATTGGTCTTCGAGCTTTTTCACCGAATAGATAAGCGTGGTATGGCTTTTATTGAGCATCACTGCGGCTGACTGAATGCTCCCCGCCTGTTCAATTGCTTGTAGTGTTTGCCATTGCTCTAAGGTTGTTTTGAGTCTCATCAGTCAGTTTTTTCCACAGTTAATGGCAAAATTATGAACTTTTTTGTCAGTTTTATAAAGGTAATAATCTTCCCATCAAAAGCGAGTCAATAAGAAGAGGAGACTCAAGATGGCGAAACTATTGCAAGTTGATTTTGAATTTCATGGTCCGTTTGGTGAAGAGATGTCGAATGCTCTGATCGATTTAGCTAAATCAATTAACCAAGAACCGGGTATGATTTGGAAAATTTGGACGGAAAGCGAGACAGATAAACTTGGTGGTGGCATCTATCTTTTTGAAGATGAAGCCACGGCGCAAGCTTATCTCGAAATGCACACTGCTCGTCTGAAACAGATGGGGGTTGAACAAGTAAGAGGGCAGATATTTGATATCAACGCGCCACTAAGTACCATCAATCAAGGTCCAATCGGAGAGTAATATTATGACTAACCGCACCTTTCTAACCGTTCATGGCACGATTTATACGGTATTTGCTTTTGCGTTATTTTTTGTTCCGACCATGATGTGGTCGATGTATGGTGTACAAATCAATGACCAGTACGCACTGTTTTTGTCCCAGCATACGTCAATCTTTTTAGGTGGGATTGCTGCGGTAAGTTTGATGTTGCGTGATGTTGAATCTGGCAATACGGCGAAACAACTGTTTAAAGCTTTGTTGGTCACGAATGTCTTGGGCGTAGCGATCACTACTTATGCTGGCATCACGGGGGTTTTTGTTGGCTTTGGTTGGAGTGATCCCGCCTTCTTCTTGCTATTGAGTGTGCTCACTTTTCTTCAATTGAAGAAGCAATAATAGAGCTTATCTTAATTAGATCATTATTAAAAAGCCCCGCGATAATTGCGGGGCTTTGTGTTTCTATTTATGGTTTTCCCCAAGTATGCTTAAGTCACTTGGGTGTAGCGACATTACTCACTCTTATAGGCGTAGTTGTAATAACCGTAGCCGTATGAACTCGCCGCTTTCTTCTCAATTGCGTTAAGAATGACGCCTTTGACTTCTACACCCGATTGTTCAAATCGACTGCGAGCGACTTCAAGCTCTTTCGATGTCGTTTGGTCAAAGCGAGCTACCATCAGAGTGGTTCCTGCAATCGCACCAACGATACTAGGGTCAGTCACTGCCAATACTGGCGGTGTATCGATGATCACTAGGTCATACTCTTGTGATGCTTTTTCTACAAACTCAACAAATCGTGGGTGCATCAAAAGCTCAGAAGGGTTTGGTGGTACTTGACCACGAGTAATTACATCTAAGTTCTCAACTTTAGTCGGCTTGATCACCATATCTTGACTAATCTTACCGCTTAAGAAATCAGAAAGACCGTTATCAGCCGTCAGACCAAAACATTGTTGCAAGTAACCTTTACGCATGTCCGCATCGACCAACAACACTTTTTGACCTGTCTTCGCTGCTACTGCCGCAAAGTTTGTCGATACAAATGTCTTACCAATTGAAGGCGCTGGACCAGAGATCATCAGTACGTTGTTTTTCGCTTCCATCATCGCAAAATGAAGGCTAGTGCGAAGTCCACGTAGTGCTTCAATCGAAAGATCCGCAGGGTTTTCTTCTGCCAATAGAAGCAGGTCTTTGTTGCTCTTGCGCTTAAGTTTGCTCGCAACTTCTAATTGTTGTACCGACTTAGGAACACTTGCGTAAACAGAAATACCCGTTTGTTCAATCTCGTCTGGAGAAGTGACGCCGCGGTGGAAAGCGGTTTTAACCAGAACAAAAGCAACGGCAACCATACCGCCTAATAATGTTGCTAGAACAACGATAAGAGGCTTCTTAGGCTTCACTGGAATAGCGTAAGACTGTGCACTATCGATAATGCGTACGTTACCAACGGTACCAGCTTTAATGATGTTCAACTCTTGAACTTTGTTGAGAAGCTGAATGTAGATCTGTTGGTTAACTTCAACGTCACGTGTCATACGTAGGACTTCACGCTGCGTTTTTGGCAGCTTCTGAACTTGTCGGTTCAAACGAGCTTTTTCTTGCAGTAACGTCTGACGTTTATCCAATAGTGATTTATATGCTGGGTGATCCTGCGTGAACTTTTGGCTGATTTCACTTTCTTTGAATGTCAGTTCGTTCAGCTGCGCTTCAAGAGCGACCATCACTTTGAGTGTTGATTGTGCTTCAAGGTTTAAGTCGATCGATTCGTTTTCTTGTCTAAAACGATTCAGTACGTCTTCAGACCCTGTCAGTTTCTCTTTGATTTCCGGTAGGTGATCTTTTAGAAAGTTTAGGCTCTGTTCCGCTTCCGCTGAGTTTCTTCTTACATTCTGTAGGAAGTAGTTTTGCACAACGTCATTCAAAATTTGCTGGTTACGTTCAGGGTATTCGCCTTCAATACTCAGTGACACAATACCTGTTTTCGCGCCACGTTCTGAAATAGACAGTTGTGAAGCCAATCGGTTGATCGCGTCAAGCTTGCTAATTTTTCCGATTGAAAAACTGTCTTCGTTTTGCGCAACCAGTTCACGTACTTTGATGCGGTAGCCATTCATTTCAATCGTTTGACCAACAACGCCAGAAAGCACAATTTGCTCTTCAATCATCAGATCAAAACTGCCTTTCTCTGCATCTGTTACCACAAGCTGATGTTTGTAGCCTTGCGCGGTACGTGGCATCTCGAAAGTTGAAACTGAGATGTAATCTTGAGTGCCATTGATGCGAGCAAGACCTTTACCGATAAAAGGAAGATAGTCCGGAGTGGCAATCGTCGTTAGGTTAAATTTATCGACCGTATCACCAAGGATCATACGTGACTTGATGATCTCAATCTCAGTCGTTGCTGACGATTCTGCAGCAAAAAGCTCGCCCATATCGCCGACCATCGCCGAAATACCACCAGAGCTTTTCTGTTCGATCTGAATCAGAGCATCTGCTTTGTAGATAGGTGTCGATAGCAATGCCACGGCAATACCGATTGTTGCAAAGAGAAGCGTAATGCCAATGATGAACCATTTCGCATCTATCAATATGCCAAACAGTTTACCGAGATCGATTTCATCATCGGTTGGTGCAGATGAACTTATAGTTTGGTTAGCCATTGTTTTTTTATTTCGCCAAGTAATCTGAAGTTATAGTTTTTTTGCCCAAGCCTGAGCGGATTGCTCAATCAGAGAAAACGCATGATCAAATGCTTCTCTGCTTTGTCTGTATGGATCTGGAATGTCGACAGAATTCATCCAATGCCCAAACAGCATGGTCTTGCCTCTTGCTTCTGGAACGATCTCAGTTAATGCATCGATATGACCTTGTTCCATTACCAAGATAAGATCTTGTTTCGCACAAAGCTGCGCAGTAAGTTGTTGCGCTTGGTGATTCTCAAGAGAAAACCCTTTTTCCGAGGCAATGAGCGTTGCTGTCTCATCCGCTGGTTTCCCAGTCAGTCGACTTTTCTCAACGGCAATACCGGCTGAAGAAATGGTTTTATTCGGAAGAAGTTGTTGAAGCACTCGTTCCCCAGTCGGAGAGCGACAAATGTTACCTACGCATACGACAAGAATGTTTGAAAACATGGTTTGTTCCTTATCAATAACTATTGGAAAGGGCTTACCTCTTCACATAAGCCCTTTCAAGAACGTCTGAACTACGGCCAGTTTCTAACGCGTAGAACACCTTCTGTAAGCTCATTGAAGCCTGAAATCGTCGGTACTAACTGTGCAATAACGCGGTTCCAACGACTGACTGGTGCAGCAGTAACATACACAATGTCGTAAGGTTCCAAATCAAATTCAGTACCAATCACTAACGCCGCTGCGTCAGAGACATCAAGTTGGTAAATGTCGCCTAATGCTTGATTGTCTTGAGATTTTCTGATGACAAAAACGCCAGTTGCATCCGCAGAAAGTTGGTTGATACCACCAACATTGCTTAGAGCCTCGGTCAAGCTCATGCCTGCGCGATCCATTTTCAGTAGCTTAGGATCGTTAACTTCACCCATAACAAACACTTTTTGAGTGTCATTTCTTGGCACATGTACGATGTCGCCAGGTTGAAGTAATCGGTTTTCAGTAAGGTCACCTTCTTGCATTAGCGCATAGAGAGAAATGTTTTCGACTTTGCCTTGGCGTGTCAGTGTGACGTTACGCCAATCCGCATCTTCTGCTAGACCGCCAGCGCGGTTAACTGCATCAAGAAGCGTAAGTGGGATATTGGTGATAGGTTGTTGCCCTGGCTTGTTAACTTCGCCAGTGATGTAAGATTTCTTGGAACGAAATGCCGCAACACTCACATCCACTTGTGGACTCTCAATGTACTTCGCCAACTTGTTAGCAATAATGGTACGAATTTGGCGAACATTTTTACCCGCAACCTCAACAATACCGATGTATGGATAGAAGATGGTGCCATCAGCATGCACCCAGTTACCCGCTTCTTCAGAGCTACGGTAAGAGCCTGCTGGAATGGTAAGTTCAGGGTGATCCCAAATAGTGATATTCAGAATATCGCCAGGACCGACTTCATACTCGTAAGCCGCGAGTTGATGGTCAAGTGTTGGGTTCGCTTTGGTCTCTACATCTGAGCTTTTTAGCTGCGAGACTTTATCAAGAGTCAGTGGAAAGACGTTAAAATCTGCCGCCGTATTGGCGCTGTTGTCTTCAACGATGTGCTTTCCACTCGTGGATAAGTGACTGCCCGGTACTGTACATCCAGCGAGAAGTACAGAGGAAAGGAGTAAACTGCCTAGCTTTGTATAGTTGAAATTCATGCTTTTTCATTCATCTGACGTAAAGAGCGAGTTGCTAAGAACAACATTGTTTTTTGCCTAAACAACACGTCACAATTTTATTGGGCAGTATTATTTATTTTAATTTATAAAATACTCAATAAGAAACGGGTTGCATCTGGCGAGCGCACTCTAAAGAATTTTTTGAGGAGGAGCAATAGACGATAAATTGATAAAAAGCCAGCTATATATTGCTGAATTTTATATTTCTGTGCGTTGAGTAGCGTGGATTTGACAAAAGTGTTTATTAATTAGCTCTAATTTTCCGTATCAGCTCACGAAATTTGTAATTTAACAGTTTTTCAATTAGTTATTGATGCGACCATTTTTCTAAAAAAAGTTATATGCTTTGTTTTAAAATGTGATGCGTGTCGTATTTTTTATTCTACGTCAATAGCGCTTTGTTATGGTTTTGCCAGAAAGTAGGCAGCGTATGGTCAAAATATGATGTGGGTTCAACAAAGTGATGGTTTGATGAACGATTTCATACAACAAACCATCATTTCAATGATATTAGCGTTTTGCTAGCCCCTTACTGTTCAAGTACGGCAGGATATGAGGTCGCGACTCACCAGCAAGCTTCCCAGTGACTTCTTGCGACCATGTACTCAGTTTTTGATTGCTTGTACGGCTCGCATAATACGCTTGCATAGTTTGATCGTAGCTCTGAATATCATCTAAATTTAGCTCTTGGTATTGATTTTCATGAACAACCACATGTGCAGGTAGGCGTGGCTTTACTTCGGGATTTTGATCGGGATGCCCTAAGCACATACCAAACAACACCGCGCTATTTTCCGGTAAGCCCAATAGCTTATCAACTTGAGCGGCGCTATTCCTTAGTCCTCCAATATATACGCCACCTAATCCCATAGACTCGGCTGCAAGCAAGCAGTTTTGTGCCATGATTCCAGAATCTACTGCTCCAATCAGAGTTAGTTCTGTAAAGTCTGCCTGTACATCAGGATTGATGGTTGCATGGCGCTGATAATCAATACAAAACACTAAGAACTCAGCCGCACTTTCAACATAAGCTTGGTTACCAGCAAATTGAGCCAATTGCTTACGCTTTTCAGAGTCAGTCACTCGAACGATTGAGACGACTTGAAGCATACTAGAAGAAGACGCAGCTAAACCTGCTTGAATGATGGTTTGTCTTTGTTCATCAGTAATAGGAACTGCGGTGAATTTTCGGATAGAGCGATGAGCAAGAATGGTTTCAATCGTATTGTTCATGATGTTCTGGCTTCCTGAAGAGTGGTTCTATTTGGCTGAATCTTCACCATAACGGCATTTATTGGGAGCGTAAACAGAGATGCACTACAAAGTGTGCCACAGGACAAAACTTGACGAAGTGCAACCGAGCAAATTGAACATAAAGTAACGTTATTTATAAACTTGGGTATATACTGATTTTTAATAATCAATAGCTTACCAAATGTGGAGAACATGAAAGAGCTAATACTTCATACGGTCACAGTGTTTATGGGCTTCTTTGCCATCATGAACCCTATCGCTAACATTCCTATCTTTTTAAGCCTAACAGCGGATGATGATAAACAAACGGTCCGCTCAATTGCATTTCGTTCGGTCTTTATCGCTTTTGTTATTGTTGCTGTGTTTGCTGTTGCGGGTAAGGTGATTTTCGACTTGTTCGGCATTACGTTATACGCGCTGCGTATTACCGGCGGCATCTTAGTCTTTTTAATTGGCTTTCACATGCTGCAAGGTGAATCAACGCACAAGAAGACCAAAGAGAAAGCCTACTCACCAGAGCAAGAACAGGCGGCTTTAAGTATTGCAGTTTCCCCACTGGCAATGCCGATTTTAGCTGGTCCGGGCACTCTCGCGACAGCAATGAACTTTGCAACAGCGGGTGGAATAACGGAAACCATTATTACTATCGCATCCTTTGCCGTGCTCTGTGCTATTACTTACGTTCTGTTTCTCTTTGGCGACAAGTTAGTGAAAGCTGTTGGTCCAAGTGCGTTAAATGTGATCACCAAAATGATGGGGCTGATCCTCGCCGTGATTGGCACACAAATGTTCATTGATGGTGCTGCAGAGGCGTATAAAACCGTTTTTGCTTAATTTCTTTAGCATCTGAATACTTTACTTTGAATCCACATTGACTAGGCAGTTGATGTGGATTTTTTGATCCTAAGTTTCCACTTAAAAAGCCAAAAACACATAGACTTCGCCTATCTCAATAATAAGAATAACCAATTGTTGCTGTAGCACGAATTTCAGTAACCTTTTCAGAGCAATTATTGGGGGGAAACATGGCAACAAAAGCAATCGTAGTCGAAGGTGGTGCAATGCGTGGTGTCTTTGCTAGCGGCGTATTAGATGCATTCTTAGAACAAGACTACAAACCATTTGATTTTGCGATTGGCGTATCGGCAGGGGCTTCAAATTTGATCGGTTATTTGACCGATTACCCGCACCGTAGCATCAACGTCATTACTAAATTAGCAACCAGCAAACGCTTTTTCGATCCTACTCGTTTTTTAAAAGGCGGTGATTTGATCGATGTGAAATGGTTGTTTGAAGAATCAAATCGTTTGTACCCAGTCGATGAAGCAAAACTGTTTGAAGGCATTCCTTTCTTAGCGGCGACAACGAACGTAAATACGGGTAAAGCGGATTATTACCGTGTAAATCGTCATAACTTCCATAATGCGATGGAAGCGACGACGGCACTGCCTATTGCGTACAAGCATACTCCTTGCTTTTCTGGTGGTTGTTATACCGATGGTGGTGTGGCGGATTCCATTCCGGTTCGAGAAGCACATCGTCGCGGCGCTCGTGATATTACGGTTATCCTTTCTCATCCTTTGGCTTATGAGAAAAAGCCGGTAAAAACGCCTTGGTTAATGAAGAAGTTGTTCGCTGAGCATCCACAGATGGCAGAGGCAATGTTGCGCCGTTCAGAGAACTACAACGAATCGTTAGATTTCATTCGTAATCCTCCAAAAGACACGCACATCCGCGTTATTGCACCGCCGGATGAATTCAGTGTACAACGTCTATCAATGCGCCAGTCGGTATTGCTAGAAGGTTACGAAATGGGATTGGAAGCAGGGCGCGCCCACCTCACCAACCGGGCTGGTGAACACGGCTTAGACAGAGAAAACTGCCACTTCTGTATTTAGCTTTTGATGTCTAAAGCGGTTAGTCCATATCAACTTCAAGTGCTCCCCAAGATGAAGGTTCTCCCTCCCTCGTCAGAGGGAATAGGCGAGTGTCTGGTTTGGCATAACTTAACCTATGCAGACGTTGCGTGACGTGGTAGCTGTCGAGCCCGGAAATGGTCACTAAGTCGAGTAGCTCTAGATCTAGGTAGCCATCGGGCATGATGGCTCTTTCAGGTGCGTGTACCATCAACACTTCACCAATCAGCATCTCTGTCTGATTGCTTTCAATCTTGATGTGTTCTCTCAACACCAACCCCATTTTGAGATTGCTCTCTAGGACAAATGGCGCAGGAAACGCATCATCATAGTAAGGAGTAAGTCCTACCGCTTCAAACTCTGATATCTGTTTTGGATAGCGGGCGGAGGTTTGATGTGCTTTTTGGACGAAATCGACGCCGACGGCATTAATGGTGAAGTGCTTGGTATCGAGGATGTTTTCTACTGTATGACGACGGCTTTTGCGTGGACGAACAATAAAACCAAACAGTGGCGGATGTGAGCCTAAGTGGATCACAGAGCTTACGATAGCCAGGTTCTCTTGTCCTTGCCTGTCTCTTGTTCCGATGAGGTTCGCGCTTTTGTATCCCGCAAGGGAGTTGACCAATCGAGTTCTTTGGCGCTGATCCATCGTTTGTATATCATGCTTTGAGAGTTTGATGTTTTCCATGTCCTAAAAAGGGGCGAGAAACCTCGCCCTTCCATGTTGTGTCACTATTTCGGCATGATGACGGTGTCGATCACGTGTATCACACCATTCTTAGCCTTGACGTCGGTGGCAATTACGGTAGCGTTATTGATCATCACTTTATCGCCCATGGTTTTGATCATCACGTCTTGCCCTTGGACTGTCGTCGCTTTGTCCATTTTCACTACGTCTGCGGCCATCGCTTTTCCCGGGACCACATGGTAAGTGAGAATCGCAACCAGCTTATCTTTGTTCTCGGGCATGAGTAGCATTTCTACTGTTCCATCTGGAAGCTTAGCAAAAGCTTCATCTGTGGGTGCAAATACAGTGAATGGACCTTTACCTTTTAGCGTATCCACTAAGCCTGCGGCTTTGACTGCTGCGACCAACGTATTGAACGAGCCATTTGCTGCAGCCACATCAACGATGTCTTCTTTCATCATTCCATGTTCATGTGCTTTCGCTGGCAGTAAAAAAGTTAGGGTGGCGAACAAAACCGTGGTCGTAACCAAGATGCGTTTCAACATAATGCATTCCTTTTGTTGTTTGGGTACCGCTCTCTCCCTGATAAAGTCCCTGTTTGTACGCACGCCCTTTTCTTGGCGATCAACTGGCTTTCTTTTTATTAGAAGAACGGACGTGCTGAGCTAAAATGCGTGTGCCTTCCATTTTTACGTCGGTACGTTTTCGCCAAGCCCACAATCGTTCTCTGGCTGCTTTCGCACTCGCTTCTACATCGACTATTGGGGCGAGGTATTTTGAGTCCGGTTCTAACTGGTACATCACGACTTCCATTGCGGTCATTTTCCAAGGCTCAAACAACAGTGGGGTGGGTACCTTAGCGAGCTCCGGAATCCATTTATGAATGAATTCACCATCGGCATCGTGTTCTTGTGCTTGTTTCGTCGGGTTGTAGATACGAATGGTATTGGTGCCAGTCACTCCAGCCTGCATTTGAAATTGTGGATAATGGATACCCGGCTCAAAGTCGAGAAAGAGCTGCGCTAGGTGAGTTACGCCATCGCGCCAATCCATGTTCATGTGATGCGTTAAAAAGCTTACTAGCATCGCGCGCATTCGAAAGTTGATGTATCCCGTGTGATGAAGGCAGCGCATACAGGCATCGACGAGAGGTATGCCAGTGGTTCCCTCCTTCCAAGCATCTAGTCGGATTGGGTCGTTGTTGCTCGCTTGGCGAAGCAAAGGTTCATAGGCTTGGTTCACACAGCGAAATTCCATCTCACATTCAGATTCAAATTTCTGCATAAAATGACAATGCCAATGCAGTCTCGAAGACAGCGCAATTAAGCTGCGACGAAACCCAGCCACTTGCCAATGTTGCAACAGGTATTGATACACTTCTCGAAGCGATATATTGCCCCATGCGAGATAGGGAGAGAGGCGAGTGCATGCGGTTCGAGATGCTGTCGGGCTAGAAATACTTCGATAATAATCGCGTCCTCGGCGTTGAAAAAAGTCTTCCATGGTTTGCCAAGCGAGCGAACTTCCGCCCGTTTGCATGCCTTTTATTTTTTCTAACCAAGAAGGAGGGGGCGTAAATGAGCAACCAAGAGCTTCGGCATCAAGGGTAATAAGAGGAGCACTTTCAAGGTCGATAGCTTCGATCTCGGCTCGCATAACCGTATCCCAATGCTTATCCCAGCCGAGTCGGTCTTTTGCTCCTCGAATGACTGCGCCATGTTCAAATTCGCGCCACGGAATCCCTTGTGATTGAAGCCATTCTGATACTTGTTTATCTCGTTCAAACGTACAACGCAGTCCGATTTCTTGATGGGAGAAAATAGCATTGATGTTGAACTGATTTTGAATCGCACTGAGGCAATCTATTACGCTCCCCGACATTACGGACACTCGATGACCAAGAGCCGAGAGTGTTTCGTTCATATCTTGGAGTGATTGCCAAATAAAACGCCAGTGACGAGTAGAGTAATGTGGGTCATCCAGTAACATGGGTTCGACAATATAAAGCAGCACAGTTGGATGTTCTGAAGATAAAGCGTGTTGTAAAGGCGTATGATCGGTCAGGCGTAAATCGCGTTTTAGCCACACTAAATTGATTGTTTGCATTGTGCCCCTCGCTTGTTTTTTCGCTTTCTACGTGTTTGCGGGGCGTATTTCTCACTCAGTGATCGATTTTATTGATGTTGACGTACAGGCACGGAGCAAGGAGGTGCTTTATGTCTATGCCACTCAGTAAATTGGAAAAATTCTTCTATATCGACAAGCTCGTTATCCACTCTCTCGATCTCGCTTTGTATCAAGTCTCCGTCTTAGTCGATGGAGAGGAACACTTTGTCACTGATGATAAAGGGAAGTTTTTAAGGGCGCATTCGATACTGGATTTACAAAAGCAGTGTCGTAACTTAAAAGCGAAAAAGCAGGTCCTTCGCCAACAAAGCGCTTACGATGAAATGGTTGGGCAACGGAGCAGAAGCGGTACTAATGAGCTGGAAGTGTTGCTGAAAGACAACGACCTCTATTGAAATTAGATTGAAAGGGGAGAAAGTGCGAGCTAGGTTTGTTAGCTCGCACCTTACTAATTACGCTTGTTTACGTTGTGCGTCTTTCTTTGCCAGTTTTTCTGCACGTCGTTGCTGACGTTGTTTGGCACTCTCACCACCGACGTGCTGCTCGCCACGAACCGCTGCTAACGACACTTGCTTTTCACGTTCGCGGAAGCGCGCTACTTGCTCTTCACTGTGTTTACCAAAACATTTCGGGCAGCTTACGCCTTGCTCAAACTGCTCTGATTGTTTGTCTTCTTCCGTGATTGGTAGTCGGCAAGCATTACACAAGTCGTAGTCGGCTTTTTCTAGCTGGTGGTTCACCGCAACGCGACCGTCGAATACGTAGCAGTCGCCTTCCCACAAGCTTTCTTCTTCTGGTACTTCTTCAAGGTATTTCAGAATACCGCCTTCTAGGTGGTACACCTCATCAAAGCCCTGCTCTTTCATGTAAGCAGTCGACTTTTCACAGCGGATACCCCCAGTACAGAACATCGCGACTTTTTTGTGTTTCTCAGGATCCATGTTTTGTTTTACATAGTCAGGAAATTCGCGAAACGTGTCAGTATTTGGATTAACTGCACCTTTAAATGTTCCGATCTCGATTTCATAGTCATTGCGAGTATCAACCACAAATACTTCTGGATCAGCAATCAGCTCGTTCCAATCTCGCGGCTTCACGTAGGTGCCAACGACATGGCGAGGATCGATGCCTTCAACGCCCAATGTCACGATCTCTTTCTTTAGCTTCACTTTGGTGCGGTTAAACGGTTGAGTATCTGAGTACGACTCTTTGTAAACAATACCAGTAAGGCGAGGCTCGGCATTTAGCCATGCAAGCAGTGTATCAATACCTTCGCGTTTCGCTGCAATCGTACCGTTAATACCTTCACTCGCCAGTAGCAACGTTCCATGTACACCGTGGGCTTCCATTAGTGCAAGCAATGGCTCGCGTAACTCTTGGTAGTTTTCCAGTTCCACAAATTTATACAGGGCGCAGACAACATACTGACTCATGATTATTCCTTACTTTAAAAGGTTGATGGTTCGACGACTCGATACCTAACAATTTTAGCGGCTCGGAGTATACCTGAGTAATTTAGTCGGAAATACGGACAAACTATGCGGATATTTTTAGTCATGTTTCCCCGGCGTTTTTTTCAACAAATTTCAGCGCGTAGCATTGGAAGTTAAAGGGTGTGAAAGTTTGAACTAGATCACATTTGTTATTCTTTTCTAGAAATGAACTAAGTTAATGAAAATTAAAGCTTTGTGGAAAACTTCATCACTTTATCACGTTTGCGGTGCTTGCCTCTGATTGCTGTTCCTATCGAGCTTGGTGTCAGTGTCAATATGTTTCCTTACCCTCTCCATGGTCAGTTCTAACTTTTAAAAAACTTTCTTGTAATGATAACCATTATCATCTAGATCTATTGCGTACATATGGTGCT
Source organism: Vibrio sp. MMH1-50 (assembly GCF_022347645.1). NCBI lineage: Bacteria > Pseudomonadati > Pseudomonadota > Gammaproteobacteria > Vibrionales > Vibrionaceae > Vibrio > Vibrio sp. MMH1-50. The sequence continues at coordinate 71,079 of NZ_JAKRGG010000021.1, forward strand.
CAATATTTAAACTACACACAAGATATAGATTATGGACGTTATAAAACGAGATGGACGGAAAGAAAAAGCCAGTCTAGATAAGGTGACTCGAAGAGCCGAAGCGCTGGCTGATGGACTAAAAGTCGAACCTATTGCGGTTGCACAACGCGTGGTAAGCGGTTTGTACGACGGCATTAAGGTGACGGAAATCGATGTGTTCCTCGCTGAAACGGCAGCAAGCCTTGCGACGGAACACCCTGATTATGCCAAGCTTGCGGCTCGCGTGATGGTGAGTTCTCTGCAAAAAGAAACCAGCGGATACGCAACTGCAACACGTGAGCTCTCTGAAATCGGTATTCTTTCCGATACTTACGTCGACTTTGTTGCCAAGAATCAGTTTGCGCTCGAAGACATGATTGACTACAAACGCGACTATCAGTTTGATTATTTCGGCTACAAAACTCTCGAGCGTTCCTACTTGTTGAAAGTAAAAGGTGTGGTGGTTGAACGACCACAAGATATGTTCATGCGTGTAGCGGTCGCTGTCGCGGGTGACGATCTTGAAGAAATTAGAGAGCTATACGATTTGCTCAGTCTTGGCTACTACACCCACGCTACGCCAACGCTGTTTAATGCTGGCTGTAAGATGCAGCAACTGTCTTCGTGTTTCCTATTAGCGATGCAAGAAGATTCCATTAACGGCATTTACGACACCCTCAAAGATTGTGCGCTGATTTCTAAATCGGCGGGTGGCATTGGGCTACACATCCACAATATTCGAGCGACTGGGGCGCCAATTATTGGTACTAACGGTGTGTCGAATGGCATCGTGCCAATGCTGAAAGTCTTCAATGAAACTGCTCGCTATGTCGACCAAGGTGGCGGTAAGCGCAAGGGCTCGTTTGCGGTTTATCTGGAGCCTTGGCATGCGGATATCGAATCCTTCCTCGATTTACGTAAAAACCACGGTAAAGAAGAGTTCCGCGCACGTGATTTGTTCCTCGCTCTATGGGTGCCAGACTTGTTCATGGAACGTGTCGAAAACGACGCGGAATGGACTCTGTTTAGCCCACACAATACCAAAGGTTTGTCTGATTTATACGGCGCTGAATTTACTCAGAAGTACCAAGAATACGAGCGTATGGGCTTGGGCGTGAAGACCATCAAAGCCCGCCAATTGATGACGCAAATCATTGAGTCGCAAGCTGAGACGGGTACGCCGTACATGCTCTACAAAGATGCGTGTAATGAAAAGTCGAATCAGAAAAACCTCGGCACCATCAAATCTAGTAACTTGTGCGCAGAGATCATGGAAGTCTCAACACCAGATGAAACGGCGGCTTGTAATTTGGCGTCTATGGCACTACCTAAGTTCGTTACAGACACGGGGTTTGATTTCGACAAACTTCACCAAGTTACCAAAGTCGCGATTAAGAACCTCGACCGCGTTATCGATGTGAACTATCACCCAACCGATAAGATTGAAAAATCGAACCACGCGCATCGTCCTGTTGGTTTGGGTATTCAAGGTTTGGCGGATGTGTTCTTCAAAATGCACCTTCCATTCGATAGCGAAGAAGCATTGCAGCTTAACCGTGACATCGCGGAAACCATGTATCACGCCTCCCTTGAAGCGTCTTGTGAAATCGCGGCGCAAAAAGGTGCGTACTCCAGTTATGACGGCTCACCAATCAGTCATGGTCAGTTCCAATTTGATCTGTGGGATGAACAACCAAGTAGCCGCTGGGATTGGTCACAACTCAAGCGCCAAATCGCAGAGCACGGTGTGCGCAACTCGCTGCTGATTGCTCAAATGCCAACGGCGTCGACAGCGCAAATTTTAGGTAACAACGAAGCGTTTGAAGCGCAAACCAGCAATATCTACAAACGCCAAACCTTATCGGGTGAGTTCATCATCATCAACAAACATCTGGTGAGCGATCTGGAACAGCGTGGTCTTTGGACGAGCAAAATCCGTGACGCCATTATTCTCAATAACGGTTCAGTACAAGGCATTGATGCCATTCCAGACGACCTGCAATCCGTGTATCGCACCGTGTGGGAAATCTCTCAGAAGGTAATCATTGATATGTCGGCAGCTCGTGCCCCGTTTGTTTGCCAATCGCAGAGCCTCAACTTATGGCTCGCATCACCAACGTTCGCCCAAATCAATGCGATGCACTTCTACGCGTGGAAACGTGGTCTGAAAACCGGCATGTACTACTTGCGCTCTAAGCCATCAACGAATGCGGTGAAAGTCACCGTTGGTCAGCAAAGCGAAGATGAAGATTGCCTAAACTGCGGCGCATAACCTATCTCGCCAATTAAAAAGATTCACATCAACCGAAAGTAAGGAAACGGTATGATTGTTAAAAACAAATTTAGCTTGTTCCCCATTCAATACGAAGAGATTTGGCAAGCGTACAAAACTCACGAAGCGGCTTTCTGGACGACAGAAGAACTCGATTTTGCTCAAGATCTTGCTGATCTTGCCAAGCTGACCGAAGGCGAAAAGCACTTCATTCGACATGTGTTGGCGTTCTTTGCTCAGAGCGAAGGGATGATCAACGAGAACTTATTGACTCGATTTTATGGCGAAATTGAAATCGCAGAAGCGCGCTGCTTCCTTGCTTTGCAGGCATTTAATGAGGTCATTCACGCAGAGACTTACGCACTGCAACTCGAAACTTACATTCCCGATGTTGAAGAGCGTGAGCGCTTGTTCAATGCGATTGAAAACGTCCCGACCGTGAAGCGTAAGGCGGAGTGGGTAATGAGGTGGATCTCCTCCGATAAACCATTGGCAATGCGTTTGATCGCCTTTGGTCTGGTAGAAGGCTTGTTCTTCGCTGGCAGCTTCTGTGCCATTTACTACTTCCGTAAACGTGGTTTGCTGGCTGGTTTGGCAGCAAGCAATGACTTGATTGCTCGTGATGAAGGGTTGCACTTTAGCTTCTCTGCGCTGCTATTCAAAACCTTGGGGCAGGGCAAAGTGACGCAACAAGAGTTTGAAGAGATTTGCCGAGAAGCCGTTTCAATTGAGAAGGAGTTTGTAACGGAAGCCCTACCGGTGGACTTGATTGGTATGAATGCTGAGCTGATGTGCCAATACATTGAGCACACTGCCGATGTTATCGCTGGTTTGTTTGGTTTCAACCCGATCTTTGGTGCGGAAAACCCATTTGATTACATGCGCTTATTGGACATGGAAGGAAAAACCAACTTCTTCGAAAAACGCGTTACAGAGTACAAACGACCTCAAGATCGCCAATTGAGTTTTGATGCGGATTTCTAACGGCAAGGAATAGCAGAGAAGAGTGATGAAAATAGAAATGTACAGCAAGGAGCAGTGCTCCCAATGTGAAACCGCAGCAATGTGGTTGCAGAATCAGGGCTTTAACGTGGCAACGCTCAAGTTGGGTGTGGAGTTTGAGCGGGAAACTTTGTTCGAGTTATTCCCAACCGCAAGAAGCTACCCACAGTTTATGCTTGATGGCGAACCGATTGGTGATTTTAGTCGCTTAAAATCGGCACTCGCTTTTGAGCAAAATGCCGCTTTCTAAATTAGGTATCTAATCCCCTTTTATTGAGAAAAGGGGATTTTTATTTCCACTTAAATTTTGTGGATGTTCAAATTATCAGTAAAAACTCGTAAAACTGTTGAAAACGTACTCGACATAAATGGTCGAAATTTGTACTGTTGAATCGCTTCACATTCCTAAAACTTCTTATCCGATAATCAGTTGAAGCAAAGATCTGTGTTTGATACAGGTCGGTTGGCAAAGGAATTCAACATGCAACAGTTTCATATCAGAAGACTAAGAGAAGAAGACGTCCCACTGTTGAAAACGCTCTTGGTCGAACTCGACACCTCTCATTATAATGCTGAGCCAGATTTCTACCGTTCTCCGGAAGAAATGGCGCAGTTAAGGGAAGATCGCAACATCTTCGATAAATATTTTGATGGCAGCATCACGGCTTTTATAGCTTGTTCGAACCGACAGGTGGTTGGTTTTATCTCTGGTACCGTGCGAGAGGTAAACTCGATTCTCTCTCCGGAAAGACGCGTTGGATATATCAATGAATTGGTGGTGTCTGAAAGCCATCGTAACTTAGGTATTGGCTTGTCTTTGATGGATAAAATCGAGAGTGATTTGTGCAGCCAAGACATTGAAGAGCTCGGTTTAACCGTGGCGTCATTTAATCACGAAGGTGAAGATTTCTACCATAAGATGGGCTACCGAGTGATCACCAAAATGATGACCAAGCGAGTCAAAGACTAACGCCACATTATGTTGTGAGACACGCTCCCCAACCTTAAACTGAAAATGCCAAACGTTGGGGAGTGCTATATCGTTTAATCATCTAGTTTCTTCGCACTTCATTGAAGATTTCACAAGATAACTGATAATTGTGCTGTCTTGCTATTTTCTGTGAAAAAAACAATTGTGGTAGTTCATATATAATGAGTAACGCGAGGATAAGGAACGCACTAGGATGTCCAAGAACAAAGCCAACGATACTTACGATTAACAATATTAGCTCTAAAGCAAACAAAGCATATTTACCTAGGTAGCAATGGTGAAAACCGCCAAGAAAGAACCAGTTTAACGTTGCGTAGGTATCGGGGTCCTTGAGACTTTTAGACTGGCGTTCATAGAATTCTTTCTTTTGATGTTCAGGTAATGAGTTTACCTGACTTCTCAGTAATTCTTCCTGCTTCTCTAGCTGTTCAATTGGCTCAAATAAGCGCATTACGGTACCTCGTCATATATTTTTTCAATGAGGTCGGGTTGGTTACACCGCTTAATTCTTGCCAAACCAAGTTTCCAACCTTTTATTGCCCCATACTTAGCAATACATTGTTTGGTGTACTCTGAGCAAGTGGGCTCAAAATTACATTCAATATTCAATAACTGCTTTGAACCACCGCTAGCCTGGTAGCGATGGATCAATTTCAAAGAGATATATTTAAGCAAACTTATCGGCCGAGAGTGATAATTACAGCCTCACGCTTCCAAAATAGCATAAAGCGTTTTTGTTCCACTACTTGGAATACAACTTGCCAACCATCTTGTGCGTACTTGTTCAGCTCTGCTTCCATCTTTTGCACAGGCAAGCCACTTGCACCTAGTAGAATTGTGCCGCAACCACCTTCAACAATGTGAACCACTTTATATTCTGTAAACTTTGTCATTTTTATAACCAACTAATTTAATAAAAACAGGATGTTACAATAAGAAATAAAATGCATCAAGATGCATTTGTCGGGTTTGCCTAATGGTATTTATTAATATTTGATGCTGAACCAAAAACGCCTCTCTATCTCGTGATAAAGAGGCGTTTTTCTATCTAGGTTTTTAGCGAATTCTGAGTGCTAGCTGTTTATTTCAATGTTGCTGCGGTTTGTTTACCCATCGCAATTAACTTGTCGAGAATACGCTCACCATCTGCACGAAGACCGTTGTGCTCATATTCGTTGGTGATCCACGCTTTTGAGTTTGGCATTGTAGCGAGTGTTTCGCGGCTAATGTCCATTTCTACAAACATATCGTCGGCATAGACGGCGCAGCTCACAGGCACCTTATTGTTTGCCAGTTGCTGGGCATCGTATAACGGCGTCCAGTCGGCTTTCTCTGCCAGTAATTCCGCCGCTTCTTTCAGTGGCTTTAAGTTTTCGTATTGGTCGAACATCCAAGGGAAGACCATTTCTCCGGTGAAGTAGAACGGCTTGCCTTGTTCATAGTTGAACGCATCGTGTTCTTGGCGCACTCTGTGAGCGCTCCATTGAGAAGCAAACCCTTGGCAGTAAATTGATTCGTGCAGAATCGCGTAAATTGGATTGGTCTGGAAGTTTTGCTGCGCCAGCATGTCGTTGAGGAATTCATAACGAAGCTGAGGCTTACCGTTCACTTCAATCAAGGCACTTTCTAGCCAGTAGTAAGTTGGCAAGAAGGTGTCACTGACACCAAAGTTAATCCCAATTTGTTGGAACTGTTCGACAGTAAAACGCTGACCATTTGGCAGAAACTCTTCGTGCTCCAATAAGTGATCAGCAATGTTCTGGCATAGCTGCTGCGCTTGCGGGAATTGCTGGAAGAAGGCTTGGTTTTTCTCCATGGTGCGCTTAAAGGTTGCGTGATACACATCATCCGCATGACGAGAAACCGAAGGCACACCACCCGTAATGTAGCTTTGGAGCAGGCTGTTCGGGAACAGCGATAGATAAGTTAGTGAACAGAAGCCGCCAAAGCTCTGCCCCAAAATCGCCCACTTCTCAACACCAAATTGTTCACGGATAAATTCCGCATCGCGAACAATGTTGTCTGCGCGGAAGTGGCTTAAGTAGTCTGCTTGTTGCTCCGGTGTGAGGTGCGCAAGCGTCTGGTGATTAATCACGCTGCTGTTACCAGTGCCGCGTTGGTCGAGCAGCAGTACACGATACTCACTCAGTGCGCGTTTTATCCAACCGTTGTTTCCGTTTGGACGAGGAGAAGGGAAGCCCGGACCGCCTTGAAAATACACTAACCATGGTTTGTCGGGGTCTTCATCGCCGACTAAACAAACGGAGCGAGCGAAGACGTTTATCGTGCCTTTGCTTAGATCTTGGTAGTCCAGCGGCACGGTAAACGAGTAGGGCGTGTAATGCAGTCCTGCGTCGATAAATGATTGAGCGTTCATTGTTATGGTCTGTCCTTGTTTATAGTCGCTTTACGATATCGAATTCCTTAATAGAAACAATAGATTTGTTGTAAGAACTCGATTTTTGAAGCCGGAAAGGCATGGAATGGCACTCAAAACAGAAACTCTTCGATCTTTCCGTGTTGGTATGCACTGAGTGAACTATGATCTGATAGGTGCAGTTTAGACATCACTGTCTTACCGTTTTTATGAAACGAGACATTTGGCGGTCATTGACCCTGGAGGATGCTTGATGAACACGTCACTTACCCGAATAACGCTCACTTGTTTATTACTACAGACCATCAGTGCCCCTGCATTGGCGGTCGTGACGCCGAATCCGCCTCAGTTGCAGGCAAAAGGCTATGTGTTAATGGACTTTCAGTCCGGCGCCATCATTGCGGAGCAAAACGCACGTGCCGGATTAGCCCCTGCCAGTTTAACGAAGCTGATGACCGCTTACGTCGTAGGGCAAGAAATCAAATCCGGGCGGCTCCAATGGGACGATAAAGTGACGGTGAGTGAGAACGCATGGTCAGCCAAATTCCCAGACTCTTCAAAAATGTTTATCCAACCCAAAGATGAAATCACCGTCGCCAACCTAATGCGTGGAGTGATCATTCAATCTGGTAATGATGCTTGTGTGGCGCTCGCCGAACATGTCGCCGGTAGTGAAGGGGCGTTTGTTGCGTTGATGAACGGTTGGGCAGATAAGCTCCGCTTGAACGATACCTACTTTGTTAACTCGCACGGTCTGGATAGCGAGGGCATTCAAACCTCTCCTAATGATATGGCGACGCTGATGCAATCCATCATCAATGACGTGCCTGAAGTCTATGCCCTTTACAGTGAGAAGGTATTTAAGTGGAACAAGATCACCCAATACAACCGCAATAAACTGTTGTGGGACAAATCGATGGATGTCGATGGCGGCAAAACGGGCTACACCAGCAATGCGGGGTACAGTTTGGTCAGTTCTGCTAAGCAAGGAAAGATGCGATTGATCTCGGTAGTGATGGGAACGCCAAGCAAACAGTCACGCATTAGTCAGTCTAAGAACCTGCTCAGTTATGGCTTCCGCTTTTATGACACCAAACAAGTGGCAAAACAGGGGGAAGTTCAGGCGAGTGCAAAAGTCTGGAAGGGCGATGTCAGTGAGATTGATTTGGGCTTCGCTCAAGACGCGTACCTGACGCTGCCTCGCTCTCTAACCGCTGGTTTAGACAAGAGCGTGGTCGTGAATGAGCCGCTGATTGCACCCATCGCAAAAGGGGATGTGGTTGGCAAAGTCGTGTGGAAGAGTGACGATAAAACCGTGGCGAGCTATCCGTTGGTGAGTAACCAAGCAGTGGAAGAGGGCTCGTGGATTGGGAAGTTATGGGACAGTTTAGTGCTGTGGGTGAAGTCGCTGTTTAACTAGTGCAAGGGAGATTTTCACATTAGTGAGTTTAGAATTTCAGAAAAAGAAAAGCAGCTCGAAGGTGAGCTGCTTTTTGTTTTTTATAGTTGAAACGACTTTTGCGTTTATTGCGGTTTCAGTGATTATTCAGACAGGGTGATGATTGGTAAGTCATCCCAAATCTTGCTCTCATCCGAAGCGCCGCCAGAGAAGTTCCAAGGACCTTTGTCTTGTTCCAGTGGACGGTAAGTGGCAGACAATCCATCCAAGTCCCAAGTTGTCACATAGAATCGAATACCATCCAGTGAATCAGGTCGACCCAGCGCGTCACTCGCGAAGTCCATCGAAATGGTGTTGTTGGCTTTGTCTACCGTGACCATTGGTGCTGGTGTTACGGCTTCGCCCCATGTTGTCGCGTTTGCGCCTTGAGCGTTGTAAATCGAGCTTTGCCAGCCGAAGACCACAGCATTGCGACTCCATGTTCCGCTTGGCATAGAAGCGTTGATCTTAGGCAGGTCCGTCAGGTTGGTTGCCGCTTCTTCCGGTAAATCAATGAAGATGGTGAAACCAACGTGGTCAAAGCCGTTTGGCGGCAACCAAGTATCGGTGATCTTGTCCATGGTGAAGGTCAAGCGCACATTACTGCCGACGGTAAACACCTCGGCTTTGTTGATTGCGAGTTGGCTGTTGTCTTTGTCGAACGTTGGATCCGTTGGTAGCGAGTAGTTACCGTTAGGACCGCCCATGCCATCTTGCGCATCACCTGCGTCATCAATAGTGTCGTCTGGCGTGTTTGACCAGCTTAAGTCCGACACAAAGTTCACATCTTCAATGCCTGCTTTTTTCTCCGTGGAGTAAATCGCGAAGCGGTGTTGCTGTTCGCCAATCGCAAAGTGGCGGGTAGATAAAGTCACGCTAAATTGACCGTCAGCACCCACGGTAATGGCTTGTGCGGTTTCTAGATTACCGTCCACGACAAGGTTCAATTTCTCGTTTGCGTTAGCAGTACCAGCAATCACGATGTCATCAGTGATGGTTTGTCCTTCCCAATCCTGTGCCAGTTGGATGTTGAGGTCTGGTGTATCTACCGATTGGGTGTCGTTAGTTTTCGAGTAAATCACGGCAGCTTTGGCTGGTAGCTCAAGGGTTACGTGACCGTTTTCATCGGCGATTAACTGCTCCGGAGCGTCTGCCCAGTTCGACATGATTTGTTGTTGGAAGACGGTGCCGCCCGCTTGCTCTACATCGAGTTGGTTCATCAACATCGGGGAATTCGATGTATTCATTACCACCAAGACTTCGTCGTTATCCAACGTTCGGGTAAAGGCGAACACACCGGCGCCAGCTTTATCGCTGCCAATCACTTTCATTTCGCCGCGTGTCATGACTTTGTTTTCGGTACGTAACTTAGCAAGCTCTTGGATGAACAAGTACATCTCGCTGTTTTGGTCGAATGAATCTACGTAGTCGCCGTCTTCACGGTAACCTCCAGCAAACATGGCATCGCGCGCCGCTGACATCGCCTGTTCTGTACCTTGGTAAATCACAGGGATGCCCGGTACCGCCATCATGGTAATTAGCGCTTGCTTCATATCGTTGACACTGCCTTGCGATAGAAAACGCGGCATATCGTGGTTATCAATGAAGTTCGGCATGATGTATGGATTCGGGAACATCTCCATCATTTTCTCAAGACGAAAGCGTAAGTAATCGGTCGGTTGTCCTGCTGCAAACACGCGCGTCATGGTGGCTTGCAATGGGAAGTTCAACACCGAGGTTAACTGCTCCGGCGAGCCGCTTTCGCCGATGTAAGTGAGCATCTTCTCTTCGCCTTCTGTGTTGTAAGGCGTAGATGTTTCGAAGACTTCACCAAAGGTCAGGAAGTTATCGCGACCAGTATCAACCGCTTGAGTCATCACACCATCGTCGGCGTGCAGGAAGTCGTTCCAGAAATCGTGCTCAACAAACTTCACAGTATCGATACGGAAACCGTCAACGCCCACTTCGCGGATCCATTTTCGGTAGCTCTCTTTTAGATAAGCGCGTACTTCAGGATCGGACGTATTTAGGTCATCCAGATCCGACAGTTGCCAGGTTTTTTCCTGTACTGAGTCGTTGTGGTCGGTGATGCTTGGCGTCCAGTGGTAAATGCCAGTACCGTCTTCTTTACACTCATTCATGTTGAGCGGATAAGGCAGTTCTTGCCCTGCTGGCAGCGCATTTTCAATCAAACGGAAACCTTGGCAAGGTAGGCTAGGATCGTAATTGTATGGGTCATCGTAAGTGAAGAAGTTACCTACGTGGTTGGTCACGATGTCTTGAATCAAGAACATGTTACGAGCGTGCACTTCTCGCGCTAACGCTTGGTAGCTTTCCATGTCACCAAAGTGCTCATCCACTTTTTGGAAGTCACGCGCCCAGTAGCCGTGGTAGCCGCCGTAGTTTTGTTCTGCATCCCACCATTGGTTTGCCACTGGCGGTGTAATCCAGATAGAGGTAGCGCCTAGGTCTTCGATGTAGCCTAGCTTGTCACTGACACCAACAAGGTCACCACCACTGAATTTTTTGTCTGAGGTAGGATCGTACTCATTCTGACCTTGATCGTTAAGCGTGTTGTCGCCGTCGTTAAAACGGTCGATCATCAAGAAGTAAATGATCTGGTCTTGCCAATCAGGAGATGCCACGTGGCTTCCTGTATCTGTTGGCGTAGTTTCATCGCTACCACAGCCAGAAAGAGCTAGGGCGATCGCGAGAGGGAGTATTTTTATTTTATTCATAGGGTTAGGTAAGGTTTCAAACACGGTTTTTGTCTCCGTTATGCAGCAATGCGGAAACGATAAAACAAAGGTTTGAAATTGAGAGTGTCATTTCACGCCAAAAAAGACGTGAAATGATGTCACGAAGTGCTGAATTTGAACTGTGCTACATATTTAACTGAGTGGTTGCACAATTGGATATTGAATCGGGTAATGGTCTTTGGCTAACTCATTACCAGAATGATCATAGAGTCGGAATCGGCATTGTTTAACCGTTTGGGGTAGGGGCAGTTGCAGCGCCCAGCATGTGTAATCTTCTGCGTTCTGAGTCTGGCTCATTGCGCGCGGAGTTAGCTCGTCACCCGCGTAGCAATCGATCTTCGCCACGTCTTTTAATCCGCAGGCGAGTTCCACAAACAAGGTGTACTGAGTGCCGAGTTGGATCAGTTGTCTTGTCGGGACAATGTATTCTGTTGCGCCAATTAAAAGCCCTTTAGAAACCACGTAATCACGCTGGTGGTTGTTATCAATATAGCGCTCACCATCGACTTCATAACACAGTCTAAAGGTCAGTGGATGAGCAACAGGAAGCTCGGTTGTCGCCCATAGTTCGGTGCCGTTGTTCAAAAAACGCTCGAAGAAGGCAGGGTAGCGACGCCACGTGCCATCACGGTCTCGACACTCAACGGAGACCACTTTTTCAAACGCAATATTATCCACTTCCATCCAGATTTTACCGACGGGTTGGTCAATGTCGTTATCGGCTAAAGTATTCGCTTTGGCGTAGTACAAGCGGATGGGTTGGTTATTGAGATGAGTACGATTATCCAAACACTGCTGGCGATATTGCATTGGCGAAAACGGGTACCAACGGCGAAAGGTTCTGTGGAAGTTGGAAGGCTCTTCATAACCCAACTGATAAGCGATTTGCTGCGTTGTGAGTTGAGTATCTGCGAGTAGGGCTAATGCGTGCTTTTTCTTGGCGAAGTCGACGCATTGCGAATAGCTCATTTGTTTTTCTTGCAGGCGACGTTGCAAGGTGCGCTTGGATACGCCCAGTTGCAGCGCGGCTTGTTCTAGTTTCAGTGCGTAATTGCTGTTTTTGACGAACAGAGCATTAAGCACGCTTAGCAATTCTGGCTGTTCAATTGGTTGGTGAGACAGCAGCAAATAAACATGTTTTACCAAGTCGAACACAACCGAGTTCTTATTCGGGTTAGTCTCGTCTTCTAGTTCTAAATGAGCAGAGTAAAGGTCATGGTTGTGAAGCTGAATGTGCACCGATTTACTCAAACCTAGCTGTTCCAATTGCATCAGCAGCAAGTCATAAACTGATTCTGCCCAGCTTGGAATTTCAGTAGCTCTGCACTCTAGCCGCATCTGAACCTGGTTATCGCTGTGGTCGAAAACAATGTATAAGCGACGGTCGAACAGCGAAACACTTTTGCTCCACCACAGCAGACCTTCACGCAGCGTCGGTGCCTCTTGCAACATCATACATTGCAAGGCAACCAGCTTCTCAATATGCCAATATTCGCCAGCAATTCTTAGGTGATTATGCCCAAGTTTTTTGCAGAGAAAGGGCGTGATGATGTTGTCTTGAGGCAGCATGGGAGTGGTTCGGTAACAAAGCAAAGGCGACATTATTGCTTAAACCGAGTGTTGCTTCAGTGAGAGTGCTCAAAGCTTGTTACATCGGCGATTTTCAAATTTATTTTGAAGATGTTTTTAACTGAAATCGGTTTTTCCCTGTAACTCATAAGGTTAAAGTGATAACCAGCATAAACTACTCGACTGGAGACCCCGATGGACATCGTTCAAGCTGCTAAATCCCGCTACTCAACCAAAGTTTTTGACCCTACTCGTAAGCTGCCTCAAGAAAAGATCGACGCAGTCAAAGAGCTGATTCGTTTTAGTCCATCGAGTGTGAACTCTCAGCCGTGGCACTTCATTCTGGCAAGCACAGAAGAGGGCAAGCAACGTATAGCAAAAGCAGCACAAGAAAACTACGCGTTTAATGCTGCCAAGATCTTGAATGCGTCACACGTGTTGGTGTTCTGTGCCAAAACGGGCATCGATAACGACTACATTGAAGCACTATTGGCGCAGGAAGAAAACGACGGTCGATTCCCAACCGAAGAGGCAAAAGCAGCGGTACGTGGCGGTCGTAGTTACTTTGTGAACATGCACCGTTTTGACCTGAAAGACGCTAATCATTGGATGGAGAAACAGGTCTACCTCAACGTCGGTACATTATTACTGGGCGCTTCAACGCTAGAAATTGATGCGGTGCCAATCGAAGGTTTTGACCCGAAAGTGCTGGATGAAGAATTTGGTCTACGTGAAAAAGGCTACACTGGCGTTGTGATTGTGCCGCTCGGTTACCACGCGGAAGATGACTTTAATGCTAAGACGCCTAAGTCACGCTGGGAAGAAAGCTCTGTGTTTACTGAGATTTGATATCAACTCTATCAATTATTTAATCCTCCTTGCTGGTTAAAATCGTTGATAACTTCGTTTTGAACTTTGTAATTAGACCCACTAGTTACCGCAGTTCACGCCTTGTTCTAAACGATTTTTCCTGCGCAATTTATAACCTCATAATCAATAGAGTTGATATAGATGATTCATTTAGTTGCAGAAATTAAAGCGTATCCAGATAGTATCGACAACGTAACCAACTTACTTTCTGGTCTACTAGAACCTTCACGTGAAGAAGAGGGTTGTTGCCAATACGAACTGTATTTGGATCAAAAGATCGAAGGCTTGTTTATGTTCCAAGAAATTTGGGCATCGCAAGAAGCGTTAGATAAGCACTTACAAAGCCCACATATCGCGCAGTTTATCTCGACGCTAGAAGATAACGACTGGGTTGAATATTCTCAGATTCGCCCAATGACGTTTGTCGGTTAAGCTTCTGAGCAGAATGTTGCCAGCACTTTCTTACGTTGCTGGCAGCATTTCTCATGAATGAATTCACGGAAGGTGCGAATGGTTGGCGTCAGCAAACGACGATCAGCGCACACCATGTATAGCGGTACCGGACCACAATCCCACTCAGGTAATACTCTTACTAATCTTCCCTCAATCAAATCTTGGCTGATGTCCATCAGTGATTTGTTGGCGATGCCTTTGCCTTTGATTGCTAAGCGATGGGATAAGTCACTGTCGTTGCTAAGTAGCTTGCCACTCACGACAACCTGTTCAGTTTCGTCTCCGCGAGTCAGCGTCCATTTGTTGTAAACCGAATCCGCTACCATATAACACAAACAGTTGTGTTGGTTTAGGTCTTCCGGTTTGGTCAGCACAGGATTATTTGCGACGTATTCTGGAGAGGCGCACAGGATTCGCTCATTTGCACCACATAACGCCAATACGACGAGGTTAGAGTCAGCAGGTTCGCCGTAACGAATCGCGATGTCGAAGGGTTTGGTGTACATATCAGTCAAGCTATCAGACAGCTCTAACTTGATAGAGACGTTCGGGTAAACATCAATAAATTCATCAACCCAATCAAGCAGCATGTTGCGACCAAAATCAGATGGCGCGGTGATGTGCAGTTGACCCGATAGCTCGCCACGCGCGCTTGAGATCTGATCTAACCCCTCTTGTAGCGTTGCGAGCGCTTGAGTGGTTTTGTCTAAGAACAGCTCACCTTCCGACGTTAAGCGAAGGCTGCGAGTGGAGCGCACAAACAGCGGAAAGCCTATTTGTCCCTCAAGACGTTTGATCGATGCACTGATGGCTGCTGGTGTCATGTCCATGCTGTTGGCGGCTTTCGAAAAACTGCCTTGGCGTGCGGTTTCGACAAAGATATTCAGATCGTTGAGGGCTTTCATAATGAAAAGGGCTTTTAAGAAGTTTGGGCTACTATAGGGGAGGATCGCAGGGCAATTCAAGGTTAAAACATTAGGTTGCGCGGCGAGTTTGAGTTAGATTAGCGCGCAACTTCACTTTACCGGATCAATAGCATGAGCCAACAGCAGCCGAATAACCCACTTCACGGGTTGAGTTTAGAGAAAATCCTTACCCGTTTAGTTGAACACTTTGGGTGGAACGGAATGCATGAGCGCGTTCGTGTGAACTGCTTTAAGAAAGATCCTTCAATCAAATCGTCGTTGAAGTTCCTACGTAAGACGCAGTGGGCAAGAGATAAAGTAGAAGCGCTGTACATCGAGACGTTCTGCTAATCGGATTTGGTGCACGTTTAAAAGAGAGATTCCAGATGGCTCGCTTAATCCCGTCCGAAATGACGCCGGAGCTCGTATTGTAGGGCAGAGCACCCAAGTGAGAACCGTCATTCTGAACAGCGAGGGACGAGCGTGATTCAGAATCTACTCTCAGAATACAACTTTTCTTATCTCTTTGGCTGGGAGAGTTCCTCTGCGTCATTCCCGATAGCGACGAAGGAGCGCAGTCGGGGAGCTCTGTTGTGATGTTTAAAGCGAGATTCCAGATGGCTCGCTTAGGCTCGTCCGGAATGACGTTTGAGCTCGTATTGTAGGGTTGAACACCCAAACGAGAACCGTCATTCTGAACCGTGAGGAACGAGCGTGATTCAGAATCTACTCTCAGAATATATTGAGGTAATTCATCGCTCTATGGTTTGCAGCAAGCGGTAAGTAGATTCTTAGTCTCGCCTTGGCTCGCTAGAATGACACAGCTTTTCTTACCGCGTAGGCTGGAAGAGTTCCTCTACGTCATTCCCGATAGCG
>NZ_JAKRGG010000022.1:0-82427 GCF_022347645.1 Vibrio sp. MMH1-50
AGAGCTTTCCTATTGAGCTTTGCTCAAATCGGATGGCCATTTTAGCGAGTTAAAGTTTAGTGTCAATCACTTTTTTCAAACTTTTTATCAAGCGTTTCCACTTGGCTAATTGGCTTGCTAACTTGACTTCGTTTCTTTCGAAGCGTTGCCGTGTCAGCGAGGTGGCATTATAGAGATTGCGATCACATTGGCAAGCCCTTTTTCTCGTTTTTTTTGATTTTTTTATCGTTCGGATAAATTTGCATCAAAAGCGTTCAAAAGAGCACGTTATTTCTACAGTTCTTTGAATTTATCTGCGAAAAGAGCCACTTTTTCCCAATTGGTGTATTCCACTTCTTTGGTTGTATCTGTTTCGCCCCCAGTCATCGACATAATGAACTTAATCATAGTTTTGTCGAACCAACCATAACGAGGGTAATACAGAGCACCAGCAAAAACACCAATTAAGATTGGTTTCCAAGGCGACTTGGTCAGGAACTTACGAATGTAAGCGCTACCCTCTGGCGTATCTTTTCCTTGGTCTTCTTTGCGAGCAGTTAGGTTTACGCAGAAAAATGCCACTTTACTTTGTTCAAGTTGATTGAGGTTTCGCTCAATAAACTGGTACAGCTTCTTATTAAGATGACCATAACGAATAGAGGCTCCAATCAATACTCTGTCGTATTGGCTGAAATCAACCGTCTCTACACTATGTAAATCCACCAGCTCGCAATCGAATTCTAATAGCTGCTCATCTATATAGTGGAGAATTTTTTTAGTCTGCCCTTCTCGGGAAGAATATAGAAATAATGCTTTTGCCACGATTTCCCCTTAACTGCGCCAAAACGTCGGCGTAAGTAAAATAAGTAAGGTAAAGATTTCCAAACGACCAAACAGCATAGAAACAATCAATACCCATTTTGCTTTGTCATTAACATCACCAAAGTGAAGTGCTACTTCCCCTAAGCCAGGACCGAGGTTGTTCAGAGTCGCAGCTACCGCCGAGAACGCACTTAGCTCATCCATGCCAGTCGCAATTAACCCCAGCATACAAACCACAAATACTAGCGCGTACGCAGAGAAGAATCCCCAAACCGCATCAACAACACGCTGCGGTAGCGCACTGCCACCCACTTTGATGGTGTACACCGCACGAGGGTGCACCAAACGCTTCAGCTCACGAGCACCTTGTAAGGTCAGTAGCAGAATACGGATCACTTTCATGCCACCACCAGTCGAACCAGCACAACCACCGATGAAAGAAGAGAACAATAACAACACTGGCAAGAACAACGGCCAATCAGCAAAGCCGGTTGTAGTAAAACCTGCAGTAGTAGAGATTGACACAGTTTGGAACAAGGCTTGGTCGAAGGCATCATAAGGAGAGTCATACGAGTGATGATTCAATAGTAATAAGAAGCAAACCAAGAACAGAACCACTTGAATAAAGATAAACGCGCGAAACTCTGGGTCTTTCCAATAGTATTTAGGATGCACGCCACCAGACGCAAACGCGGCAAAGTGCAAAGAATAGTTACATGCCGAGATTAACAAGAAGACAACGGTAATCATGTTAATGGCATAACTATCGAAATAGCCCATGCTGGCATCGTGCGTAGAGAAACCACCGATGGCAATAGTGGAGAAGCTATGACTAATGGCATCAAACGGCGTCATGCCTGCTAGCCAAAATGCTACGGCACATGCGATAGTCAAACTCAAGTAGATGTACCACAGTGCTTTTGCTGTCTCAGCAATACGTGGGGTCATCTTAGTATCTTTTACTGGTCCTGGTATTTCAGCTCTATACAGCTGCATACCACCGATACCAAGAACAGGAAGAATGGCTACCGCCAATACGATGATACCCATACCGCCAAACCACTGTAGAAGTTGGCGATAAAAGAGAATCGCTTTTGGCAACTCGTCGAGCCCGACGATCACCGTCGCACCTGTTGTCGTTAAAGCAGAGAAGGACTCAAAAAAAGCGTCAGTCACAGATACATTGGGGTTATCTGAGATCAGAAAAGGGATAGAGCCAGCACTGCCAAGTACAGTCCAGAAAAGAACAACAATAAGGAAGCCATCACGCGCTTTAAGCTCGTGTTTGTGCCTGCGGTTTGGGAACCAACAGATCCCACCGCATACAAGAAGTACGAAGAAAGTCGTGACAAAAGGTACACCCGCACCATCTCGATAGATAAGCGCAACTAGCGCAGGCGCGAGCATTGTGACACTAAAAAGTGCGAGCAATAGCCCGACGATTCGAATAATTGAACGAAATTGCATGGATTGATTGACTAGCGAAGCTGTCCCTGTGGCTTCCTATTTTTCATTATTGTCCGTCTAGTGGGGTGACAATTGCCTTTGCACCACTTTTGTTGATGATAGCTTGGGTAAACGCGCTCACTTCACGTAGCTCAATTTCCACCACTAATACCACCTGATCGCTGTATTCAGCATCCACTTCAACCGCACCAAACTGGGGCATAAGCGACTGTGCGATAGGCATAAACCCATAGTCTAACTCTAGTCGGAGTTTTGTGGTTATTTTTTTCTCAATTGTTTGAAGCAGCTTGAGCGCTTGTTGCACGCCGCCACCATAGGCTTTGACCAAACCACCTGTACCAAGCTTAATGCCGCCAGAATATCGAGTCACTACAGCGGTAATCTCTCCAACTCCAGAGCCAGACAGCTGAGCAAGGATTGGTTTACCTGCTGTCCCTGAAGGTTCTCCATCATCACTAAAGCCCCACTTCATCGAATCTTCTGGTCGACCAGCAACAAATCCCCAGCAGTTGTGTCTTGCATCAGCATGCTTGGTTTTGATCTGCTCAACGAATGCTTTCGCCGCTTCCACGCTTGGCGTATGTGCTAAGTAAGTAATAAAGACACTCTTTTTGATCTCTTCTTCAAATTGAGCAGGCTGAGCAGGAATCAGATAAGGCAGGTCATTCATAGGATTAAGTCACTTTTCTCTTTGTCTAAAGTCTATCACGAGAGGTAATTGTGAGTCGCATAAGATCTGCCTTAGCGCACAATGTTAAACACTTGTTTAAAAAATGTATTGAAATTAACCAGTCCGAAGTCCAAACTAACTTCACTGGTCTAACCAGAACAATAAATAAAACGACTTTCCTCTATATCTATTTGCTGCTCGACAGGCGCTCAGCCCGCAACAAATCGGTATACAGACAATCCAAGATTGTATGTCATGGAGATAGACAATGATTTACCAAGCCGAAACCCTACAGGTAAAGGAAGTACAAGATGGTATTGCAGAACTAAGCTTCTGCTCTCCAAAATCCGTTAACAAGCTCGACCTAGCGACACTAGAGTCACTCGACAAAGCCCTTGATGCACTAAAAGCGCACCAAGGACTGAAGGGCTTGATGCTCACCTCAGATAAAGACGCGTTCATTGTTGGCGCTGATATCACCGAATTCTTAGGTCTTTTCGCTAAGACAGACGCTGAACTCGATCAGTGGCTACAATTTGCTAACAGCATCTTCAATAAGCTGGAAGACTTGCCTGTCCCAACTATCTCGGTACTAAAAGGCCACACGTTAGGTGGCGGCTGTGAATGCGTACTTGCAACTGACATGAGAATTGGTGACAAGACCACCAGCATCGGTCTACCAGAAACAAAACTGGGCATCATGCCGGGCTTTGGTGGTTGTGTGCGTCTGCCACGAGTTATCGGTGCCGATAGTGCGATGGAAGTGATCACTCAAGGAAAAGCGTGTCGTGCGGATGAAGCGTTAAAGATTGGTCTTCTGGATGCGGTTGTTGATACCGACACACTTTACGAGTCAGCACTCAAGACACTGACCTCGGCAATCAACGAGAAGTTGGACTGGCAAGCTCGTCGCAAGCAAAAGACATCACCTCTAACGCTAAGTAAGCTCGAATCAATGATGAGCTTCACCATGGCGAAGGGTCTAGTGGCTCAGAAAGCGGGTCCTCACTACCCTGCTCCAATGACTGCCGTTATTACGATTGAAGAAGGCGCTCGCTTTGCTCGAAACGAAGCTCTCGACATTGAACGTAAACACTTCGTAAAACTGGCTAAATCTGAAGAAGCAAAATCACTGGTTGGTTTGTTCCTTAACGACCAATACATCAAAGGGCTTGCGAAAAAATCAGCTAAGTCAGCGAGTAAAGACACGCAACGTGCGGCTGTGCTTGGTGCGGGCATTATGGGCGGCGGTATCGCCTACCAATCTGCTTTAAAAGGCGTACCGGTGTTAATGAAAGATATCGCGCAACCTTCACTCGATTTAGGCATGACGGAAGCATCTAAGCTGCTAAATAAACGCTTATCTCGTGGTCGTATTGATGGCTTTAAGATGGCTGGTATTTTGGCGTCTATCACACCAAGCCTACATTACGCAGGCATCGAAGAATCAGACGTGATTGTAGAAGCCGTAGTAGAAAACCCGAAAGTAAAAGCAGCGGTGCTGAGTGAAGTCGAATCACATGTCGGTGAAGACACGGTTATCACCTCAAACACCTCGACAATTCCTATCAACCTGTTGGCAAAATCGCTAAAACGCCCAGAAAACTTCTGTGGCATGCACTTTTTCAACCCAGTGCACCGCATGCCTCTTGTTGAGATCATCCGTGGTGAACATACCTCTGATGAAACCATAAATCGCGTTGTTGCGTACGCAGCGAAAATGGGCAAATCACCAATTGTCGTTAATGACTGCCCTGGGTTCTTTGTAAACCGCGTATTGTTCCCATACTTTGGTGGCTTCAGCATGCTACTTCGCGATGGCGCTGACTTTACGAAAATCGACAAAATCATGGAACGTAAGTTTGGCTGGCCGATGGGACCTGCATACTTGCTCGATGTTGTTGGTATTGATACTGCTCACCACGCACAAGCCGTTATGGCACAAGGATTCCCTGAGCGTATGGGCAAACAAGGTCGTGACGCGATCGATGCACTATTCGAAGCAAGCAAATACGGTCAGAAGAATGGCAGTGGCTTCTACAGCTACACCATAGATAGAAAAGGTAAGCCGAAGAAAACCTTCTCTGAAGAGATCTTGCCAGTGCTCGCAGACGTTTGTGCCGATAAGCAGGACTTTGACGAACAGACCATCATTCAACGTATGATGATTCCGATGATCAACGAAGTGGTACTATGTCTACAAGAAGGTATCATTGCCACTCCACAAGAAGCGGATATGGCACTGGTTTACGGTCTTGGCTTCCCTCCATTCCGCGGTGGCGTATTCCGCTACCTAGATAGCGTAGGTATTGCTGAGTTTGTTGCAATGGCAAAACAATACTCAGAGCTCGGTGCAATGTACCAAGTACCACAGATGCTGATTGATATGGCGGCGAAAGGTGAAAGCTTTTACGGTGCACAACAGCAAGGTTCTATCTAAGGAGGGATTCTAAAATGACTAATCAAACAAGAAATGTTGTCGTAGTCGATTGTCTACGTACTCCAATGGGTCGCTCTAAAGGTGGTGCTTTCCGTCATACGCGAGCAGAAGATCTATCTGCGCGCCTAATGAAAGGTATTCTTGCACGTAACCCACAAGTAAACCCAAGCGAGATTGAAGATATCTACTGGGGCTGTGTACAACAAACCCTAGAACAAGGCTTTAACGTGGCACGTAATGCGGCGCTACTTGCTGGTCTACCAATTGAGATTGGCGCCGTGACGGTTAACCGCTTGTGTGGTTCATCAATGCAAGCGCTTCACGATGGTACACGTGCCATCATGACAGGTGACGCTGAAATCTGCCTAATTGGTGGTGTTGAGCACATGGGACACGTACCAATGAACCACGGCGTGGACTTCCACCCAGGTATGTCCAAGACAGTTGCAAAAGCAGCAGGCATGATGGGCTTAACCGCTGAAATGCTTGGTAAGCTGCATGGCATTAGCCGTGAGCAACAAGACGAGTTTGCTGCACGTTCCCATGCTCGTGCACATGCTGCAACCGTAGAGGGTCGTTTTAAAAGCGAAATCCTACCAATTGAAGGTCATGCGGCTGACGGCACGCTGTTCACTCTAGATTACGATGAAGTCATTCGCCCTGAAACATCCGTTGAAGGTCTATCTCAACTTCGTCCTGTTTTCGACCCAGCCAACGGTACAGTAACAGCCGGTACATCATCGGCGCTGTCTGATGGTGCATCAGCGATGTTGATCATGAGTGAAGAGAAAGCTAATGAACTCGGCTTGAAGATTCGAGCACGCATTAAAGGTATGGCCATTGCGGGCTGCGATCCTTCAATCATGGGTTACGGTCCTGTACCTGCGACGCAAAAAGCGCTCAAGCGTGCTGGTCTTTCAATTGAAGACATGGACGTGGTTGAGCTAAACGAAGCATTTGCCGCGCAGTCTCTACCATGTGCTAAAGACTTAGGTCTGCTTGATGTTATGGATGAGAAGGTCAACCTTAACGGTGGCGCAATTGCATTGGGTCACCCGCTTGGTTGTTCTGGCTCACGTATCTCAACGACGTTAATCAACCTAATGGAAGCAAAAGATGCGAAATACGGTCTCGCAACCATGTGCATTGGTTTAGGTCAGGGTATTGCGACTGTATTTGAACGACCATAGTCTGTTTAAGAAACGCTAGGTTGTAGTGATCAATTCAACAGTCACGAGCAAATGAACCAATACTGAAATTTTTTAGTATTACACTTAAGGGCGACATCTGATGTCGCCCTTTGTTTTACGCTAAACATTGCTTACATGCACAAAAAGCATACATTAAATGCTCAAGTTTCATTTTATTCATAGACAAAGAAGACATACACTTAGCAGCAGTTGATATCTTGCTGCATGTGACCCAGAGTCACGCTACCGCACAATCGGAGAACCTTATGTTTAATGCTCTAGTTCTAAATCAAGAAGACAAACGTACTATCGCTAGCATCGAGCAAATCGATGAAACACAACTGCCTGAAGGCGACGTTCTGATTGACGTTGATTACTCATCGTTGAACTACAAAGACGGTCTTGCAATTACAGGTAAAGGTAAAATCATCCGTAACTTCCCGATGGTGCCGGGTATTGACCTAGCAGGTACGGTAGTAAGCTCAGAAGACGACCGCTACCAAGCAGGCGACAAAGTTGTTCTTACTGGTTGGGGTGTGGGTGAAAACCATTGGGGCGGTATGTCTCAACGTGCTCGTCTAAAAGCGGATTGGCTAGTACCACTACCAAAAGGTCTGGACAGCAAGAAAGCCATGATGGTTGGTACTGCTGGTTTCACTGGCATGCTGTGTGTTCAAGCACTGCTTGATGCAGGCATCAAACCTGAAAATGGTGAAATCCTAGTAACTGGCGCAAGTGGCGGTGTAGGCTCAGTAGCTGTGACGCTTCTAGCACAGCTTGGCTACAAAGTGGCAGCCGTGACAGGTCGTGTTGAACAAAATGGTCCGCTACTAGAAAAGCTAGGAGCTAGCCGCATCATCGACCGTGTTGAGTTTGAAGAACCAGCACGTCCGCTTGAAAAGCAAGTATGGGCAGGTGCGGTTGATACCGTAGGCAGCAAAGTGCTAGCAAAAGTATTGGCGCAAATGGATTACAACAGTGCAGTCGCAGCTTGTGGTCTTGCAGGTGGCTTCGATCTACCGACGACAGTGATGCCATTCATTCTACGTAACGTTCGTCTACAAGGTGTGGATTCTGTTTCATGCCCATTTGAAAAACGTACTGCAGCATGGGAAAAATTGGTAGAACTACTACCAGACAGCTACTTCGAGCAAGCTTGTACTGAAGTAGAGCTAGCAGAAGCACCAAAATACGCTGAAGACATCACAAACGGTCAAGTAACTGGTCGTGTGGTTATCAAGTTATAAGCGCTAACTCTTCGATAGAATAAACAAAGCCGGGTCATTGCCCGGCTTTTTGCTATTTCGATTTTTGGAGAAATCAGTCCAACCCCATATCTTCAATTCGTTTAGCAATAAGACGACTACATTCTTCACGAACTACTGCACGCAACCATTCTTGAGCGGGAGAGTGTTCGCAACGTGCGTGCCAAATCATCGAATATTCAAACGGCGTGAATTGGAATGGTAATGGCTTCACTACTAAGTCATAGCGATCAGCAACCAAGTACGCTAAATCGGCAGGCACGGTAATAATAATTGGCAGAGTATCAACGATCGCCAGCGCCGCTTCCAAGTGATAAGCGCGTAATACCATCTGACGTTGCGGCTTCTCCACGAGCGCTTGTTCAATCAGCGCTTTAACCCCATCACTAATGGCAATCATGGCATGCGGATGACTGAGATAATCATCCAGACTCATCTCTTTCTCAGCTAGCGGATGCTGCTTAGATAGCATACACAACACACCAACTCGCCCTAACACTTCACTGCGTAATGGCTCCACTGGACCTGTTGGACGACAAATCGCTAAGTCCGCGCCTTCATATGTTAATTGATCAGATAAGCGGTCATGTTGCAGCGGCAAGAAGTTAAACGACACATTCGGTGCTTCTTGATAGATACGCGGCAACGCGAAGGGCAGAATGGTTTGCATCGCGTAATCAGTTGTCGCGATATTAAACGTCTGATCACAACTGCGTGGATCAAACTCACGTGGAGAAAGCAATTGGCGTAGTGACTCCAAAGGCTCACCCAAAGAGCGATCAATTTCTAACGCTTTTTGAGTTGGGATCAAGTGCTGACCTTGACGAGTAAACAGTGGGTCACCAAGCAGATCACGTAAACGCCCTAGCACACGACTCATTGCCGATTGGCTTAAATTGAGGCGAGTTGCTGCTTTACTGACACTGCTCTCTTCAATCAGCACACGTAATGCGACCAATAAATTCAGGTCTCGACGATAGATGTCTTCTAATTCCACGATTTGCCACTTAACATGTAGAGGATTTAGGTAAATTGTACTCTTCAGGCAAAAAAAATCCCGCCTTTCAGCGGGGAAGCCCAAGAAAAATGGGGATAGTGTCGGAATGAAGTGTCGTTAAACTTGGTGAGCGGTATATCAATAGGTTCCGATTACAGCAAGAAGCGCTAATTTTCTTGCTCTGATGCACCTGACCATTTGTGCATCTCAATCCAAATCCCAATAATCGTTGCACTCATGCCTACAAGAGGCATCAATGAGGTTTCACCTGGCGTCCTAAGTACCAATGCACAGAACGAGATAAAACATAAAACCGAATAGATGGTTAGTCTGTCTAACGCTGTTAACATCGTCTCTCCTTGCCAGTTGTTACCAAATTGTTAATTTAAGGTAAATCAAAAAATTCGGTTTGCCAAGTGGTTATTGAATATTTTTTCAACGAAAGTAAAATTCAACGCTCAGTTAGTTACGAGAATCACACTATGAGCTTTAATCCTGAACTGGCGACCAAGACATTAGAGGCGGAAGGATTACGCTGCCCAGAGCCAGTGATGATGGTCAGGAAGACAATTCGAAACATGCAAGATGGTGAGGTATTGCTAGTTAAAGCAGACGACCCATCCACAACTCGAGATATCCCGAGTTTCTGTCGATTTATGGATCACCAGCTGATTGCGGCACAAACGGAACAGCTTCCATACCAGTACCTGATCAAGAAAGGTTTGGAATAATCTCAGCAAGATCAAAAACGGCAGCCCAATTGGCTGCCGTTTGTTTATTCATCGTATTCTAGTGTGCGAACTTCAGATTGTAGCTTGTTCAGTTGCTTTCTCATTGCACGCATCTCTTCATGCATCGGAATAATATGCGCGACCCGAATCCAAGCCTCTACTGTTAGACCAGTAAGGATGAAGGTCCCTGCAACAATCGGCAACCACATATCGGTCAACACCATTGCCAATAAGCACAGCGCTAAACCAAAGGTGAATAAATAACTCTGACTCTTTGGGGTCATCCCCATGTAACGTGTAAGCATAACCTTGCCCTCTCGCTATCATTCACACCATTAAAGTACCATGACAAGTATGACACTAATATGTCATCCGTCACGGTCCTGAATGATTTTGAACCAGAGTTTGAACTCATGCATAATTTCACTAGTTATTGATAATTAACACGATTTATCTTTAAGATGATCAGAAAAATGCTGCACCAATAGCAAGGGCAATAAATAGGAAAGCGGTCACCTTACGAATCAATCCTAAAGGCATCTTATCCGCCGATAGCTTGCCGATTAAAACCACGGGAACATTGGCAAGCAACATGCCGATCGTGGTACCAAGAATCACCCAACTCAATGCATCTGCGTATTGCGCACCCAAGATAGAAGTTGCAATCTGAGTCTTGTCGCCAATCTCCGCAACGAAGAAAGCAATAAAACTCGCAATGAATGGACCACGGTTGGAGATCTGTTCGTCATCATCCAGTTTATCTGGGATCAGCACCCAAGCCGCCATGGCGACAAAACTAACCACCAGCACCCATTTTAAAACCTCAGGCGAAAGGTAATCTGCCACAACCACACCTAACCATGCAGCCAAAGCGTGGTTGGCAATGGTTGCCAAAAAGATTGCGGCAATAATAGGGATTGGCTTGCGGTAACGACTGGCAAGTAATAGAGATAGCAATTGGGTCTTATCGCCAATTTCTGCTAACGCTACAGTAGTAATTGAAATAGCTAAAACGCTCACGACATGCTCATTGGGGCGGGATAATTATTTTTAACCTAAGACAAATCTCACGCCCCACCCCGGTTCATGATGATTTGTCTAAGGTCTTGCTAAACTCATCGGGTTGATGAGTCTCGAACGCCATGGTGATTTTGCACCAATTATGTTGACGAACGAACCAGATGAAATAGGCATTTCATCGAGTAAGCTACTCCCCAAAGACAGGCGCAATTCTAGCCACCTTTGCTCATCACCTCAAGAGTGAAAGCCAGTGAAAACTCCCTTTTAGGAAAAATTCAGCAGATAAAGCGGTAAAAATCCATTAAAGGAGAAAATTGCCCACGAATTAATCAAGATTAGCTCTACTCCCATGCTCAATATCTGGGTATACTTGATTGTTATTTTATTCAACCGTAATTACTTTGAATCGCTATTGTTGAGGCTATAAAACCCAGCAAAAGAGACGAATTCACAAGTAATAAGAGAATCGCGCGAACCTGACTTATGCAAAAATACGATATCAAAACCTTCCAGGGAATGATCCTCGCGCTGCAGGATTATTGGGCTCAAAATGGTTGTACCATTGTTCAACCGCTAGATATGGAAGTGGGTGCGGGCACCTCTCATCCAATGACATGTCTACGAGCACTTGGCCCAGAGCCAATGTCTACAGCTTACGTACAACCTTCACGTCGTCCTACCGATGGTCGTTACGGTGAAAACCCTAACCGTCTACAGCACTACTACCAATTCCAAGTAGCGCTAAAACCATCACCAGACAATATCCAAGAGTTGTACCTAGGTTCTCTAGAAGTACTTGGTATTGACCCACTTGTTCACGATATCCGTTTCGTAGAAGACAACTGGGAAAACCCAACACTAGGCGCATGGGGTCTAGGCTGGGAAGTTTGGCTAAACGGCATGGAAGTTACTCAGTTTACTTACTTCCAACAAGTTGGCGGTCTTGAGTGTAAGCCAGTCACTGGTGAGATCACTTACGGTATCGAACGTCTAGCAATGTACATCCAAGAAGTAGACTCTGTTTACGACCTAGTTTGGAACATCGCACCAGACGGCAGCAAAGTGACTTACGGTGACATCTTCCACCAAAACGAAGTAGAGCAATCGACTTACAACTTCGAGCACGCAGACGTTGACTTCCTATTTGGTTTCTTCGAACAGTGTGAGAAAGAGTGTAAAGAACTGCTTGAGCTTGAAAAACCACTGCCACTACCTGCTTACGAGCGCATTCTAAAAGCTGGTCACGCATTCAACCTACTAGACGCACGTAAAGCGATCTCAGTAACTGAACGCCAACGTTACATCCTACGCATCCGCAACCTGACGAAAGCAGTTGCAGAAGCATACTACGCATCGCGTGAAGCTCTTGGCTTCCCAATGTGTAAGAAAGAACAAGCGTAAGGGGTAGAGTAACATGGCAAAAGAATTTCTAATCGAGCTAGGTACAGAAGAGCTACCACCAACGCAACTTCGCACTCTAGCTGAAGCATTCGCAGCAAACTTCGAAGCAGAACTAAAAGGCGCTGAGCTTGCTCATGAAGGCGTGAAATGGTTCGCGGCACCTCGTCGTCTTGCACTTAAAGTAGCAGCACTAGCAGGCAGCCAGTCTGACAAAGTTGTTGAAAAGCGTGGTCCTGCGGTTTCTGCAGCGTTTGACGCGGAAGGCAACCCAACAAAAGCGGCTCAAGGCTGGGCACGCGGTTGTGGCATCACGGTTGACCAAGCAGAGCGCATGGTAACCGACAAAGGTGAATGGCTACTGTTCAAACAAGAAGTGAAAGGTCAGCCAACGTCTGAGATCGTAGTTGAACTTGCAGCGAAAGCACTAGCAAACCTACCTATCGCAAAACCAATGCGCTGGGGTAACAAAACGACTCAATTTATCCGTCCAGTTAAGACGCTAACCATGCTAATGGGTAGCGACCTAATCGAAGGCGAGATCCTTGGTGTCGCTTCAGACCGCACTATCCGTGGTCACCGCTTCATGGGTGAGCAAGAGTTCACTATCGATTCTGCTGAACAATACCCTGCGATCTTAGAAGAGCGCGGTAAAGTAATGGCAGATTACGAAGCGCGTAAAGCAATCATCCTAGCTGACGCACAAAAAGCAGCAGCAGCGGTTGGCGGTATCGCTGACCTAGAAGATGACCTAGTAGAAGAAGTAACGTCTCTGGTTGAATGGCCAGTGGTACTAACAGCGAAGTTTGAAGAAGAGTTCCTAAAAGTACCTTCTGAAGCATTGGTTTACACCATGAAAGGTGACCAAAAATACTTCCCTGTTTACGACGAAAACAAGAAGCTACTACCTAACTTCATCTTCGTATCGAACATCGAATCAAAAGAGCCTCGTTACGTAATCGAAGGTAACGAGAAAGTGGTTCGTCCTCGTCTTGCTGACGCGGAATTCTTCTTCAACACAGACCGTAAGCGTCCGCTTATCGACCGTCTGCCTGAACTAGAGCAAGCGATCTTCCAAAAGCAACTGGGTACGATCAAAGACAAAACAGACCGCATCACAGAACTTGCTGGCTACATTGCTGTACAAATCGGTGCTGACGTTGAGAAATCAAAGCGTGCTGGCCTACTAGCAAAATGTGACCTAATGACCTCAATGGTATTCGAATTCACGGATACTCAAGGCGTTATGGGTATGCACTACGCTCGCCACGACGGTGAAGCAGAAGAAGTTGCAGTAGCACTGAACGAGCAATACATGCCTCGTTTCGCAGGTGATGAACTGCCATCAAACGGTGTTTCAACTGCAGTTGCAATGGCAGACAAGCTAGACACTATCGTAGGTATCTTCGGTATTGGTCAAGCACCTAAAGGCAGCGACCCATTCGCACTACGCCGCGCATCTCTAGGTGTACTACGTATCATCGTTGAATACGGCTACAACCTAGATCTTGTTGACCTAGTAGCGAAAGCGAAATCACTATTCGGCGATCGCCTAACTAACGACAACGTTGAACAAGACGTTATCGAGTTCATGCTTGGTCGTTTCCGTGCTTGGTACCAAGACGAAGGCTTCAGCGTAGACATCATTCAAGCGGTTCTAGCTCGTCGTCCGACGAAACCAGCAGACTTCGACCAACGAGTTAAAGCGGTTTCTCACTTCCGTGAACTGGAAGCGGCAGAGTCTCTAGCAGCAGCGAACAAACGTGTAGGTAACATCCTAGCGAAATTCGACGGCGAACTAGCAGCAGACATCGACCTAGCACTTCTACAAGAAGACGCAGAGAAAGCACTAGCAGAAAGCGTTGAAGTAATGACAGAAGCGCTAGAGCCAGCGTTTGCAACTGGTAACTACCAAGAAGCCCTAAGCAAGCTAGCTGACCTACGTGAACCAGTTGATGCGTTCTTTGATAACGTAATGGTAATGGCAGACGACGAAGCACTTAAGAAGAACCGTCTGACACTACTGAACAACCTGCGTAACCTGTTCCTACAGATCGCAGACATTTCTTTGCTTCAAAAGTAATTCATTACTCTTAGAAGTGATTAAGAAATAACTAAAAGGGAAGCAGATGCTTCCCTTTTTTGTTGCCTTCAAACCGATGAAGGTGACGCTTATTATTCATTTTGTGAACAAGACTAAAATTTGTAGGGTGAGACGCGTTTAACTTGTTGGTGTAGAGCTCGGATTGTAGAGGCACAGTTTTGCTATAACTGGACTGTTTATTCGGGGGAAGGACACAATGAAAAAAACAATTCTCGCACTCTCTATCGGTCTACTGAGCGCCTGCAGCCAGATTCCAGAAAATGCCATCGTATTAAGCGTTGGTGATGACACCGCTGTTTTTGAAGAAAACTCACAAGGCTTACTTGTCGCCGAGCAAAAACTCGAAAAAGGCAGTTATAGCTTTACCATTGCTGACAGCAAGCAAAGCTGTGGCAGTAGCTTTGCCCTAGCAGAAGAAGATCGCATCAAGTTCAATCGTCCATTAAAAATGGATAACTGCGCCACTGATGCACAAATGCCGCTGCGCATCTTCAAAGCCAATACCTATCAATTTACGCTCAATCCAACCACCAACGAGCTGACGGTCAAAATCAAACCAAAGCAGAGTCAGGACATCACCTACTCTTGCCCTGTCGCAACTGACACGCCAAAAACCATCAATGTTGCTCAAACCTTTAATGATGGCACTGTCGTTCGCGATGCCTTAACCGGACAAGAAGCCACAGTCGCCAATGGCAGCGTCACCATGCAGCCAGGTCCTATGAGCCAAGGTCTATTGCTGCTAGAAGAAGTTGAACAGCAAGCCGATAAACCGTTCAGTTGGGATAACGCAATGGTGTACTTCGTCATGACCGACCGCTTCTACAATGGCAACCCAGACAACGACAACAGCTACGGTCGCAGCAAAGACGGAAAATATGAGATTGGTACCTTCCATGGTGGTGACTTAGCGGGTCTGACGAAAAAACTCGATTACATCGAATCACTTGGTGTGAATGCTATCTGGATAACTTCACCACTGGAACAAATCCACGGCTGGGTTGGCGGCGGCGATAAAGGCGACTTTAAGCACTATGGCTACCACGGCTACTATCACCAAGATTGGACCAAGCTTGATGCCAACATGGGTACCGAAGATGAACTAAAAACCTTCGTCGATACTGCCCACAAGAAAGGCATCCGCGTAATTTGGGATGTCGTCATGAACCACACAGGTTATGCGACATTAGCAGACATGCAGGAATTCGGATTTGGTCAGCTTTACCTTGATGACCAAGAAGCCAAAGAAGTCCTCGGTGAAAAATGGACCGACTGGCAGCCAAAATCAGGACAAAGCTGGCATAGCTTCAACGACTACATCAAATACGGTGATAGCGAAGCGTGGGATAAATGGTGGGGCAAAGATTGGATCCGTACCGACATTGGTGACTACGATGCTCCGGGCTACAACGACATCACCATGTCTTTGAACTACCTACCGGATCTAAAAACCGAATCGACTCAGAAAACCGGACTCCCAAACTTCTTCCGCAATAAAAACACCAATGCGCAAGATGAGCTACAACCCCCACGTGAACATCTGATTACGTGGTTATCCGATTGGGTGCGCGACTATGGCATTGATGGCTTCCGTGTCGACACTGCCAAACACGTTGAAATGGAAGCGTGGGCAGAGTTGAAAGCCAGCACCACCCAAGCGCTTGCTCAATGGAAGAAAAACAACCCGGACAAAGCTTTGGATGATCTACCTTTCTGGATGACGGGTGAAGTGTGGGCACACAGCGTGGTGAAGAGCCCGTATTTCGATAACGGCTTCGATTCCATCATCAACTTCGAGTTCCAATCTGACGTAGCGCCAAAAGCGCTGAAGTGTTTCGCTCAACTTGATAATGATTACCGCCGCTATGCAGAGCGCATCAATACCGATCCTGAGTTCAACGTATTGAGCTACCTATCTTCACACGATACACAGCTGTTTTGGTCAGCACGCAGCCGCAGCTTTGATGACCAAACTCGTGCCGCAAATGCACTGATGCTGGCTCCGGGTGCAGTACAGATCTATTACGGTGATGAGATCGCCCGTGATTTTGGCATTACTGGTTCAGATGCTCACCAAGGCACACGCTCAGATATGCCATGGGATAAGATTCATGGCGAGCGTGAAGATCTACTGCAACATTGGCAAAAGTTGGGTGAATTCCGTAAACGCCACCCAGCGGTTGCTCAAGGTAAGCACATCACTCGCAATCAAGAAGGTTACTACGCGTTCGAACGCCAATACCAAGACGATAAGGTGCTGATTGTTTACACCGGTGAGTAAGTCATACTCTCTCCACCAGCAAGGGAAGCATAAGCTTCCCTTTTTTATTGCTCTTTTTGCCTTTTTATCTCGTACCTCTGGTCTGATGACACACTTTTTTCTTTTTCGGCTTAATTCACACTTTGCGTTAATTACGCATTGAGGTAAGGTCAAGGATTACTCGATAAGCCGATAAAACATCGGCACAAACATACACAAAGCAATCACAATGAATTAGGTATAACGACAAATGCAGTTCTCTAAGTTTGGTGAAAAATTTAATCAGTATTCAGGTATCACGCAGTTAATGGACGATTTGAATGATGGTCTGCGCACACCAGGTGCCGTCATGCTCGGTGGAGGTAACCCTGCCGCCATTCCTGCCATGCTCGATTACTTTCGCCAAGCCAGTGAGGAAATGCTCGCCAGTGGAGAGCTCGTCGCCGCCCTCGCCAACTATGATGGTCCGCAAGGCAAAGACGCGTTCGTTAAAGCGCTAGCTCAGTTATTCCGTGAAACTTACGGCTGGGATATTTCCGAGAAGAACATCAGCCTAACTAACGGCAGCCAAAGCGGCTTCTTCTACTTGTTCAACTTGTTAGCAGGTAAACAGCCAGACGGTTCGCACAAAAAAGTGCTACTGCCTATCGCGCCTGAGTACATCGGTTATGGCGACGCGGGCATTGATGAAGATATTTTTGTCTCTTACCACCCAGAGATCGAGTTGTTAGATAACGGTCTGTTTAAATACCATGTCGATTTTGAGCAGCTCACCGTCGATGACTCTGTTGCGGCGATCTGCGCGTCTCGCCCAACCAACCCAACGGGTAACGTACTGACAGACGAGGAAGTTCGTAAGCTGGACAAGCTAGCACGTGAGAACAACATCCCACTGATTATCGATAACGCCTACGGTCTGCCGTTCCCGAACATCATCTTTGAAGATGTCGAGCCGTTCTGGAATGAAAACACCATCCTGTGCATGAGCCTATCTAAACTTGGCTTGCCGGGCGTGCGTTGTGGGATTGTGATTGCGAGTGAAGAAATCACTCAAGCATTAACCAATATGAACGGCATCATCAGCCTAGCTCCAGGCAGTGTTGGTCCTGCGTTGGCAAACCACATTATTGGTAAAGGCGATCTGCTAAAACTGAGCTCAGAGGTGGTTAAGCCGTTCTACAAACAGAAGTCGCAACGTGCGGTTGAACTGCTCCAAGAAGCGATTACCGATGAACGCTTCCGTATTCACAAACCAGAAGGCGCTATCTTCTTGTGGCTATGGTTTGATGAACTGCCAATTACGACAATGGAACTGTACCAACGCTTGAAAGCGCGTGGGGTCTTGATTGTTCCGGGTGAATACTTCTTTATTGGTCAGAAAGACGAGTGGGATCATGCACACCAATGCTTGCGTATGAACTACGTTCAAGACGATGAGATGATGCAAAAAGGCATTGCGATTATCGCAGAAGAAGTGGAAAAGGCTTACCGCGAAGGTAAATAGACCGATTAAACTCAGCCGTTCTTCTCTTTGAAATTACTGCTTTGAAATAGCGGATTTGAAAACCCCAAACTAAAAAGAGCGCCCTTTTCCATAATGGAAGGCGCTCTTTCTCATTCTATAACCGTGTGGTTAACTGCAGTGTCATCAGCTGATTAGTTGTTTTCAATCAGGTTGTTACCACCGATAGCAATCTTACGCGGTTGCATTGCTTCTGGAATTTCACGAACTAAATCAACATGAAGCAGACCGTTTTCCATTGATGCACCGACAACTTTTACGTAATCCGCGAGTTGGAATTTACGTTCAAAATCGCGCTCCGCAATACCTTGGTAAACGTAGTTTTTGCCTTCTTCTGCTTTACGCTCGCCCTTCACGATCAACATGTTTTCGTTTTGAGTCAAATCGAGCTGATCTTCAGCAAAACCAGCGACTGCCATAGTAATACGGTAGTTGTGCTCGTCTTTTTGCTCGATGTTGTATGGAGGGTAACCGCCAGAAGTGTTCTTCGCAGAGCTTGCTTCCATCAGGTTGAACAGACGGTCGAAGCCAATTGCATTACGGTATAGTGGTGAGAAATCTACATTACGCATAATCTATCCTCTTTTAAGCAATAGTCTTAGCCCAGATGAGGATCATCCACATGGCGCATTTATGCAAGAAAACGCCGAGCTAAGGGATCCGATGATTCATTCCTCTGACCTACTCTTTAGGTGCGGGGACATGATGCCGAATCTAGGGTCAAGTTGTGTGCTAATACTGAGTATCCTCTCCTGAGCGATCTCGTTTAGCGATTCCAGAGGCGCTGTTCTTCTCTTGTTGAGCAAGCTAGCCATCCCTCTTCATAACTAGATATAAGGTCGAAAAATGGGCTTTCAAGGGCTCCAGTGAAAATATTTTTAGATCCCCGACTCGGTCGTTCCTCCCTCTCGAAGATGACGTCCTAACATACTAATAATGAAAAGCGCCACTTACATCCACTCTTTCCATAAATGTAGAGTTTCAAAGCCAAGCCTCCCCGCCTCCATAGAGTGCAGCCAATTCTTGTGTCTCGTTTCTTTTATCTGGTTTCTCTCCACTCAATAAAAAAGCACCACCCGAAGGCAGTGCTTTTAAAATTCTATCAAAAGAAATTTAGATTCGTTTTTCCGCAGGGGGATATGCTTAGTTCTAGGAGAAGGCGCGCAGCATACAAGTGTATGTGAGCACCTTCGACAACGAAATCAGCATATCCAGCAAAGGAAAAATAGTCTAAACGTCTAGGTTTGCTACTTTAAGCGCGTTCTCTTCGATGAAGTTACGACGCGGCTCAACTTGGTCACCCATTAGCGTTGTGAACAATTGGTCTGCGCCTACCGCATCTTCAATGGTTACTTGCATCATGCGACGTGTCTCTGGGTCCATTGTGGTTTCCCAAAGCTGATCTGGGTTCATCTCACCTAGACCTTTGTAGCGCTGTAGACTTAGACCACGACGCGACTCTTTGATTAGCCACTCAAGTGCCGCTGCAAAGCTTGATACCGGCTGAGTACGCTCACCACGTTTGATGTAAGCGCCTTCTTCTAGCAGACCGTCTAGCGCTTCAGATAGATCCGCTAGTTTGCCGTACTCTTTCGAGTTCAGTAGGTCGATGCTTAGTGCGTAGTCATGAGTCACACCGTGAGTACGTACGATGATCTTAGGTAGGTTTAGACCTAGCTCTTCGTGTTGCTCAACTTCGAAGCTGTATTGGCTTGCGCCTACTTCTTTCGCGTTTAGCTGCTCAACAAGCTGCTTTGTCCACGCTTCTACTGTTGCAGCATCATGACATTGCTCTGCCGTTAGACGCGGCGTGTAGATTAGCTCATGAACTAGCGCGCTTGGGTAGCGGCGGCTCATGCGATCCGCTAGCTTGATACCAGCGTTGTATTGCTGAACTAGCTTCTCTAGCGCTTCGCCTGCCAATGCTGGTGCTTCTGCGTTTACGTGTAGCGATGCGTTATCAAGTGCCAAAGCAACTTGGTATTGGTTCATCGCATCTTCGTCTTTGATGTACTGCTCTTGTTTGCCTTTCTTCACTTTGTAAAGCGGTGGCTGAGCAATGTACACATAGCCACGCTCGATAAGCTCTGGCATTTGACGGTAGAAGAAGGTCAACAGTAGCGTACGGATGTGCGAACCATCGACGTCAGCATCGGTCATGATGATGATGTTGTGGTAACGCAGTTTATCCGGGTTGTACTCATCACGACCGATACCACAGCCTAGTGCAGTGATCAGCGTTGCTACTTCTTGAGAAGAAAGCATCTTGTCGAAACGCGCTTTTTCTACGTTAAGAATCTTACCTTTTAGCGGTAGGATTGCTTGGTTCTTACGGTTACGGCCTTGTTTTGCGGAGCCGCCTGCCGAATCACCCTCCACTATGTATAGTTCAGAGAGTGCTGGATCTTTTTCCTGACAGTCTGCAAGTTTGCCTGGCAGACCTGCTAGGTCTAGTGCGCCTTTACGACGAGTCATTTCACGAGCTTTACGCGCCGCTTCACGAGCACGAGCTGCATCGATGATTTTCGAACAAACCATCTTCGCTTCTGCCGGGTTCTCAATTAGGAACTCAGACAGTTTCTCACCCATTGCTGATTCAACCGCTGACTTCACTTCAGAAGAAACCAGTTTATCTTTAGTTTGGCTTGAGAACTTAGGATCAGGCACTTTAACCGAAACAACCGCAGTTAGACCTTCACGCGCGTCATCACCAGAAGTTGCTGTTTTCGCTTTCTTAGAGAAGCCTTCTTTGTCCATGAAAGAGTTCAGTGTACGCGTTAGCGCTGCACGGAAACCCGCAAGGTGAGTACCACCGTCGCGTTGTGGGATGTTGTTAGTGAAACAGTAGATGTTCTCTTGGAAACCGTCATTCCACTGCATCGCCACTTCTACCGATATACCATCTTCGCGCTCAAAGTCGAAGTGGAAGATTTTCTCGATGATTGGTGTTTTGTTGGTGTTTAGGTGCTCAACAAACGCTTGGATACCACCTTCAAACATGAAGTGGTCGCTCTTGTCTGCTTCGCGCTCATCAACCAGTTTGATTGAAACACCAGAGTTCAGGAAAGAAAGTTCACGTAGACGCTTCGCTAGGATGTCGTAGTGAAATTCTGTGTTCGAGAATGTTTCTGCACTTGGCCAGAAACGGATTTGTGTACCAGTTTGGTCAGTATCACCAATTACTGCTAGTGGCGCTTGAGGCTCACCATGATGGTAAGTTTGCGTATGGATATGACCGCCGCGGTGGATAGTCAGAACCACTTTCTCAGACAGTGCGTTTACTACTGAAACACCTACGCCGTGTAGACCGCCTGATACTTTGTATGAGTTATCATCGAACTTACCACCAGCGTGAAGTACCGTCATGATAACTTCTGCAGCAGATACTTTTTCTTCTGGGTGCATTTCTGTTGGAATGCCACGACCATCATCCGTAACTGAAACCGAGTTGTCCTCATGAATTGTCACAACGATGTCTTTACAGTGACCTGCCAACGCTTCATCAATTGAGTTATCCACCACCTCGAAGACCATGTGGTGAAGACCAGTGCCGTCGTCCGTGTCGCCGATGTACATACCTGGACGCTTACGTACCGCATCCAGACCCTTCAGTACCTTAATACTCGATGAATCGTAATTTTCAGACATGAGTTTCTCTCTTCTAGTTTGACTCTATCCTGCCATGTTCCACATGAAACAATTTGCCCGTATCGTCCAACATATCGGCGATTTGGCTTTCAGTGATAGAGCTTACAAATACTTGTGCGCCCGTCTCTTTCAAGCAGTCAGCTAGACGCTTGCGACGTTGGCTGTCTAATTCCGACGCAAAGTCGTCAATTAGGTAAATACATTGTTTGCCGGTCATTTCGGTAAGGTGTTGCCCCTGCGCCACACGCAAAGCACACACCATGAGTTTTAATTGACCGCGTGACAAAACGTCTTCAACTGGCGTTCCGTTCACTTTAATGCGCAAATCAGCTTTATTTGGACCACTAAAGGTGTAACCCAATGACTGATCACGCTCGAAATTCTTTTCTAGTATCTCATGATAAGGGGTGTCTTTGTCCCAACCACGATAATACTTTAATTGGATCTCAAATTCTGGCAAAAACGTCTGACAGATAGTTTCCGCTACGGTTTTCATCTGTTCGATGTATAGCGCTCGCCATTGACTGATGTTTTCAGCCAAATGTGCCATTTCTTGATCCCAATAACTGAGTTCACGATAACTTCTGGCCGTTTTAAGCAGAGCATTGCGTTGCTTGTTAAGACGCTTGAAACGCCCCCATGCATCATAAAAAGCAGGCTCGGTGTGAAACACACCCCAGTCGATGAATGCACGACGATGTTTTGGACCATCCGTTAGTAGATCAAACCCTTCCGGATGTATCAACTGCAAAGGTAAAACTTGTGCGAGTTGTGCCAGTTTTTGCCCAGATTGACCGCCTATTTTAACCTCTGTTGAGCCATCACGCTGCTTATTAATGCCGATAGGTAGCTCAAATTGATCCGAGTTCAAAAAACGACCATGAACAAACAGCTCATCGCACTCATTTTGGATAACTCGACCGGTCAACGAACTCTTGAAAGAGCGACCATGTCCGAGCAAGTAAATGGCTTCTAAAACACTGGTTTTACCGCTGCCGTTCGGTCCAATAAGAAAGTTAAAGCCTGCTGATAGGTCAATATCACAGGCTTTAATGTTTCGAAACTGCTGAATGATGAGGCGAGAAAGTGGCATTCAGATGACTTACAGACGAATTGGCATCACCACGTACATTGCACTATCGTCGTCTGCGTTTTCAATCAACGCACTGGCGTTGGCATCCGACATCGACACACGCACATTGTCGCAACGCAGTGTATTAAGTACATCAAGCACGTAGCTTACGTTAAAGCCGATCTCGATAGCGTCACCTTCAAAGGTCACGTCTAGCATTTCTTCTGCTTCTTCTTGCTCTGGGTTATTGGCAGTAATGCGCATTTCACTGCCCGCAAGATTTACACGAACACCACGGAATTTTTCATTAGAAAGAATCGCTGCACGTGAGAAGGCTTGACGTAACTCATCACAACTTGCTTCTAGCGTTTTGTTGGTGCTTTGCGGCAATACGCGGCGATAATCAGGGAAACGACCATCAACCAGCTTAGAAGTGAAGATAAAGTTGTTCACTTCTGCACGTACATTTGAGCTGCCAATTTGTAGTACGACAGGCTGTTCTGGCGCATCCATCAGTTTAACAAGCTCTTGTACCCCCTTACGAGGCACGATAATTTGCTTTTGCGCAAAATCTGCACCGAGCTGAGTTTGAGATACTGCCATACGGTGACCATCGGTTGCCACGCTGCGTAGCGTCGTACCGTCGATTTCAAACAACATGCCGTTTAGGTAGTAACGAACGTCTTGGTTCGCCATAGAGAATTGTGTTTTTTCAATCAGCGTACGTAGTTCAGACTGAGTCAGTGAAACTTCTACTTCACTCTGCCAATCTTCAATGTTTGGGAAATCGTTCGCTGGAAGTGTTGCCAGTGAGAAACGGCTACGACCAGAACGTACCTGTACGCGATCGCCTTCTAATACGAAGGTAATGATGGAGTCATCAGGTAGACCACGACAGATATCAAGAAACTTACGAGAAGGAACGGTAATGCTGCCCGCTTCAAAATCCCCTTCTAGAGTCACTTTGCTCACCAATTCCACTTCCAAATCGGTCGCGGTCATGGATAACACGTTATCTTCTACTTTAAGCAGTAGGTTACCCAGAATTGGTAGGGTTGGTCGACCACCTAATGCGCCCGAAACCTGTTGTAGCGGTTTGATTAAATGACTACGTTCAATAGTAAATTTCATGCTTGGCTCTTTACGCTGTCAGCTCAATTAATGATTTGCTTGGAATACTGTCATTCTAACCGATTAAGAAGACAGGGTGCGAATCAAGTTAGAGTAATCTTCTTTAATATCGTGGCTCTCTTCACGTAGCTGCTCAATCTTGCGACAAGCATGCAGTACAGTGGTGTGGTCACGACCACCAAACGCATCACCAATTTCCGGCAAGCTATGATTAGTCAGCTCTTTTGCCAGCGCCATCGCCAACTGACGAGGACGAGCAACTGAGCGAGAGCGACGCTTAGACAGCAGATCAGCCACTTTAATCTTGTAGTATTCCGCCACTGTCTTTTGAATATTGTCGATAGTAACGAGCTTCTCTTGCAGAGCAAGTAGGTCGCGCAGCGCTTCACGAACGAAATCAATCGTGATTGGGCGACCGGTGAAGTTCGCGTTAGCAATAACGCGGTTAAGTGCCCCTTCCAACTCACGAACGTTGGAACGCAGACGCTTAGCAATAAAGAATGCCACTTCATCTGCTAGGTGGATTTGGTGGTCTTCCGCTTTCTTCATCAAGATCGCTACACGAGTTTCAAGCTCTGGTGGCTCGATCGCGACGGTTAATCCCCAACCGAAACGTGATTTCAGACGATCTTCTACACCGCTGATCTCTTTTGGGTAGCGATCTGAAGTCAAAATGATCTGTTGGTTACCTTCTAGCAATGCGTTAAAGGTATGGAAGAATTCTTCTTGTGAACGCTCTTTATTGGCAAAGAATTGGATATCATCGATAAGCAACGCATCAACACTTCGGTAGTAGCGTTTGAACTCCTCAATCGCATTGTTTTGCAGTGCTTTCACCATATCTTGCACAAAACGCTCAGAGTGCATGTACACCACTTTCGCATTTGGGTTGTTATCCACAATGGCATTACCCACTGCATGCAACAAGTGCGTTTTACCCAAGCCAGTACCACCGTATAGGAACAGCGGGTTATATGCAGCACCTGGGTTATCCGAAACCTGACGAGCAGCAGCAAGACCCAATTGGTTCGACTTACCTTC
Source organism: Vibrio sp. MMH1-50 (assembly GCF_022347645.1). Taxonomy (NCBI): domain Bacteria; kingdom Pseudomonadati; phylum Pseudomonadota; class Gammaproteobacteria; order Vibrionales; family Vibrionaceae; genus Vibrio; species Vibrio sp. MMH1-50. The sequence continues at coordinate 24,758 of NZ_JAKRGG010000022.1, forward strand.
AACGAAGTTATTGAACTTATGTTTTGGGTTCACATTAGAGCGGTGGTTGATGTCTGCGATCACTTGCGCGTCATCATCCCACGTTTTATGCACAGGCTTACGGGCTTGCAGCTGAGCGGGCGCTGAAGACTCTGCCGCAACATCCGCCGGCGTTCGTGTCGGTGCCGGTTTTGGTGCTGCAACTCGGCGACTGCCAACTTCAAAGCGTAAACTAGGTACATCATTACCGCAGTATTCTTGCAGTAAGCGATTAATGCTATTCAGGTACTTGTCACGAACCCAATCCAACACAAAGCGGTTAGGTGCGAACAAAGTGAGAGTATTGTCATTGAGCTCCGCTTGTAACGGACGAACCCACATACTGAATTCTGTAGCTGGTAGCTCTTCTTGAAGCTGCTGCAAACATTGCAACCAAAGCGAAGATGACACGGTGCCCCCACTGAGTATTTGAATTATCGGAAAAGACTGGCAATTTTACCTGTTGATAACCAAGATCGCCAGCAATTGATCGATGATCCAGTGAATAAGATCTAAGTTATTCACAATATTTTCGCCCAACTTAGTGAGATCAACACATCTTGCCCCAAATTTGCCCACACATTGATCCACATTTAGGCAAAATCAGTCAGATCGAGTCATTGGTGATAACTCTGTGTATGAATTTTCATTCATCGGCTTATTTCGATCGTCACTCATGCTTCTTTCGATCGTTTTTTCATCATTTATCCCTATATCTTGGCTACTATCTATACCAAATAAGATCTTATTACTCTGAGGTCTAGGTTATTGCACTTGGTTATTTCTTTAATTGAGCTAACTGACAGTAGTATTTCCAACCATAAAATTATGGAGATGTATTATGAAAAACTGGATTAAGGTTGCAGTTGCAGCCATCGCTTTATCTGCCGCCACCGTTCAAGCAGCAACTGAAGTCAAAGTTGGTATGTCTGGTCGCTACTTCCCATTCACTTTTGTGAAGCAAGATAAGCTACAAGGTTTTGAAGTGGATATGTGGGATGAGATCGGTAAGCGTAATGATTACAAGATCGAATACGTAACAGCGAACTTTTCTGGTTTGTTTGGCCTACTCGAAACAGGTCGTATTGATACCATCTCGAACCAAATCACGATGACAGATGCGCGTAAAGCGAAATACCTATTTGCAGACCCATACGTAGTAGATGGTGCGCAAATTACCGTACGTAAAGGCAACGACAGCATCCAAGGTGTCGAAGATCTCGCAGGCAAAACCGTTGCTGTTAACCTAGGCTCTAACTTTGAACAGTTGCTACGTGATTACGACAAAGATGGCAAGATCAACATTAAGACTTACGATACAGGTATTGAACACGATGTGGCATTAGGTCGTGCGGATGCTTTCATCATGGATCGTTTGTCTGCCCTAGAGCTGATTAAGAAAACGGGTCTACCGCTTCAACTGGCAGGTGAACCATTTGAAACGATTCAAAACGCTTGGCCATTCGTGGATAACGAAAAGGGTCGTAAGCTACAAGCGGAAGTGAATAAAGCACTTGCAGAAATGCGCGCAGACGGAACAGTAGAGAAGATTTCAGTGAAATGGTTTGGTGCCGACATCACGAAGTAAAACTTCTCTTCTTTTAGGACGCAGGGCTTTATCTCGCGTCCTTTTTTAACTCAATGACAAGGTGGAACTTCGTATTCCACCTTTTCTTTTCTCAAGGTAAGTCGTATGGGATTTGATTTTAATTACATGCTGGAGCTGCTACCGATACTGCTCAAGTATCTTGGCACGACCATGGAAATGGCCACATGGGGATTGGTCTTTTCTTTAATTCTATCCGTCATTTTAGCGAACATTCGCGTATTTAAGCTGCCAGTTCTCGACCAATTGAGCCAACTTTATATCAGCTTCTTCCGTGGAACTCCGCTTTTAGTACAACTGTTTCTGCTCTACTACGGCTTACCGCAAATCTTCCCATTTATGGTGGGAATCGATGCCTTTTCTGCTGCGGTAATTGGTTTAACGCTGCACTTTGCCGCTTATATGGCAGAGAGCATTCGTGCAGCCATCATTGGCATTGATCGCAGCCAAATGGAAGCAAGCTTGTCGGTCGGTATGACAACCACACAAGCGATGCGCCGTGTGATTTTACCGCAGGCAACACGTGTCGCACTGCCTTCATTGATGAACTACTTCATCGATATGATTAAGTCGACATCCCTCGCCTTCACACTTGGTGTTGCAGAAATCATGGCCAAAGCGCAGATGGAAGCTTCGTCTAGCTTCCGTTTCTTTGAAGCGTTCCTTGCTGTCGCTCTGATTTACTGGGGCGTGGTGGTTATCCTGACTCGAGTACAGATTTGGGCAGAAGCGAAATTGAATAAGGCGTACGTACGATGATCAAACTAGAAAACATTCACAAACGTTTTGGCGATACTGAAGTTCTAAAAGGCATTGATCTCGACATCAAACAAGGTGAGATCATCGTTATTATCGGCTCAAGCGGTACTGGCAAGTCGACACTTCTACGTACCGTAAACTTCTTAGAGCAAGCAGACGAAGGCCGCATTACCATCGATGACATTTCGGTCGACACACAAAAACACACCAAAGCAGAAGTGCTTGCTCTACGTCGCCGTACTGGGTTTGTCTTTCAAAACTATGCCCTATTTGCTCACATGAATGCGCGTCAGAACATCGCAGAGGGCTTGATTACTGTTCGAGGATGGAAGAAAGATGACGCGTTAAAACGTGCTCAACAGATTCTGGATGACATTGGTCTTGGGGACAAAGGTGAAAGTTATCCAGCGGCGCTCTCAGGTGGACAACAACAACGTGTGGGTATCGGTCGAGCGATGGCACTGCAACCCGAATTGCTGCTTTTTGATGAACCAACATCTGCTCTGGATCCTGAGTGGGTCGGAGAAGTTCTCTCATTAATGAAGAAGTTAGCGAATCAACACCAAACCATGCTGGTGGTAACGCACGAGATGCAATTTGCCAAAGAAGTCGCTGACAGAGTGATCTTTATGGCTGAAGGCAACATTGTTGAACAAGGTTCTCCACAAGATATCTTCGATAATCCACAAGATCCTCGTTTGAAAAAATTCCTTAACCAAGTGGGAATAGAGTAAAGATCAAGCATCAAGATCAATCGATCCTTGAGATTTGACTCACACTACGTATAATCGCCCGGTCGGAATTTCGTACTCATGAGTCATTGACACATTATGTGAGTGTGATTACAATTCCGCCTCTTTGTTGAGAGGCGTCGGTTGTTCTTCTTTAATAAAGAGCTTCTTTATATAAAGAAAGCAAAATGCCCACGCCGGGTTTAACAAGAACCTAAAACTACTGATCAGTAAAGGTAATTATCATGAAACGCACTTTTCAACCTACAGTTCTAAAGCGCAAGCGTACTCACGGCTTCCGTGCTCGCATGGCAACTAAGAACGGTCGTAAAGTTATCAACGCACGTCGTGCAAAAGGCCGTGCGCGCCTATCAAAATAATCGCTAGTTTATTTTGAACACGTACGCGTTTAATCGGGAGTTACGCTTGTTAACTCCCGAGCATTATCAAAACGTCTTCCAGCAAGCTCATCGAGCTGGCTCGCCTCATTTCACCATCATTGCTCGCAATAACAAACTTTCTCACCCACGATTAGGTTTAGCTGTTCCGAAAAAGCAAATCAAAACTGCTGTCGGTCGTAACCGTTTTAAACGTTTGGCTCGTGAAAGCTTTCGTAACAATCAACATCAGCTTCCAAATAAAGATTTTGTTGTGATCGCGAAGAAAAGCGCGCAAGATTTAAGCAATGAGGAATTATTTAAGTTGTTTGATAAGCTATGGCATCGCCTGTCTCGCCCTTCACGTGGATAGCCATTGGGCTCGTTAATCTTTATCGCTGGTTTATCAGCCCTCTGATTGGTCCTCGCTGCCGGTTCACACCAACTTGTTCCACTTACGCGCTAGAAGCTTTGAGAGCTCACGGTTTTGTAAAAGGATGTTGGTTATCAGGCAAACGTCTATTAAAATGCCACCCTTTGAATGAAGGGGGGTATGACCCCGTTCCACCAGTCCAAAAACAAGACAGAGATAACTAACGATGGATTCTCAACGTAATATCCTGCTCATTGCTCTGGCACTGGTTTCTTTCTTGCTGTTTCAACAGTGGCAAGTAGCAAAGAACCCAGCACCTCAAGCAGTTGAACAGGCTCAATCAAGCAGTACTCTACCTGCACCATCTTTTGCTGATGAGCTAGACCCAGTTCCAGGTCAACAGCAAGCTTCTGCAAAAACTATCACAGTAACGACTGATGTTTTAACTCTGTCGATCGACACCGTTGGTGGCGATGTGGTACATGCCGACCTTAACAAATACTCTGCTGAACTTGATTCATCAGATCCATTCGTTCTGCTAAAAGACACTAAAGGTCACCAGTTCATCGCGCAAAGCGGTCTAGTGGGTCCTCAAGGTATCGACCTAAGCAGCACTAACCGTCCTCACTACAACGTAAGTGCAGACAGCTTCAAACTGGCTGACGGTCAAGACGAACTACGCGTTCCAATGACGTTCACTGCAAACGGTATCGAATACATTAAAACTTACGTACTGAAACGTGGCAGCTACGCGCTGAACGTGGAATACGATGTAGTGAACAACTCTGGTAACAACGCAACATTTGGTATGTACGCTCACTTGCGTCAAAACCTAATGGACGCTGGTGGTAGCATCACAATGCCAACTTACCGTGGCGGTGCTTACTCAACAGAAGACGTTCGTTACAAAAAATACAGCTTTGAAGACATGCAGGATCGCAACTTGTCTCTCAACCTAGCAGATGGTCAAGGTTGGGCAGCAATGATCCAACACTACTTCGCTGCAGCTTGGATCCCACGTAACGAACCAGGTACTAACCTGTACACTCGCGTGATTGGTAATCTAGGTGATATCGGCGTACGTATGCCAAACAAAACTATCGCGACGGGTGATCAAGCGAAGTTTGAAGCAACGCTTTGGGTTGGTCCTAAACTGCAAAAAGAAATGGCTGCAGTAGCACCAAACCTAGACCTAGTAGTGGACTACGGCTGGCTATGGTTCATCGCTAAACCACTTCACTCACTGCTTGCTTTCATCCAAAGCTTCGTGGGTAACTGGGGTGTAGCAATCATCTGTTTGACCTTCATCGTTCGTGGTGCAATGTACCCACTAACGAAAGCGCAATACACGTCTATGGCGAAAATGCGTATGCTACAGCCTAAGCTGCAAGCTATGCGTGAGCGCATCGGCGATGACCGTCAGCGCATGAGCCAAGAGATGATGGAACTGTATAAGAAAGAGAAAGTGAACCCTCTGGGCGGCTGTCTACCTCTTATCCTACAGATGCCTATCTTCATCGCTCTATACTGGGCACTAATGGAATCTGTTGAGCTACGTCACTCACCATTCTTTGGTTGGATTCACGACCTTTCAGCACAGGACCCTTACTACATCCTGCCGCTACTGATGGGTGCGTCAATGTTCCTAATCCAGAAGATGAGCCCAACAACAGTAACGGATCCAATGCAGCAGAAGATCATGACCTTTATGCCGGTTATGTTTACCTTCTTCTTCTTGTTCTTCCCATCAGGTCTAGTTCTATACTGGTTGGTGTCGAACATCGTTACGCTGATCCAGCAGACTTTGATTTACAAAGCGCTGGAGAAAAAAGGCTTACACACTAAGTAAACCTTTATAGAAAAGCATAAGAAAGGCGGCCAAAAGGTCGCCTTTTTGTTTTTGGCTGATTACAATTCAGCTAACTAATTGGTTCTGGCTCCCTAGGTCTGTAAAACCCTATAGCCCAGCTCAAAAGGCAAGATTATGACTACAGATACGATTGTCGCTCAGGCTACCGCACCCGGTCGTGGTGGTGTCGGCATTATTCGTGTTTCAGGCCCTAAGGCCAATCAAGTGGCACTAGAAGTCACAGGTAAAACGCTAAAGCCTCGCTACGCAGAGTATCTGCCATTCCAAGCGGAAGATGGCACCGTGCTAGACCAAGGCATTGCACTGTACTTCCCTAACCCACATTCGTTCACTGGCGAAGACGTTCTAGAACTTCAAGGTCACGGCGGTCCTGTTGTAATGGACATGCTAATTAAACGTATTCTGGGCATTGATGGTGTTCGTGCAGCCCGTCCTGGCGAATTCTCAGAACGTGCATTCTTGAATGATAAGATGGACTTAACGCAAGCTGAAGCGATCGCAGACTTGATCGATGCAAGCTCAGAAGAAGCGGCAAAATCAGCATTGCAATCGCTGCAGGGTCAGTTCTCACAACGTATTCAAACGCTGGTGGAGTCGTTGATTCACCTACGAATTTACGTTGAAGCAGCGATCGATTTCCCTGAAGAAGAAATAGACTTTCTTGCCGATGGAAAAGTATCAGCCGATCTTCAAGCCATCATCGATAACCTAGATGCAGTGCGTAAAGAAGCAAACCAAGGCGCCATCATGCGTGAAGGTATGAAAGTCGTGATTGCAGGTCGTCCTAATGCGGGTAAATCTAGCCTTCTGAATGCTCTGTCAGGCAAAGAGTCTGCAATTGTGACTGATATTGCTGGTACAACACGTGATGTACTGCGTGAACACATTCACATTGATGGTATGCCTCTACACATTATTGATACTGCCGGTCTGCGTGATGCTTCAGATGAGGTTGAGAAAATCGGTATCGAGCGAGCATGGGACGAAATAGCCCAAGCGGACCGTGTGCTCTTCATGGTAGATGGCACCACGACTGACGCCACGGATCCAAAAGACATATGGCCTGATTTCGTTGATCGCCTACCAAACAGTATTGGAATGACGGTGATCCGTAACAAAGCGGATCAAACCGGTGAAGAAATGGGGATCTGCCATGTGAATGATCCAACGTTAATTCGTCTTTCGGCAAAAACAGGCGCAGGTGTGGATGCTTTACGCACCCATTTAAAAGAATGTATGGGCTTCTCAGGCAATACGGAAGGCGGCTTTATGGCTCGTCGTCGCCATCTCGATGCATTAGAACGTGCAGCTCAGCACCTACAAATAGGTCAAGAACAGCTTGAAGGCTTCATGGCTGGCGAGATTTTGGCAGAAGAACTGCGTATCACTCAGCAACACTTGAACGAGATTACCGGAGAGTTCAGTTCCGATGACCTCCTTGGACGAATCTTCTCCTCATTCTGTATCGGTAAATAGTAAAACGCGCGGTGTCAGGCATAAGCTTAACACCGCGTTTCTTTTTGTACTGACGAACAACTGCAACTTGTCGTTGGTATGACTTATAAAGGAAGACACATGATCCACATTATTACAGGCAGTACTCTCGGTGGTGCGGAATACGTTGGTGATCACCTAAGTGATCTACTCAATGAGAACGGATTGGAAACAACGATCCACAATCAACCAGAGTTGTCGTCGATCGAGAATCGAGGCACTTGGTTAGTTATCACTTCAACTCACGGTGCAGGTGAATATCCAGACAATATCCAACCTTTCATCAACGCACTGCAAAATACGCCACCAAAAATGGCGGATGTGAAGTTCGCCGTCATCGCAATTGGTGATTCAAGCTACGATACATTCTGTGCTGCAGGTCAGCATGCATATGACCTACTAGAAGATATTGGTGCGACACCTTTAGCAGATTGCTTGAAAATAGACGTGCTTAACCATGATGTACCTGAAGACGCAGCAGAAGCTTGGTTAAACGAGAACCTCGCACGTTTTTCTGCTTAATCCCCCTTTCACAGAGCCGAATTACGGCTCTGTTTTTCCTCTTTGTGAATAACTCCTATCAGCCAACACCGTTCAACCGCTCAAAAAACACCCAAAACATCTGTGGATAAGTAAGGTAAGATCCAGTGACTTTCCTTTAGTTATCCAAATAACAACTTAGATCTTTTTTTAGCCCTGTGCATAACCATCGATTTTGATCTCAGGAAATCCTCGATCAGATCAAATCATGATCACAAGATTTGATCCAAAGAAGATCCATGATCTTGTTGATCATTTTCCAGTTATCCACAGAAACCTGCGATCCTAATAATAGATCCAATAAAAGATCATATATATAGATCTTATATATATAGTCTTAAGGTCTAAAATGTGAAAAGCGAGAAAACGATTCTCTCTCATAGATAAAAAAGGTAAAATACCGCTCTTTTTTATCTGTCCATTAAATCCTTTGAATACCTGAGGTCAGTTCATGCTTTATCACGAAAACTTTGACGTCATTGTTGTTGGTGGCGGACACGCAGGAACGGAAGCCGCGCTCGCATCTGCACGCACAGGACAAAAAACCCTTCTCCTTACCCATAACATCGATACATTAGGCCAGATGTCTTGTAATCCGGCGATTGGTGGTATCGGTAAAGGTCACTTAGTAAAAGAAGTGGATGCTATGGGCGGTCTGATGGCTGAAGCCATTGACCATGCGGGTATTCAATTCCGAACGCTAAATGCTTCCAAAGGTCCAGCGGTTCGAGCTACACGAGCTCAAGCAGACCGTGCTCTATACAAAGCATACGTACGCAACGCATTAGAAAATGCGCCAAATCTAACTCTGTTCCAGCAATCGGTCGACGATCTGATTGTGGAGCAAGATCGTGTGGTTGGCGTTGTGACACAAATGGGGCTGAAATTCCACGCGAAAGCTGTGGTATTAACGGTTGGTACTTTCCTTGGTGGTAAGATCCACATTGGTATGGAAAGTTCATCCGGTGGTCGTGCTGGTGATCCACCATCGATTGCATTGGCGGATCGATTGCGTGAACTACCATTCCGAGTTGATCGATTAAAAACAGGTACGCCACCGCGTATTGATGCTCGAAGCGTTGATTTCTCAGTGCTAGAAGCGCAGCATGGTGACAACCCGACACCTGTATTTTCATTTATGGGGAAACGAGAGCACCATCCACGTCAGATCCCATGTTTTATCACTCACACCAATGAGCAAACTCATGAAGTGATCCGTAATAACCTTGATCGTAGCCCAATGTACGCTGGTGTGATCGAAGGTATCGGTCCACGCTACTGTCCGTCTATCGAAGACAAAGTGATGCGCTTTGCGGATAAAAACAGTCACCAAATCTTTATTGAGCCAGAAGGTTTAACGACGCACGAGTTATACCCTAATGGTATTTCCACCAGTTTGCCGTTTGACGTTCAAGTTCAAATCGTTCGTTCAATGAAAGGGTTTGAAAACGCACACATTGTTCGTCCTGGTTATGCGATTGAATACGATTTCTTCGACCCTCGTGATTTGAAGCAAACGTACGAAACCAAATTCATCAATGGTTTGTTCTTCGCGGGGCAAATCAACGGTACAACAGGTTATGAAGAAGCCGCTGCACAGGGTTTAATGGCTGGTCTTAATGCAAGTTTGCACAGTCAAGGCAAAGAAGGCTGGAGCCCTCGTCGTGACCAAGCTTACATGGGTGTTCTAATTGACGATCTGTCGACCATGGGTACCAAAGAACCGTACCGAATGTTCACGTCTCGAGCGGAATACCGTTTGTTGCTACGTGAAGATAACGCCGATTTGCGTTTGACGGAAAAAGCACGTGAACTTGGTTTGATTGATGATGTTCGTTGGGCACGTTTCAACGAAAAAATCGACAACATGGAAACTGAGCGCCAACGCCTAAAGTCGACCTGGATGAATCCAAATTCAATTGGTATCGATGAATTAAACAAGCTGCTGAAAACGCCAATGGCGCGTGAAGCAAGTGGTGAGGATCTTCTTCGTCGCCCAGAGATCTCATACTCACAATTGACCGAGCTCGAAGCTTTTGCTCCGGCACTGGAAGATCAACAAGCTGCTGAGCAAGTTGAAATTCAGGTTAAGTACGATGGTTACATCAAGCGTCAACAAGAAGAGATCGAAAAATCGCTGCGCCATGAGCACACTAAGTTGCCAGCTGATTTGGACTACAAAGACGTGAAAGGTCTTTCCAATGAAGTCGTTGCAAAGCTGACAGAAGCGAAACCAGAAAGCATTGGTATTGCATCTCGCATCTCGGGCATTACCCCTGCGGCGATTTCTATTTTGCTTGTTCACCTGAAGAAGCACGGTTTGCTGAAGAAAGGTGAGGAAGAATAATGAGCGCTTTACGTACCAGATTAGACGAGCTGATCGCACAAACCGATTTAGAAGTGTCTGAAAAGCAACGCGAGCAGTTAGTCGGTTACGTCGAATTGCTCGACAAGTGGAACAAAGCTTACAACTTGACGTCGGTCCGTGATCCGTTTGAGATGTTAGTGAAACATATCCTTGATAGCATCATCGTTAGCACTCACTTACCGGGTGAGCGCTTTATCGATGTTGGCACAGGACCTGGTTTACCTGGCATTCCACTCGCAATCATGAACCCTGAGAAGACGTTCTTCTTGCTCGATAGCCTTGGTAAGCGCATTCGTTTTCTCAAGCAAGTTGTGCACGCACTTGGGTTGAAAAATGTGACACCAATTCAAAGTCGCGTTGAAGAATTCCAGCCAGAAGAAAAATTTGATGGCGTTTTGAGTCGAGCTTTTGCTTCAATGACGGACATGGTGGAATGGTGTCATCATTTGCCTAAACAAGATTCAGGGGTGTTTCTTGCATTGAAAGGACAACACCCTAAAGATGAAATAGATCAGCTTCCTGAATGGTGTAGTGTGACGGAGATCATATCTTTAGCTGTTCCTGAGTTGGAAGGTGATCGTCATCTAGTAATCTTATCGCGCAAGGAAAATTAGCGAGGTAATCGTGGGTAAAATTGTAGCAATCGCCAACCAGAAAGGTGGGGTCGGCAAAACAACAACGTGCATTAACTTAGCAGCTTCGATGGCGGCAACAAAGCGCAAAGTTTTGGTGATCGATCTCGACCCTCAAGGCAATGCTACTATGGCTAGTGGTGTCGACAAGTACATGGTTGACGCGACAGCGTATGATCTTTTGGTTGAAGATACCCCTTTTGATCAAGTGGTTTGCACACAAACCACTGGGAAATACGATCTGATTGCAGCGAACGGTGACGTGACTGCTGCAGAAATCAAATTGATGGAAGTATTCGCGCGTGAGGTTCGTCTCAAAAACGCCCTTGCGCCAGTTCGCGATAACTATGATTTCATCTTTATTGATTGTCCTCCTTCTCTAAACCTTCTTACAATCAACGCAATGGCCGCAGCCGACTCTGTGCTGGTGCCGATGCAATGTGAATACTTTGCGTTAGAAGGTTTAACTGCTCTTATGGATACAATCAGCAAGTTAGCGGCCGTGGTTAATGAGAACCTCAAAATTGAAGGTTTACTGCGTACCATGTACGACCCACGTAACCGCCTATCTAATGAAGTATCCGATCAACTTAAAAAACACTTTGGTAGTAAAGTTTACCGTACTGTGATCCCACGTAATGTGCGTTTGGCCGAAGCGCCGAGCCACGGTAAACCAGCTATGTACTATGACAAGTACTCAGCTGGCGCCAAAGCGTATCTTGCTTTAGCGGGCGAAATGCTCCGCCGCGAAGAAATCCCAGTTTAACTCTAACCTAAGGAATTCCTCCTATGTCTAAGCGTGGTCTAGGAAAAGGACTGGATGCGTTGTTGTCGACCAGTTCGTTAGCTCGTGAAAAACAGCACATTGCATCGCAAAGCCAAGCGTTGTCGGCTGATGGCGAGTTGACTGATTTGGCTATTGGTCAATTGCAGCCGGGTGTTTACCAACCGCGTAAAGATATGGCTCCAGAAGCGCTAGAAGAACTAGCCGCTTCGATTCAATCGCAAGGCATTATTCAGCCAATCGTGGTTCGCCAAGTGGCAAGCGGTCAGTTTGAAATCATCGCAGGTGAGCGTCGTTGGCGTGCGGCAAAGCAAGCCGGTCTAAAGCGTGTACCTTGTTTGGTGAAAAAGGTCGAAGACCGTGCTGCGATAGCGATGGCGTTGATTGAAAACATTCAGCGTGAAGATTTGAACGTGATTGAAGAAGCGCAAGCGCTTGAACGTCTACAAGATGAATTCACGTTGACACATCAGCAAGTGGCCGATGTGATTGGAAAATCAAGAACGACCGTGAGTAACCTATTACGTCTAAATCAGTTGGAAATTGATGTAAAAGGTCTGGTTGCAGATAAAAAATTGGAAATGGGTCATGCTCGAGCTCTGTTAGCGTTAGAAGGCGAACAACAGGTCGAAGTGGCGCAACAAGTGGCTAAGAAGCAAATGACTGTTCGCCAAACCGAACAGTTAGTAAAAAAGTGCTTAGCCCCACAGAATGAGCAAAAAGCTCAACAAGAAGATACCGAAGCAGAGCAAATGTCGCATAAATTGAGTCAACTGCTTGATGCTAAGGTTTCTTTGGTCCGTTCTGCAAACGGCAAAGCGAAAGTGACGATAAGTCTTGATGAGCCTCACAAATTGGATCAACTGATTGCCAAGCTAGAGGCCTAGATGAGATAATTGATTTAGGTCAATTAATCAAAATAATCGAATTTTGTGTGAAAGTTGTCGGATTGTAAACAAAACTGTAAGTTTTTGATGCAATATAATTGCATTCAATTGTTCTCACCGTATAATTTTCGCCAATTTCCCTGCACAGAGAGTTTAGTGCAAAGTGGATATTACTAGAGGTACGAATACATGGTAGCTGCGTTAGCTAGACCAGGACGAGAGCTCGCAAAGCAATTGTTAATGATCCAGTCTGGCGCGGTTATTTTTGTGGCTGCAGGAATGGCGATAGCCGTGAATCCTGAATGGGGAATTTCAGCGCTGGTTGGTGGGGGCATTTTTGTTGTTGCCAATGCTGTCTTTGCGTTATGTGCTTTTATGTTTAGTGGGGCTCGCGCTGCCAAGCGTATCGCGGCTTCTTTCTATACAGGCGAAGTTCTGAAAATCCTCATCACGGTTGTGTTGTTCTACGTAGCCTACATGTATATGCAGGTGGAACTTGTTCCCCTCAAACTAACCTATTTGCTGGTACTAGGTATTAATATCTGTGCACCAGTGCTATTCATTAACAACAAAAAATAGGATGAGTTATGGCTGCGCCAGGTGAAGCGCTAACATCGTCCGGTTACATTGCCCACCACCTTACTAACCTATCTCTTTACAAGTTAGGTCTAGTAGCGGAGGAGACAAGTTTCTGGAACGTACATATCGATAGCCTGTTTTTTTCTTGGTTTACTGGTTTAATCTTCCTCGGAATTTTTTACAAAGTAGCGAAGAGAACAACAGCGGGTGTACCGGGTAAGCTTCAGTGTGCTGTAGAAATGATCGTTGAATTTGTCGCGGAAAACGTCAAAGACACGTTCCATGGACGCAACCCACTGATCGCGCCTTTAGCACTGACTATCTTTTGTTGGGTATTTTTGATGAACGTGATGGACTTAGTTCCTATCGACTTCTTACCGTACCCAGCAGAGCATTGGCTAGGTATCCCTTATCTTAAGGTTGTACCGTCTGCTGATGTGAATATCACCATGGCTATGGCTCTAGGCGTTTTCGCATTGATGATCTACTACAGCATCAAAGTGAAAGGTCTAGGTGGATTCGCAAAAGAACTTGCACTACATCCATTCAATCACCCACTGATGATTCCGTTTAACCTACTGATTGAAGTGGTATCGCTACTAGCGAAGCCTCTATCACTTGGTATGCGTCTATTCGGTAACATGTTCGCGGGTGAGGTTGTATTCATTCTTTGTGCGGCAATGCTACCATGGTACTTGCAATGGATGGGTTCACTACCGTGGGCAATCTTCCATATCTTGGTTATTACGATTCAAGCCTTCGTATTCATGATGTTGACAATTGTTTACCTGTCAATGGCACACGAAGACTCTGATCATTAATTTTTTAAGCTTTTTATTTGGGCACTAAGCCAACAACTATAAATTGGAGATAGTAATGGAAACTTTACTGAGCTTTTCTGCAATCGCCGTAGGTATTATCGTCGGTCTTGCTTCTCTTGGTACAGCGATTGGTTTCGCACTACTAGGTGGTAAATTCCTAGAAGGTGCAGCACGTCAACCAGAAATGGCTCCTATGCTACAAGTTAAGATGTTCATCATCGCAGGTCTACTTGATGCGGTTCCAATGATCGGTATCGTAATCGCGCTACTATTCACATTCGCAAACCCATTCGTTGGTCAACTAGGTTAATCACCTTTAACTCGGGACGAGCTCAGGCTTGTCACTGATTAACACTAAGTCCAAATAGAGGGGTAGCTGTTGTGAACATAAACGCAACTCTGCTAGGTCAAGCAATCTCGTTCGCACTATTTGTGTGGTTCTGCATGAAGTATGTATGGCCACCATTGATGCAAGCGATCGAAGAGCGTCAGAAGAAAATTGCTGATGGTCTTCAAGCAGCGGAACGTGCTGCAAAAGACTTGGATCTAGCACAAGCCAACGCTTCTGATCAGATGAAAGAAGCGAAGCGCACAGCAACTGAGATCATCGACCAAGCGAACAAGCGTAAGTCTCAAATTATTGATGAAGCTCGCGAGGAAGCTCAGGCAGAACGCCAGAAAATCCTAGCGCAAGCGGAAGCAGAACTTGAAGCTGAACGTAATCGTGCACGCGATGAGCTGCGCAAACAAGTTGCTACTCTGGCTGTAGCTGGTGCTGAGAAAATCCTTGAGCGTACTATCGATAAAGACGCTCAGAAAGATATTCTCGACAACATTACTGCAAAACTTTAAGTCTGGGGGCGCATATGTCTGATTTGACTACAATCGCACGCCCCTATGCTAAAGCAGCCTTCGACTTTGCTGTAGACAAAGATCAGCTAGACCAATGGAGTCAAATGCTATCTTTTGCTGCTGAAGTTGCCAAAAACGAACAAATGAATGAACTTCTAACAGGTTCAGTTTCTGCTGATAAAATGGCAGAGATCTTTGTTGCAGTTTGTGGCGAACAAGTTGATGCGCACGGTCAAAACCTGATTAAGGTAATGGCTGAGAATGGTCGTCTGACGGCCCTTCCTGATGTTTGTGAACAATTCTTCCTATTGAAGAAAGAGCATGAGAAAGAAATCGATGTTGAAGTAATTTCAGCAAGCGAACTTTCTGATGAACAACTTGCAAACATTGGCAGCAAACTTGAAGTGCGTCTTGAACGCAAAGTGAAGCTGAATTGCAGTGTAGATGAGACCCTACTTGGTGGGGTTATTATTCGAGCCGGAGACCTAGTCATCGATGACTCAGCGCGTGGTCGTTTGAACCGCCTGAGCGATGCATTGCAGTCTTAATGGGGATTGGAGCATGCAACTTAATTCCACGGAAATTAGCGATCTGATCAAACAACGTATCGAATCTTTCGAAGTTGTTAGTGAAGCTCGCAACGAGGGTACTATCGTATCGGTAAGCGATGGTATCATCCGCATCCACGGCCTAGCGGACGTGATGCAAGGTGAAATGATTGAATTACCGGGTGGCCGTTATGCACTAGCACTTAACCTTGAGCGTGACTCGGTTGGTGCGGTAGTAATGGGCCCATATGCTGACCTTAAGGAAGGCATGAAAGTTACAGGTACTGGTCGCATTCTTGAAGTGCCAGTTGGTCCAGAACTTCTAGGTCGCGTAGTGAACACACTAGGTGAGCCTATCGATGGTAAAGGTCCAATCGAAGCTAAATTGACTTCGCCTGTAGAAGTAATCGCACCAGGTGTAATCGACCGTAAATCGGTAGACCAACCTGTGCAAACTGGTTACAAATCAGTTGACTCAATGATCCCAATCGGTCGTGGTCAGCGTGAGCTTGTAATCGGTGACCGTCAGACTGGTAAAACAGCAATGGCGATCGACGCGATTATCAACCAGAAAGACTCTGGTATTTTCTCAATCTACGTAGCAATCGGTCAGAAAGCATCGACTATCGCTAACGTAGTTCGCAAACTAGAAGAGCACGGCGCGCTGGCTAACACTATCGTTGTTGTTGCATCTGCTTCTGAGTCTGCAGCGCTACAATATCTAGCGCCATACGCAGGTTGTGCGATGGGTGAATACTTCCGCGATCGCGGTGAAGACGCACTGATTGTTTACGATGATCTATCTAAGCAAGCGGTAGCTTACCGTCAGATCTCTCTACTACTAAAACGTCCACCAGGCCGTGAGGCATTCCCAGGTGATGTATTCTACCTACACTCGCGTCTACTAGAGCGTGCAGCTCGTGTAAACGAAGAGTACGTAGAGCGTTTCACTAACGGTGAAGTGAAAGGTAAGACTGGTTCTCTAACTGCTCTTCCTATCATTGAAACTCAAGCAGGTGACGTTTCAGCATTCGTACCGACTAACGTAATCTCGATTACCGATGGTCAGATCTTCCTACAAACTGAGCTATTCAACGCAGGTGTACGTCCAGCGGTTGACCCAGGTATCTCAGTATCTCGTGTAGGTGGTTCAGCTCAGACGAAAATCATCAAGAAGCTATCAGGCGGTATCCGTACTGCACTAGCTCAGTACCGTGAACTAGCGGCATTCGCGCAGTTCTCGTCTGACCTTGATGAAGCGACGAAGAAACAGCTAGACCACGGTCAAAAAGTTACAGAACTAATGAAGCAAAAGCAGTACGCTCCAATGTCTGTATTTGACCAAGCACTAGTAATCTTCGCGGCAGAGCGCGGCTATTTAGCAGATGTTGAACTAAGCAAACTGCTAGATTTCGAAGCGGCTCTACTATCGTACGCTCGCGGTCAATACGCTGAATTCGCAGCTGAGATCGACAAGACGGGTGCATACAACGATGAAGTTGAAGCTCAGTTGAAGAAACTGACTGACGACTTCGTAGCAACCCAAACTTGGTAATTAGGTCGGTGGCAGTTTCTGCCACCAACTAACGGAGAGTAACGATGGCCGGCGCAAAAGAGATACGTAATAAAATCGGTAGTGTTAAAAGCACTCAGAAAATTACGAAAGCGATGGAAATGGTAGCAGCTTCAAAAATGCGTCGTTCTCAAGACGCAATGGAAGCTTCTCGTCCATACGCTGAAACAATGCGTAAAGTGATCGGTCATGTGGCTAACGCAAACCTAGAGTACCGTCATCCGTACCTAGAAGAGCGTGAAGCTAAACGTGTTGGTTACATCATCGTTTCGACAGACCGTGGTCTGTGTGGTGGTTTGAACATTAACGTGTTCAAGAAAGCCGTTACAGACATGCAATCATGGAAAGAGAAAGGTGCTGAAGTTGAACTGGCTGTAATTGGTTCAAAAGCAACAGCTTTCTTTAAACATGGTGGCGCAAAAGTTGCGGCACAGGTTTCTGGTTTGGGTGATAGCCCAAGTCTAGAAGACCTAATCGGTTCTGTTGGCGTAATGCTTAAGAAATACGATGAAGGTGAACTGGATCGTCTATATGTGGTGTTTAACAAGTTTGTAAACACTATGATTCAGCAACCAACGATCGATCAATTGCTACCTTTGCCTAAATCGGACAGCGAAGAGATGCAGCGTGAGCACTCATGGGACTACATCTATGAGCCTGAGCCAAAACCTCTATTAGACACACTTCTAGTGCGTTACGTAGAGTCTCAGGTATACCAAGGTGTGGTTGAGAACCTTGCTTGTGAGCAAGCGGCTCGAATGATTGCGATGAAGGCTGCAACGGATAACGCAACCAACTTGATTGAAGATTTAGAACTTGTGTACAACAAAGCCCGTCAGGCTGCGATCACACAAGAACTATCGGAAATCGTTGGTGGTGCATCTGCGGTTTAAGCTTAGGTAAAACGAAATAGTTTAGAGGATTAACGATGGCTACAGGTAAGATCGTACAGATCATCGGTGCGGTAGTCGACGTAGAGTTCCCACAGAGCGAAGTACCAAGTGTATATGACGCTCTAAACGTTACAGAATCTAAAGAGCGTCTAGTTCTTGAGGTTCAACAACAGCTAGGCGGTGGCGTAGTTCGTTGTATCGTAATGGGTAGCTCTGATGGTTTACGTCGTGGCGTTGAAGTGGTTAACACTGGCGCTCCAATTTCAGTACCAGTAGGTACTAAAACTCTAGGTCGTATCATGAACGTCCTAGGTGACGCGATTGATGAGCGTGGTGAGATCGGTGCAGAAGAGGTTTACTCTATTCACCGTGAAGCACCAAGCTACGAAGAGCAATCAAACGAAACAGCACTTCTAGAAACTGGTGTTAAAGTAATCGACTTGGTTTGTCCATTCGCTAAGGGTGGTAAAATCGGTCTATTCGGTGGTGCAGGTGTAGGTAAGACTGTTAACATGATGGAGCTTATCAACAACATCGCACTTCAACACTCAGGTCTATCAGTATTTGCTGGTGTTGGTGAACGTACTCGTGAAGGTAACGATTTCTACTTCGAGATGCAGGAAGCGGGCGTTGTAAACGTTGAGAATCCTGAAGAATCTAAAGTAGCGATGGTTTACGGTCAGATGAACGAGCCACCAGGCAACCGTCTACGTGTTGCACTGACTGGTCTAACAATGGCAGAACGTTTCCGTGACGAAGGTCGTGACGTACTTCTGTTCGTTGATAACATCTACCGTTACACGCTTGCAGGTACTGAGGTATCAGCACTTCTAGGTCGTATGCCTTCTGCGGTAGGTTACCAGCCAACTCTTGCAGAAGAGATGGGTGTACTTCAGGAGCGTATCACGTCAACTAAGCAAGGTTCTATCACGTCTGTACAGGCGGTATACGTACCTGCGGATGACTTGACTGACCCGTCTCCAGCAACAACGTTCGCGCACTTGGATGCAACGGTTGTACTTAACCGTAACATCGCAGCTATGGGTCTATACCCTGCGATCGACCCACTAGATTCGACTTCTCGTCAGCTAGACCCACTAGTAGTTGGTCAAGAGCACTACGACACAGCTCGTGGCGTTCAGCAGACACTTCAGCGCTACAAAGAGCTGAAAGATATCATCGCGATTCTAGGTATGGACGAGCTATCTGAAGAAGATAAGCAAGTTGTATCTCGTGCACGTAAGATTGAGCGTTTCCTAACTCAGCCTTACCACGTAGCGGAAGTATTTACAGGTGACCCAGGCGTTTACGTACCTCTTAAAGAGACACTACGTGGCTTCAAAGGTCTACTAGCTGGTGAATACGATGACATTCCAGAGCAAGCGTTCATGTACTGCGGTACGATTGACGATGCTATCGAGAATGCGAAGAAGCTATAAGGCTAACTAGGAGGCGATATGGCACCAATAACCTTTCACCTAGACGTAGTAAGCGCTGAGAAACGTATTTTCTCTGGTCGCGTAGAAACGTTTCAGGTGACCGGTAGCGAAGGTGAGCTGGGTATTTTCCACGGCCACACTCCGCTGCTGTCCGCTATTAAGCCTGGTATGGTGCGTATTGTGAAACAGCACGGCCACGAAGAGTTCATTTATGTCTCTGGTGGTATGGTCGAAGTTCAGCCTGGTACTGCTACAGTACTGGCTGATACAGCGATTCGTGGTGAAGATCTAGACGCAGCGAAGGCAGAAGAAGCCAAGCGCCGCGCTGAGGAGCAAATCCAGAATCAGCACGGTGATATGGACTTCGCACAAGCGGCCAGTGAACTGGCTAAAGCCATTGCTCAGCTACGAGTTATCGAGCTGACCAAAAAGCGTCGCTAAGCTCAATTAGCAACGTTGCATGAAAAAAGGCGGCCAATTGGTCGCCTTTTTGATTAATTTTAGTTGGAAATTTACATCTCACCATTAACTAATCCTTCCAAGGTGTTTAAAATAACGCCCAATTAAAATAGAACGTCAATAGGTTATTAATGAAATTCAGTGCTGTGATCCTTGCTGCGGGTAAAGGTACCCGTATGTATTCAAACATGCCTAAAGTGCTACACACTTTGGCAGGGAAGCCAATGGCAAAACATGTTATCGATACATGTACAGGTCTTGGCGCACAAAACATCCACCTAGTATATGGTCACGGTGGTGATCAAATGCAACAAACGCTAGCAAAAGAGCCGGTTAATTGGGTACTGCAAGCGGAGCAACTAGGTACAGGTCACGCGGTTGATCAAGCGTCTCCGAAGTTTGAAGACGATGAAAAAGTACTGGTGCTTTACGGTGATGTTCCACTGATTTCAGCAGAAACGATTGAAAACCTATTAGATGCACAACCAACAGGCGGTATTGCACTACTAACAGTGATGCTAGATAACCCAATGGGTTACGGTCGTATCATTCGTAAAAATGGTCCAGTAGTGGCGATCGTCGAGCAAAAAGACGCAACAGAAGAGCAGAAGCTCATCAAAGAATGTAATACTGGTGTGCTGGTGGCGACAGGTGGTGACCTGAAACGCTGGCTTGCTGGTCTAAATAATGAAAACGCACAAGGCGAATACTACTTAACAGACGTTATCGCGGCAGCACACGATGAAGGTCGCGCGGTTGAGGCTGTGCATCCAGTAAACGCGATTGAAGTAGAAGGCGTTAACGACCGTGCTCAACTGGCTCGTCTTGAGCGTGCATTCCAATCAATGCAAGCACAGAAGCTATTAGAGCAAGGCGTAATGCTGCGTGATCCAGCACGTTTCGACCTACGCGGTGAACTGCAATGCGGTATGGATTGTGAAATCGATGCAAACGTGATCATCGAAGGTAAAGTATCACTGGGTGATAACGTCGTAATCGGTGCTGGTTGCGTACTGAAAGACTGTGAAATCGATGATAACACGGTGGTTCGTCCTTACAGTGTGATTGAAGGTGCAACAGTTGGTGAAGAATGTACAGTTGGTCCATTCACACGCCTACGCCCTGGCGCAGAAATGCGTAACGATTCTCACGTAGGTAACTTCGTAGAAGTGAAAAACGCACGTATCGGCGAAGGCTCTAAAGCGAACCATCTGACTTACCTAGGTGATGCTGAGATCGGTCAACGTACTAACATCGGTGCAGGTACCATCACTTGTAACTACGATGGTGCGAACAAGTTTAAGACCATCATTGGTAACGACGTCTTCGTTGGCTCAGATAGCCAGCTTGTTGCGCCAGTGACGATTGCTGATGGTGCAACGATTGGTGCTGGTACGACATTAACCAAAGACGTTGCAGAAGGTGAGCTTGTGATTACTCGTGCGAAAGAGCGCAAAATTACCGGTTGGCAACGCCCGGTAAAACAAAAGTAAGCCTCAGCTGCTTTCTTTAACCGAAATAAACCAAAGCCGCTCATCTGAGCGGCTTTGTTGTATCTAGTGTTGTGAAAGGGAGAGTTTAGTGACTCGGAATCGCTATGCGTTTTTCTAGCCAGCGAACCGCTTGAGAGACCAAAAGAATCAGCACCAAATACTCTAAGACGAGAAATGTATAGATCTCTAATGGTAAGTACTCATTCACGACCAATTCATTAGCACGCCTTGTTAAGTCGCTTAGACCGATTACGCTGACTAACGAACTCATCTTAAGGATATAAACGAATTGATTCCCCAGCGGCGGTAAGATTTGGCGAAATGCTTGTGGAAGGATCACTAAGCGCATTTTTTGCCAGTAGTTTAACCCTAATGACTCCGCTGCCTCGTGTTGTCCGCGACTGATGGCTTGGATTCCCCCTCTAAATACTTCCGCCATAAAGGCACTTTCTGCGATAGTTAGCGCAATGACACCTGCCCAAAAGTGGTTTAAGGATACATCGAGTAACGTTGGCATTCCGTAATACACCCACAGCAACAATACCAAAACGGGAATAGAACGGATCACTTCCACATAAACGCGGTTGATCCACTTGAGCACTGGAGAGTCAGAAAGGGCGGGAAGAGCAATGATCAATCCGATGGTCATTGCAAACAGCATGCTGAGTAGTGACACTTGGATCGTGTCATTAAAACCGGCGACCAAAAACTTGATGTTTGTCAGCCCTTGCTCGGTTGATGGGTCAAGCACATACCAGCCCCACTGATAATCGGAACAACCGGTGAGAAACAGCAGCGAAACTAAGCATAGATGTCGATAGTTCACATTTACTCCCTGAACTGACTAAAAAACTTCCTTTGTTGCTGCTATGTTATCAATGAAGCCGTACTAATGGTTAATAATTAAAGGGAATATCTCCTACCGTCATTCTTTTAAGGGAATAGAAAATGAAAAAAACTTTGCTTGCGCTAGGAATGTGTTTGCTTGCGATAACTCAAGTCGCTCATGCAGAAAGTCGTCTACAAGAGATCTTAGATAAAGGTGTGTTGCGTGTCGGGACGACAGGGGATTGGAATCCGATGACGATGAAAGATCCAGCGACCAATAGCTATCGTGGTTTTGATATCGACGTCACCTCTGAGCTTGCTAAAGATCTTGGTGTTAAGGTGGAATACGTCGCGACCGATTGGAAAACGCTAGTCAATGGCATTACTGCCAACAAATACGATATTACGGGTAGTGCATCATTGAATATGTCACGAGCGAAAGTTGCGGGTTATAGCCAACCGTATTTCTACCTTGCGTTTGTTCCTGTTGTACAAAAGAAAGACTTAGCGAAGTTCTCTGATTGGGCTGACTTTGACAAACCTGATGTAAAAGTGGCGGCTACGCTGGGGACAGTGCAAGAAAAGATGGTCAAAGATTTCTTTCCATCTGCACAACATATTGTGATTGAAGCGCCTGCGCGTGATTTCCAAGAATTATTAGCTCGCCGCGCTGATGTATCGGTAACATCCAATGTAGAAGCGGCAACGTTGGTGACCAAGTTTAAGCAACTGGCGATAGTGCCGGTGAAGGAGCCTCGTAAGCCTACCCCTATTGCGATGCTGCTACCTCAAGATGATCAAGTATGGATTAATTACATCAATCATTGGGTTGAGTTGAAGAAAACCCAAGGCTTCTTTGAGCAAACCGCTGAAAAGTGGGGACTGAAGAGCATGTAAGTTCGTTGCTTATTGTTACTATCACAGAATAAAAGAGCCGCTCAGCAGCGGCTCTTTGTTTTAATTAAGATGACTTTGAATTGAATCTAAAGCTCGTCTTCACTCACTACGCGAGCATTGTCTGGAGTTGTGAAGTGTTTAGATAATTCACGGTTAGACAAGATGTAACCCATCCATAGACCCCCCATACAGATGATGATTGCAACACCCGTTACCATCTGAGCTTGGCTTGCCATCGCTGCTACTAGTGCGCTTGATAGGCTGCTCACGGTAATTTGCAGGCTGTTTTGCAAACCAGCTGCGGTTGCAGGGCTTTGCTTCGCACTTGCCAATGCACGGTTTACTACGATTGGGTACAGTGCACCATTCGCTACCGCAATCAAACAGAAAGGCGCTAGGATTGGCCAGATGGAGGTCAATTCCCACTGCGAAGCTACGAAGATAAGCAACGCGGCAACACTGAATAAACCGATCAACTGACGCAGAATTTTTTCATCACCAAATTTGCGAACACCAACTTTACCTAGGTAACCACCCACCATGAAAGCAATGGTTTGTGGGATAAAGCTCAAACCGATGTCTTTTGCTTCGTAGCCGAGTTGAGACATGATTTCTGGCATACCTGTTAGGTAAGCGAAGAAAGCTGCAGATGCCGTCGCAAACATAAACACGTTGCCTAGGTAAGTTTTAGATCCTAGAAGTGCTTTGATGTCAGACGACATGCTGGTTTGTTTTGTTTCTGCCTTTTCATTTTTTTGCGCCATTGTCGCAACGACAAGCAGTACGCCCATCAGTGTCAACGCTACAAAAATGCTATGCCAGCCAAAACTATCTGCGAGCAGTACACCTAACTGAGGTGCTAATGCTGGAGACAGAGCCACCAGCGGCATGATGGTCGCAAAAATCTGTTGGCTACTGCTAGAGTGACGTTTGATCACCATCGCTTGCCAAATAACAGCTGGGGCACAGACACCAATTGCTTGAACAAAGCGCAATGCTAATAGTTGCCACACTTGCTCACTGAATGCGAGACCGAAGGACGCAACAGTAAACAGCACTAAACCAGCTGCCAGTGTATTACGGTGTCCAAATTTGTCTGAAGCCAAGCCCCACATCAATTGACCAAAAGCCATACCAACAAGAAATACGGTCAGTGAAAGTGCGATTTGTTCTGGACCTGTTGCAAAGTCGATTTCCATCGCTTTGAACGCAGGTAGGTACATATCGGTCGCAATAAAGCCAAGCATAGACAAGGCTGCAAGGTAAACGAGTTGTAGTTTTGATATTTTCATGATTCAACCAATCAAATTATTTAATCATTTTTTAGTCAATATCAGTTGGCGCCAACCCTGATTTATTTACCTCGCCATTCTATTTTTCGATTTTAAGAAAATAAAACGCTAAAATTATTGGTTATCAATCAAAAATTTTGAAAGGTCGAAATCATGTTCTCCAAGTCTTCACTGGAAATGCTCGATACCGTTGCTCGATTAGGCAGTTTTACTGCGGCTGCTGAAGTGCTGCATAAAGTCCCTTCTGCGATCAGCTACGGTGTTCGTCAAGTAGAGCAAGATCTCGATGTAGTGTTGTTCCGTCGATTACCGAGAAAAGTGGAACTGACACCAGCTGGAGAGCTGTTCATTGAAGAAGCGCGTTTAATGCTACGACAAATGGCTGAAGTGAAAGCGCAAACTCGCCGCGCGGCACATGGTTGGCAGTCAACATTGAAGCTCACACTGGATAACGTGGTTAAGCTCGATAAGCTTAAGCCTTTGGTTGAAGATTTTTATCGTGAGTTTGAATTTGCTGAGCTGCAAATCAACATGGAAGTGTTTAACGGCTCATGGGAAGCGATTGCACAAGGGCGTGCTGATATTGTCGTTGGTGCAACGTCAGCGATTCCAGTTGGGGGTGATTTTGAAGTAAAAGACATGGGTGTATTGGATTGGGCATTTGTTATGTCACCTGCGCACCCTTGTGTTCGCCAGCAAGTCCTGACAGAAGAGTTTGTGAGTCAATTTCCGGCGATCTGTCTCGATGATACCTCGAACGTGCTGCCAAAACGTCATACTGGTCATTATCCGAAACAGCGTCGTCTGCTGTTACCTAATTGGTATAGCGCGATCGAATGTCTGAAGAATGGAGTAGGAGTCGGTTACATGCCGCGCCATATTGCCATGCCACTGATCCACGATGGTGTGCTGGTGGAAAAAGTCCTGGAGGATGATAAACCGTTGAGCCAATGTTGTTTGGTGTGGCGTAAAGATGACAATCACAAGTTGATTCAATGGATGGTGGATTACTTAGGTACACCAAATAAACTGCATCAGGATTGGCTGCAGTACTAACAAAAAGCCACTTTCAAGGAAAGTGGCTTTGGCGGCTCTAAGACAAGAAAAACTTGTAAGACGGGTTATCTGTTTCGTCTTTGCATTGATAGCCAAGTTCGCGCAAATGCGCAGAAAACTGAGCTAAATCGCTTTCATCTAACTCGAAACCACATAAAACGCGTCCGTAGTCAGCGCCGTGGTTACGGTAGTTGAACAAGCTGATATTCCAATGGGTACCGAGTGTACTCAAGAACTTCAGTAGCGCTCCCGGATATTCTGGAAACTCAAAGCTGTAGAGGCGTTCTTTGAGTGGCTTAGATGGTTTACCACCAATCATATAGCGTACGTGCAGTTTCGCCATTTCATCATCAGAGAGGTCAACCACAGGGTAACCACCATCACGCAAGTCATGGATGATGTTTTCTAGTTCTTCCTGACCGCCTTGCAAACGCACACCGACAAAGATATTCGCCAGTGCGTCATCGTTGTAACGATAGTTAAACTCCGTTACGGCACGACCGCCAATGAGGTTACAGAACTCAAAGAAGGCACCTTGACGCTCAGGAATGGTGACCGCAAGCAGACCTTCACGTTTCTCACCAAGCTCGCAGCGTTCAGAAACATAACGCAAACCATGGAAGTTGGTGTTGGCGCCTGACAGTACGGTGCCTAGATTTTTGCCTTCGAGTTTGTTTTGCTCAGCAAACTTCTTTAAGCCCGCTAGAGCAAGTGCGCCGGAAGGTTCTGCGATAGCACGAGTATCTTCAAAGATGTCTTTCACAGCAGCGCAGATTTCATCACTGGAAACTGCGATATGCCCATCAATGTACTTTTGGCACAGACGAAATGTCTCTTCACCAATGCGCTTTACTGCGACGCCATCGGCAAACATGCTGACTTGGTCTAGTACGACTGGCTCACCAGCATCCAAAGCTGCTTTTAAGCATGAAGAGTCTTCTGGCTCGACCGCAATTACTTTGATTTCTGGCATCAACTGCTTCACAAGCACCGCTACGCCTGCGGCTAAACCGCCACCACCAACAGGTACGAAGATGTAATCCAGGTGACCATTTTGCTGCAGCATTTCCATGCCGATAGTACCTTGACCTGCAATCACCAGTGGATGATCGAATGGTGGGACAAAGGTATAACCGTTTAACTCGGATAGGCGCTCAGCTTCCGCTTTTGCTTCATCAAAATTACTGCCATGCAGCACCACGTTGCCACCAAACCCGCGTACCGCATCGACTTTGATATCTGGTGTGGTTTTTGGCATCACAATGGTGGTTTTTATGCCTAGCTTTGTACCCGAAAGCGCCATGCCTTGGGCGTGATTACCTGCGGATGCAGCAATGACACCAGCGGCTTTTTGTGCTTCAGACAGGCTTGCAACCATGTTGTAAGCGCCGCGCAGTTTGAACGAGTGTACGGGCTGGCGATCTTCGCGTTTGATTTGCACATTGTTACCAATGCGTGCAGCAAGGCGAGGCATTTCTTGCAATGGGGTGACTGTTGCAACTTCATACACAGGAGCTCGCAAGATCTGGCGCAGATAATCTGCACCAGATTGGTTTTCCTGTTTTAAGGGAAAGGGTTGACTCATAAAGCTAGCCCTCAAGCTTAGATTTGTCTCGTACTGCACCTTTGTCAGCACTGGTCGCCATACTTGCGTAAGCTTTAAGTGCAAATGAAACTTCACGTTGGCGGTCAACAGGTTTCCAGCCTAGTTCGTCTTGTTTTGCACGTCGATCAGCAAGCTCTTGTTCAGATACTTGGAGTGAAATTGAACGGTTTGGAATATCAATTGCGATCATATCGCCTTCTTTTACCAGACCAATCGCACCGCCATTTGCCGCTTCAGGAGAGGCGTGACCAATAGACAGACCTGATGTACCACCAGAGAAGCGACCGTCAGTCAGAAGTGCACACTCTTTACCGAGTCCCATCGATTTCAAGTAAGTGGTTGGGTACAGCATTTCTTGCATGCCCGGACCACCTTTAGGGCCTTCGTAGCGGATAATTACCACGTCGCCCGCTTTAACTTTTCCGCCTAAGATGCCTTCAACGGCGTCTTCTTGGCTCTCGAAAACCACGGCAGGACCAGTGAACTTAAGAATGCTTTCATCAACGCCAGCGGTCTTAACGATACAGCCATCCAGTGCGATATTGCCAGATAGAACAGCTAGACCACCTTCTTGGCTGAAAGCATTGTCTTTGGCACGAATACAACCTTCAGCGCGATCATCATCAAGTCGATCCCAGCGACAATCTTGTGAGAATGCTTGTGTAGTACGAATACCAGCAGGACCTGCGCGGTAGAACTTGAGTACTTCTTCGTCTTCAGTTTGGATTATGTCGTATTTTGCGAGCTGCTCTTTCATGGAAAGACCAAGTACGGTGCGCGCATCATTGTGCAGTAGACCGGCACGGTCAAGCTCACCAAGGATAGCCATTACACCACCAGCGCGGTGCACGTCTTCCATGTGATATTTCTGAGTGGACGGTGCGACTTTACACAGGTGCGGTACTTGGCGAGACAGGCGATCGATATCTTCCATATCAAAATCGACTTCGCCTTCTTGCGCTGCTGCCAATAAGTGCAAAATCGTATTAGTTGAGCCACCCATAGCGATGTCCAGTGCCATAGCATTTTCAAAGGCATCAAAGGTTGCGATGTTGCGTGGCAATGCGGATTCGTCATCTTGCTCGTAGTAACGACGAGTCAGTTCAACAATGCGTCGACCCGCGTTAAGGAATAGCTGTTCACGGTCTGCGTGAGTCGCCAACATAGAACCGTTGCCCGGCTGAGAAAGACCGAGTGCTTCAGTTAAACAGTTCATCGAGTTTGCGGTAAACATGCCTGAACACGATCCACACGTTGGGCATGCACTGCGCTCGATCTGTTCGCTTTGCTCATCAGAAACTTTTGGATCTGCGCCCTGGATCATTGCATCAACAAGGTCTAGCTTGATGATCTGATCGGAAAGCTTGGTTTTACCCGCTTCCATTGGACCACCAGAAACAAAGATAACAGGAATGTTGAGACGCATTGATGCCATCAACATTCCCGGAGTGATTTTGTCACAGTTAGAGATACACACCATAGCATCGGCACAGTGTGCGTTTACCATGTACTCAACGGAGTCTGCGATCAGTTCGCGTGAAGGCAATGAGTACAGCATGCCACCGTGACCCATTGCGATACCATCATCAACGGCGATGGTGTTGAATTCTTTTGCGATACCGCCAGCTTTTTCGATTTCGCGTGCTACAAGCTGACCCATATCTTTCAGGTGTACGTGACCCGGAACAAACTGAGTAAATGAGTTTACTACTGCGATGATTGGTTTACCGAAGTCTTCTTCTTTGACGCCAGTGGCACGCCACAATGCACGTGCTCCCGCCATGTTACGACCATGTGTGGTGGTTGCTGATCTATATTTTGGCATTTCCTAATCCTTCTTACTTCTGTTCTGGGTACACATAGTCTAACCAGCCCCACTTATCTTCCGTGGTGCCGTTAAATAGGCCGAAATAGGCCGCTTGTAGTTCTTTGGTGATAGGACCGCGCTTACCGCTGCCTACTTCAATTTTGTCGATGGTTGCAACAGGTACGACTTCAGCGGCTGTGCCTGTCATGAAGACTTCGTCAGCAAGGTAAAGGGCTTCACGAGCAATGTTTGCTTCACGAACTTCATAGCCTTTATCACGCGCAATGGTCATGATTGAATCGCGAGTGATGCCTGGCAGAATAGCGCTGGTTGCTGGTGGTGTTGTGATGACGCCATCTTTGATAACAAAGATGTTTTCACCTGCGCCTTCCGATAAGTAACCATCTACGCTGAGAGCGATGCCTTCATCATAACCGTGACGACGAGCTTCACCGCCAACGAGCAGTGAAGATAGGTAGTTACCACCTGCTTTCGCTGCGGTAGGGATAGTATTTGGTGCTGCACGGTTCCAGCTTGAAATCATCGCATCAACCCCTTTCTCTAACGCTTCTTCACCTAGGTAAGACCCCCAAGGGAAAGCCGCAATGATCAGATCCATTTCAGTGCCAACAGGCGGGCAAACACCCAAGCCAACATTGCCCACAAAGCCCAATGGACGAATGTAAGCACTGTCGAGTTTGTTCTGGCGAAGGGTTTCACGTGTTGCTTCCATAATTTCTTCCACAGAGTATGGAATCGGGAAGCGGTAAATCTTGGCTGAATCTTTTAGACGTTGCGCATGTTCACGGTGACGGAAGACAATTGGTCCTTTTGGCGTGTTGTAACAGCGTACGCCTTCAAAAACAGAGGTGCCGTAATGCATTGCGTGAGTAAGAACGTGAACGTTCGCTTCAGCCCACGGGAGCATCTCACCATTAAACCAAATGTAATCTGCAGTTTTCGTTGCCATTTATTGCCTTCCTTATGCACTTACGTGTTGTTGTAAGTTGTGATTTGGGAGTTCATCGTTGCGGATCTTAAGTACTTCTACGGTACGAATATCCCACAACTTCTCAATTTGATTGACCAAGAACGAGATAGGTCGATCGCTGTCGACGATGATCTCTACGCTGGCTACTTTGCTTTCATGGTTTTGGGTAGCTGCGACTTGTTTGATCACAAAGCCTCGGTGACGGATCACACGAAGAACGCGCTCTAACAGTACCGGTTTGTCGTCGGCTTTGATGTCGAGTAAATATCTGTCCATGTGATTGCCTCTTAAGTGTTTTCCAACATGTCACTATTTGATGCACCTGGCGGTACAAGTGGCCACACGTTTTCTTCCTCATCGATTAAAACGTGAAGCATGTAAGAAGTCTTACTTTCTAGCATCTCTTTGAGAGCCGGTTCGACTTCTTCTTTCTTGGTGATGGTCTTGCCCGGGATATCGAAGGCTTTTGCAAGCATCACGAAATCTGGGTTGTCATCAAGAATGGTTTCGCTATGACGACCGTCGAAGAATAGCGACTGCCATTGGCGAACCATGCCAAGACGTTGGTTGTTAAGAAGGACTATCTTCACTGGAATCTGACGACGCTTTAGCGTGCCCAACTCCTGCACGTTCATCATAAATGAACCGTCACCTGTAATAAGGATAGACTGATCATCAGGACGTGCGACCGCGGCACCCATTGCGGCTGGCAGACCAAAACCCATGGTGCCAAGACCGGCCGAAGTGATGAAGTTTTGCGGATCGCGTGGTTGGATATGTTGTGCTGCCCACATCTGGTGCTGACCGACGTCGGTCGACACAATTGAGCTATCCGGCATCATGTCAGACAGTTGTTTGAGTAGTAGCGGTGCGTAGATCAACTCGCCTGGGTGGTCGTAACGCCATTTGAATCCGCTACGCAGACTTTCGCTGTGATGCACCCAAGGGGAGATATCTTGAGTCAGTTCTAGTTGAGGAAGAATCTTGCTGATTTCACCGCGAAGTGGTGCATTAGCATGGCGAAGCTTGTGAATTTCGGCTGCATCGATATCGATATGAATCACTTTGGCATGTGGCGCAAAGGTATCGAGTTTGCCCGTCACACGATCATCAAAACGAGCCCCAACCACAATCAAAAGGTCAGATTCTTGAACTACTAGGTTCGCAGCTTTAGTGCCGTGCATACCCAGCATACCTAAATAGTGAGGGTCATGACGTTCAATGGTGCCCAAGCCTTTCAGCGTGCTGACCGCTGGCATTGGGTTTAACCGTAGAAACTCGCGTACTGCATCTGTCGCTTTGGCAATCTGTACACCGCCGCCGACGTATAAAACTGGGCGAGTTGAAGCGGCAAGTACTTCTTGTGCGCGCTGGATATCGGCGTCACTTGCTAATGGAGGGGCTGGTGGAACAAAAGGAGGCAGAAGTTCTATGGGTGCTTGGGCAAGCTGAACGTCTTTGGCGATATCGACAATCACTGGACCTGGTCGACCTGTTTTTGCAACTTCGAACGCTTCGGCAAGTGTTGGAGCAAGGTCTTCAATGTCGGTCACTAGGTAGCTGTGTTTGGTACAAGCTAGGGACATACCAATCACATCCATTTCTTGGAATGCATCGGTACCGATATGAGAGCTAGCAACCTGACCTGTGATGGCTACTAGAGGAACGGAATCGAGAAAGGCATCGGCAAGACCAGTAACAAGGTTGGTGGCTCCTGGTCCGGAAGTTGCCATACAAACCGCAACGTCTTGTGTTGCGCGGGCCATCCCTATGGCGGCCATGGCAGCCCCTTGTTCATGACGACATAAGATGTGTTCCACACCTCCGTCATACAAGGCATCGTAGATCGGCATGATGGCTCCACCCGGATACCCAAACACCGTTTCGATGCCTTGTTGCCTTAAAGCGGCTACGACTAGTTCTGCACCGGTCATCGTAAACCTCCTTTGCTACGTTGTGGCTCGTAGCTATCGCCATGTGTTTTGCACTTCATGTGCACTCCCATTCTTCCCGTTAAGCTGTCTGAGGGTTAGACAGATGACAACTTGTAGTTGTAAAAAAACCCCCGGACTTTTCAGTGCGGGGGTTTTTCGTAATTTGTGGTTATCTTTCGCCCACAATACCCCGCGCGGTGCCAATAATGACCACGATAATCAGGGCTAGCAGTGAGTTGTTGTGAGCGAATAAGTTCATCTGTCTGTCGTTCTTTTTTTCGTTAAAAAGTAGTGTGTAATGTTCTACGAAAATGTTTGCGTCACTAGTGGTAACACACAAATCTGCTGCATGACAAGCAAAAAGTCATTCTTTTTTCACATTAAGTACCATTCTGGACAGGCTATATAACATATCCATATAGAAAACATCTGGTTATATAACGAACAAAAATTTGAGGAAATTATGGGGCTGGCAATCATTCATAGTCGAGCAAGTGTGGGTGTGCAAGCGCCGTCGGTAAGCGTGGAAGTCCACATCAGCAATGGGATGCCGGGGTTTACGCTGGTGGGTCTACCGGAAACCACAGTAAAAGAATCGAAAGATCGTGTCCGAAGTGCGATCGTTAATTCCAACTTTCAGTTCCCAGCAAAACGAATTACGGTCAATTTGGCTCCTGCTGACTTGCCCAAAGAAGGTGGGCGCTTTGATCTGCCGATTGCATTAGGGATTTTGGCTGCTTCAGAACAAATCGCGACAGATAAGCTCAAAAACTACGAATTTGTTGGTGAATTAGCCCTTTCTGGAGGGCTGAGACCTGTAAAAGGCGTGCTACCTGCTGCGTTGGCTGCGAACAAAAAACAGCGTCGTTTAGTGGTGCCTCATGCGAATGGTGATCAAGCGGCATTAGTGGGGAAAGAGCAGCATAAATCAGCCCAATCGTTACTGGAAGTGTGTGCTGAGCTTTGTGGTCAGCATCAATTGAATTTATATCAAACCCCGAAGAAAAAAGAGACCAAAACGCACGGTCGTGATTTACAAGACATCATTGGTCAACAACAAGGTAAACGCGCTTTAGAAATTGCTGCGGCTGGCAATCACAACCTACTTTTTCTTGGTCCTCCTGGTACAGGTAAAACCATGTTGGCATCACGGCTATGTGATTTATTGCCAGAGATGAGCGATGAAGAAGCCATGGAAACCGCTTCTGTGGCGTCGCTGACTCAAAGTGAAATCAATGAACACAATTGGAAGACGCGACCGTTCCGCGCTCCGCACCATTCCAGCTCAATGGCTGCTTTAGTCGGAGGTGGCTCAGTACCAAGACCGGGCGAGATATCTCTAGCTCATAATGGGTTGTTGTTTTTAGATGAGATGCCGGAGTTTGACCGTAAGGTGCTCGATTCTTTGCGAGAGCCTTTAGAGTCAGGAGAAATTATTATCTCTAGAGCACAAGGTAAAACGCGCTTTCCTGCTCGATTCCAATTGGTTGGTGCATTAAACCCCAGTCCGACAGGATATTATGAAGGGAATCAAGCACGGACGAATCCACAAGCTATTTTGCGCTACCTTGGACGTTTATCAGGTCCGCTTCTAGATCGTTTTGATATGTCGCTGGAAATTCCTGCTCTGCCGAAAGGCACATTATCTGAAGGGGGCGATCGAGGGGAACCAACAGCGGCGGTCAAGGAACGAGTAAATCAAGCACGCAATGATATGCTCAATCGCAGCGGTAAGGTTAATGCACTCTTGGGCAGTCGAGAGATTGAAGCGTTTTGCCCGCTACAAAAAAGCGATGCCGAGTTTCTAGAGAACGCTTTGCACCGCTTGGGATTGTCGATTCGCGCATATCACCGCATCATCAAAGTTGCGCGTACTATCGCTGATCTGGAAGGTTCACCACAAATTGAACGAACTCACCTTGCAGAAGCATTGGGGTATCGAGCGATGGATAGATTACTCAAACAGTTGACGGCGCAGGCAGTATAAATTTAAGCCTGCTTTCGGTTGCGTTTATCTTGGTAGAGTGCTTGGTCTGCATGCTCGATACATTGCTCAAGATTCTCTTGGCACTCCACCAAGCCAAAACTGAATGAGATACCATGTAGATGGATATCATTTTCTACAAATTGGCGAATATTCAACAGGATGTCTTGAGCACTGGATAATGGCATGCAATCAAATAGGACGACAAACTCATCACCACCAACTCGGTAGAGCGTGCCATTCTCTCCCAGTTTTTGCATCATTAAGGTAGCAAAGTCGATCAGTACTTTATCTCCAATAGCATGACCATAAGTGTCGTTCACTTGCTTGAATTTATCCAAGTCAAGATAAGCCACAACGCAGCAGTCACAGCCCTTTTGTATGGCTGACATCAACGCTTTTTTATTTAATGCACCTGTTAGGTGATCGTAATGTAGGCTTTGTTTTAGCTGGTTTTGTTCTTCGATACGCGCTGTTATATCCCATGCCATCAATACGATATGACGCTCACCATTAACTTCGGTAAGGTAGCGCATCGATTCAAAGTGGTGATTTTGAAAGGTTTCAATATCCACTCGCATCGGGGCTTTGCTGTCGATCAAAGCTTGGTCGTTGCGTTTGCATTGAAGTAACAGATCTCGTAGGTCTTCGTTATCACAATCTGTGATCATGTTGTCTAAGCTGATGCCGAGAATATCTTCTTCGAAGAAAGCACGGTAGCGCTGGTTGAGGGCGACATGTTCACCTGTCTCTTTTCGCACAGCGATAAAACCCGGAAAGTTCTTGGAAAGAACGCTCATTAAGTTTTGTTCGGAAGCGTATTGAGGATCGATGTGCATGTATGGCTCTCGCAAATAATAAATAGGGCGCATATTATCCACAAGAGCGTTCGATTGGCTATTGTTTGAGCAATGAATTGTTTTTATTGTGACGATCAGTCCATTTTATACTCGCAGCAAATGGATCCCATTTACTGCGAGAATCGATCTTAGAAGTTGTAGTTCATACCAACTGAAACTAAATATTCTTTCTCATCGTAGAAAGTGATATTCGAATCGGTATTGCTGTAGCCAGCCAGAGAAATGAACGACCAGTTTTGCCAATCGAATACATTTTCGTATTCGTATGCCGCAAACAGACTTAATGTGTCGTCGCTACGTGTTTTACCAAACGTGTTGCTTGCTGATTGGTAGTCTTTCATTGTGTAGCCAGCGGTTAAGGCAAAGCGGTGACGGTTCATAAATTGGAACCAGCTTAAGTCTAAACCATATGAATCAAATGACTCGGCATCACCAACGGCATCTTGATTAATGTAGGTTAAAGCAGGTTGTAGCATTGATGTGCGACTCAACGGGATACGATAATCGCCTTTTACGTAATATACTTTCGCGTCACGGGCTAAAGTGCGGTCAGTGACTTCATCTTTTTCCACATCTTTGTCTGCGTATGCCAAATCAAGGTTAAAGTTGTCATCTAAGAAGCGTTTGATTTGGAAGCGGTACGCGTTGCCACCTTCGTCAGTGGTTTGTCTTGCAGAGCCTGTTTTATATGGGTTGCGCCACGTTTCACCTTTTAAAACGGTAGGAAGGTAAGAGACATCTAATATTGTGCCTGATGGCAATTGGTACTGATATCCTAACTGGAACGCTAAAGTACCCACTGCAATATCGGCACGCGTAGTACCAACGTATACTTGCTGGTTGAGTTTGCTACCAAATGTATAAGCGATGTTGCCTAATGGCGCAGCAATAAAGGAGCTATCACTCTCAGCGCTTTGATCGAGAGAGTTGATGGTGCTGCTATTATCGGTATTGAAATGAGATTCTGATGAAACGAAGCCTGCATTGAGCGAAATTTCACCGCTAAAACCTGCTGTTTCAGCAAGTTGAGCCTGAGCTGTACTGACGATAAGAGCCAAAGGCAGTAAGGTTAGCCTTGGATTCATTCGCTTTCTCCTTGTTTGTCGAATGAAGAATGTTAGTTGAGCATTGGTCCGGTTTTACAGTGAAACAAATCTGACCATTATTACAAATATTCCAATGTGGCAACGGATTCGTATAATTACACGCTGTTTTATTGTTCACGTACACTAGTTACTGATTGGTTACCATGTTGGCATATTTGTTACTCATTTTTAACGCTTCTTTTGTGATTATAAATTCTGCGATTTGTTCCATCGCTATTTGTATCATTGCCATTTTTAAGCTTTTGCTTCCAACAGCAAAGCTCAAAGCCAAGGGTACCGAAGCTGCAAACAAAATGATGTGGGTTTGGGCTACAGTCAATGCAGGCATCCTTGCTTTGTTTAATCGCGTTGAATGGGATGTTCAAGGCGGAGAAAACTTAAAGAAAGATGGTTGGTACCTACTGATCAGTAATCATCTTAGTTGGACTGATATTGTTGTACTGTGCTGCGTATTTAAAGATCGCATCCCTATGCCTAAATTTTTCTTAAAACAACAGTTACTTTACGTGCCTTTTATCGGTATGGCTTGTTGGGCATTAGATATGCCATTTATGCGTCGCTATTCTCGTGAATATCTGCTTCGTAATCCACATAAACGTGGACAAGATTTGCAAACGACGCGCCGCTCTTGCGCCAAGTTTAAACATACACCAACTACAGTAGTGAATTACGTGGAAGGAACGCGTTTTACACAAGAGAAGCAGCGTAAAAGTCGAGCGGGTTATCAATATTTGTTGCAGCCAAAATCAGGTGGTATTGCTTATACGTTAGCGGCAATGGGTGAGCAATTTGAGAACATCATTGATGTGACCTTGGCATATCCAGAGAATACGGAGAAGCCATTTAAAGATATTCTTATGGGGCGTATGACCAAGATTGTCGTGCGTGTGAAAGTGCTTCCTGTCGACGAACGTGTATTGGGCGATTATTTTAATGACAAGCCGTATAAACGCCAGTTCCAACAATGGCTTGGTGATGTTTGGCAGGAGAAAGATCAACTGCTGCAAGAAATACACAAATAAAAATACACACATAAAGAAGGGGAGCACATTGCTCCCCTTTCTTATTTTTGCACAGATTACTTAAGCGTTAGCAAGTAGTTTACTAGTGCAAAGTACTCGTCCATTGACTTAATGCCTTGCGCTTGAACTAGGTACTTATTGTTAACGATAACTGCAGGAACGCCAGTTAGACCGCTGTTTTCAAATTGCTTGTCCATACGGCGAACCATTGAATCGACTGCGAAACCTTTGAATGCTGCGTCGAATTTTTTCGCGTCCACACCTTCGTCTAGGAAGATTTGACGAATTTCAGCATCGTCACGTGGTGGCTTACGCATGTTGTGGATACGGTTAAACATCACAGGCACCATCTTATCTTCTACTTTTAGAGCAACCATGGTCGCGTATGCTTTGCTCATTGAAGGCCCCATGTTTCCGCCCATGAAGGATACGTGGTTCTTCTGTAGTTTTACGCCTTCAGGTAGCTTTTGTTTCAGCTGCTGAATGATAGGCTCGAATGAATGACAGTGTGGGCAGTAGAAAGAGAAGAACTCAGTCACTACAGGCTTTTTCGATGCCTCTAGATCCAATACTTTGTAATGTTCACCTTCTTTGAATTGCGCTGCATGTGCCGACAGGCTTAGCATCAGCATAGAAAACAGTGCGAACAGCTTTTTCATTTAAATATCTCCATTTTGAATTGTTCGGCCTGACTTACCATTGAGGCATTAAAGACAGTGGTGCTTCTTCTAAGTTGGCAATCTGCTCTTTAAATGCAAGGACCTGACCTTCCCAGTATTTTGGCTCATTGAACCATGGAAAAGCGAGCGGAAATGCCGGGTCATGCCAACGTTTTGCTAGCCATGCCATATAGTGCACCATTCGTAGACCGCGAAGTGGTTCGATTAGTTTCAATTCTGCCGAGTTAAAGTCACAAAACTCCTGATAAGCTTCTAAGACGATATCCAACTGCATTAGTTTATCCTGGCGCTCACCATTGAGTAGCATCCATAAGTCTTGCACTGCTGGACCATTGCGTGAGTCATCCAAATCGACAAACATGGGACCATCGCGCCATAAGATGTTGCCCGGATGGCAATCTCCGTGTAGGCGAATGGTATTGAAACCATCCTGCCAGTGGCTTTCAATCGATTTGATTAACATGTCTAAATCGTTGAAGAAGCTGTTCTCCAAATGCATTGGGATCATGTTAGCGTTTTGTAGAATCTTTCTTGGCTGATAAAGATATTCTTGCAAGCCAATCGTTGGGCGATGCTGGAAGGCTTGGCGGCTGCCTACTTTGTGGATGCGCCCTAAAAAACGACCCACACCTTCGAGCTGATCTAAGTTGTCGACTTCATATTGACGACCTCCCACACTCTCAAATAAAGCAAAGCCGTAGCCTTGGTAATGGTGTAGGGTGTGTCCGTTGATGTGCACGGGTGGAGCAACTGGGATTTCGTTGTCGATCAATTCAAGGGTGAAGTCATGTTCTTCTTGAATTTGTTCATTGCTCCAGCGCTCAGGACGGTAGAACTTCACCACATAGCGCTTGCGTTCTTCATCGGTGAACTGGTAAACACGGTTTTCGTAACTGTTGAGAGCGAGAAATCCAGATTCCGCTCGAATACCGATGCTCTCTAACGCGTACCACATAAAGTCTGGCGTGAGGGCATCAAAGTTGAAGGTGCCTTGGGACATATAAATAAAAAGGCTCATTGCTGAGCCTTTTTCCATTAATCATCGAAGTTATAGCTTCTTGATAAATCGACTTTCCACTTCGATAGTGAATTCGTTGCTCTTATCGGTGAGTATAAACTGAATTGTTGTGATCGCAGAGTTTAGCTTGTCAGGATCTGCGCCAAGGCTCATTGGTAAGTTTAATACTTCTCCTGGTTCAACTTGAATGGTTTGTTTGCCATACCAGCTGACATCACTCAAACCTTCGACGTTCAAGTCGTACTCTTGAACTTGTTGGGTCTTGTTGATCACTTTTAAGGTATAGGTGTTTTCTACTTCGCCAGAGCTGTTAACGCGGAACAATTGGTTACGGTCACGCAGCACGCTCATGCCTGCTGGATCAACCGATGCCACTTGTAAGAAGAACAAGCCAATCATGACCAACAGTACCGCACCATAACCAAGCAGTTTTGGACGCATGACTTTGGTACTCTTACCTGAGAGACGATGTTCGGTGGTGTAGTTGATCAGACCTTTCTCGTAACCCATGCGCTCCATGGTGTTGTCACATGCATCAATACACGCGCCACAGTTGATACACTCATACTGCAAGCCATCCCGGATATCGATACCAGTAGGACATACCTGAACACACAGATCACAATCGATACAGTCACCTAAACCAAGTTGCTTTGGATCGGCTTTGCGTGAACGAGGACCACGTTTTTCACCACGTTTGGTGTCGTAACCCACGATGAAGGTGTCTTTATCGAACATAGCCGATTGGAAACGCGCATAAGGGCACATGTGAATACACATAATAGAGCGCATCCAGCCAGCGTTACCGTAAGTACAAATAGCAAAAAACATCACCCAAAATACGGGCCAGAAGTTGGCATTAAAGGTGAAAAAGTCGACGACTAATTGCTTCATGGGTACGAAATAGCCAACAAAGGTAAAGCCTGTCGCAAGGGCTATCGCAAACCACGCAATGTGTTTGAGGGTTTTGCGCATGGCTAAATTTGCAGTCAGCTTATTGGAGTCCTGCTTTCGGCGTTTATTTGCACTGCCTTCGAGCTTCTCTTCAAACCAAATATAGATGAAGGTCCACACGGTTTGCGGGCACAAGTAGCCACACCAAACCCGCCCCAAGAAGGTGGTGATAAAGAACAGCCCAAACGCTGCTATTACAAACAGCAGTGCGAGTAGGGTAAGGTCTTGTGGATACAGCGTTGTGCCGAAAAAGTTGAACTGCTGGTTACCGATGTCCAGCAAAATGGCTTGGCGCTCGCCGTAAGGAATCCATGGTACCAATGCAAACAGCAACAATAAAAACCAACCGCCGTAGCGACGGAGTTTCTGAAAGGTGCCTTTACTTTCTCGAACATAGATTCGATTACTTGGGTTGAAACGATCCCCTTTCCCTTTGTGGGTTTTCGGGTTAAAGGTTTTTGGAGTCACATCTTTGATATCAATCTTATCCTGACTCATGCACACATCCTTCTTTAGGCTTTTTATAATGTACGGCGACATTTCTAGTGATGTCGCTCGATGACATTGCTGCTTCGTCCATGCCATGATTCATGGCTGAACATAATTATTTTAGTAAATACTGATGAACGGCGATTATACAATCAATAACAATTCCGTTTCTTTAACGCAGTCAACGTTTAACAACAAAAGTCAGTACAGTTAACCTAATAAATGACTGAACAGTTATAACCACCTTTTTAAACTGTTTGATTTAGTTATAAAAAAAAGCGACTCAAATGAGTCGCTTATCAATACTTGGGTGTTGAGCGGTTTACTTGATGATACCGCGTGCGCGTAGGATTGCTGTCTTGAAATCATCTTCTTGGTCTTTCTTAAGACCTGGGATCATTTCATCTTTGCCGCTGTTGCGCATTTTTAGGTGGTAGATCAACACGTCGTCGGTGAGATCTTCCAGTTTGCCTTCATAACCAGCTTCATTTGCTAGCTTTAGGATGAACTGCAGCAGGTTCATTTCTTGGTCTTTATGCCACTCTGGCTCTAGAAGCTCAAGTAACTCTTCAATACGATGACACTTCATTTCTTTCTCCACAGAATTTATAGGTGTTATTTGCTACTAAAGGTATCAAATTGCTTGGCGAACACCAAATAGGAAAGGTAGGGGAGTAAAGAAAAAAGCGCGGTGATTGCCGCGCTTTTTAATTAAGCTGCTTTGATAACTTTGTTTGGAACACTTGGCATAACCGCTGTCTTCTCAACCAGAGTCATTGCTGGCGCAACTTGTTTTGCCTTTGGCGCAGTAGTGAAACCACTGCGACGGCGCATTGCACTACGATTAGTATGTGCGAACCTGACTGTTGTTGGGCGCATTTAGATACCTAACTGCCAGGCATATCCATTGCCGATGTAATGGCCTGATTCATTATGAGTTGAGCTTCAACTGCTTGAAGGGTGGCTCTTCTGGCTCTCGCCAATCCAAATAATGCATCAGGAATAACGATATGCATGCATATCATGTATAGGTTAGCACTCCTGCTATAATTGGTCGATAGTTGAGCAGTTGAATTGTATGGATTTTATGGTTTTCTGTGCGAAATCGAGACGAAAATTTGTTTTGATCCCATGATCAGCAGTAGTAGTATGAGATCTCTACGAAGGAGGTGCATATGTCATTTTTGAAGAAGACACTTGCGAGTTTTGGGATCGGCAGTGCTAAGGTCGATTCGATCCTAAACCAAGATGTACTGTATCCCGGTCAGAGCGTTGATGTTTCTATCCACGTGTATGGCGGAGCGACTGAACAAGCGATCGACAACATCGATCTGAAGCTTTGTTGCCGTTATATTGCAGAAGCGCCTGATGATCGTGGAGCTCGCGAAGGACACAGCATGCGTCGGGTACCGCAAACGCATGTGCTTGCTAAGTGGAACCTCCCATACGCATTTACTATCCATCCCGGCGAAGACCGTACTTTTGAGGTTAAACTCGATGTGCCTTGGAATACGCCTGTGACCATTGGTGATGCCAAAGTTTGGCTAGAGACCGGCCTAGACGTTGCGATGGCGCTCGACCCTACCGACAAAGACATTCTTACCGTTAGACCTGACCCACTTATGGATGCCATTTTGTCTGCTTTTGAATCGCAAGGTTTGCGCATCCGCCAAGTCGAGTGTGAAGAAGTGAAAGGCTTTGATTTGCCATTCGTGCAAGAGTTTGAAATGGTGCCAACCGATGGGCCATATCATGGCGTATGGCGTGAATTAGAGTTTGTTGCTCATCGCGACGAGCAGGCTCTTAAACTTTGGTTTGAAGTTGACCGTACACGAAGTGGGGCGAGTGGTATGTTGGCGAGCCTACTAGGCAGCGGCAAACTTAAACGAGAACTGAGCATTCCAGTTAGCATCCAATTAGAAGATGTAGGTCCGCTGGTACTGAATTATCTTGAGCAAACCACTGCTGCCCACGAGTCATAATTTAAGCTTACACGTGTAAGCTTAATGTGCCATACTAGAGTGAATATTCGAAACTCTAGTATAGGCGCGTTCATGTCCTCACCACAGAAAGCACAATACAGTCAGGGCGAAGAGCTAGCCAACTCGATCACTCATGGTATTGGGATGATTTTTGGCATCGTTGGTTTGGTGTTGCTTTTAATCAAGGCGATCGACCACCAAGCGGATACGTTGACCATTACCAGCATGGCAATATACGGCTCTAGTATGATTGTCCTGTTTCTGGCATCCACGCTCTACCACGCCATTCCGTACCCCAAAGCTAAACGTTGGCTGAAAACCTTCGATCACTGCGCCATCTATCTTTTGATTGCAGGCAGCTACACGCCGTTTTTATTGGTGAGTCTGCGTACTCCATTAGCGATTGGGCTGATGATTGTGATTTGGACCATTGCGCTGATTGGTATCATCATGAAGGTTGCATTTGTATATCGATTCAAGAAGCTGTCTTTGATGACGTATCTGGTGATGGGGTGGTTGTCGCTGATTGTGATTTATCAGTTGGCGATTAATTTAGATATTGGTGGCTTGACACTATTAGCGGCGGGTGGATTGGTGTATTCAATTGGGGTGATTTTCTACGTAGCGAAACGAATCCCATTTAATCATGCAATTTGGCACGGCTTTGTTTTGGCGGGGTGTGTATGCCATTTCTTCGCTATTTACTACTTTGTCGAGCCTATCTAGTTGATAGAAATAGACTCGACTAAGCATATTTTATTGTATTAGCGGGTCTTCACTTCTAATACTTCTGCCGAGAACTGGTATTGCTGCGACTGTGGTACTGCCAGCTTGATTGCTTTACCTTGCTCAGCTTGTTGCGGACGTAGGTAAGTGTCTGCCATACGTTTGATGGATTGCCAAACTGTGACGCTTTCTTTCGCCAACGGTTTGCCAGACATATCGAATACCTGTACTTCCACTTCAACCTGAATCACCGATTGTGAGCTTTGATTGGTTACTGAGGTCGGTAGGATCAGTTCACCGTCTTCATAACGCGCTGAACCAATTAACACATCCACACCAGAGTCGGACAGCTGCATTGTCGGCTTCTTCGCATTCACGACTATGGTTGTGCCCACTTTTTTGTTTACGACTGGAATTGTTGCAATCTCAGGTGCTTTAGTGGTTTGCGTGGTGACTGCTTCTACGGCTGTTGTTGATGCAACAACAGCAGCCGCCTCTACCGCCTCAACTTTTTC
The DNA here is from genome assembly GCF_022347645.1 of Vibrio sp. MMH1-50. Lineage (NCBI taxonomy): Bacteria > Pseudomonadati > Pseudomonadota > Gammaproteobacteria > Vibrionales > Vibrionaceae > Vibrio > Vibrio sp. MMH1-50. The sequence goes on from NZ_JAKRGG010000022.1 coordinate 67,601, forward strand.
TAATGTGTTTTCAGACGCTGCTTTCTTCACGACGTACTCCCATGTGAAGTCGTCATTCAATTTTACTTCGCGCCCATCTGCTAGCTTCACGACTTCAGCTGCGTAAACGGATGAAGAGGCGAGTAGGGTCGCCAGAGTGATCCATGTTTTCATTGTTATACCTTTTATTTGAGTCTGTTTAACGGCGCCAAAACGCAGGGAAGAACAGTACAAGAATAGTCAGAATTTCCAAACGCCCCATTAACATACCAAAGCTTAATAACCATTTTGCAGTGTCAGGCAGTGGGGCAAAGTTACCCGTTGGTCCAATGATGTCACCCATCCCCGGTCCCACGTTTGCAACTGCGGTAATCGACCCCGAAATACTGGTGACTGGATCAAGGCCGAGAGCACTTAAACAACCAGCAATGAAGATGATGGTGATGAAAAACATCAAACCAAACGCCACCACAGAGCGAACAATATCATCGTTTACAGGGCGTTGATTGTAGCGCTGAACAAAAACACCTGAAGGGTGAATAAGCTTCATGATTTGCTTGTTGAGTAGTGTCATCGCGATCTGAAAACGGAAGATTTTAATCCCGCCAGAGGTGGAGCCTGAACATGCGCCTGCCATCATCAAGAAAGCAAACAATGTCGATGGCAATGCGCCCCAAGCTGTGAAATCTTCCAGGCCAAACCCCGTCGTGGTGACCACTGAAACAATATTGAACATTGAAACTCGCAGTGCATCCAAAATGGTGTAGCCATCACGAAGTACCAACCAAGCGGCGACCACTAAGCTTGAGAACAAAAATAGGTAAGCAAAGCCGCGAACTTGGGCGTCTTTCATCAAGACATCGATACTGCGCTTACGTAATGCCGCTACGAACAGTAGGAATGGCAAACCACCGAGGAACATAAAGGTGGTCGCAACCCAATGAGCACCGTTGGAGAAATGGTTCATCGAACCGTCTGATGTCGAGTAACCGCCGGTGGATAGAGTCGTGAATGCGTGGTTGATCGCTTCAAACAGGTTCATGCCAGTTAACAAGTATCCCACGATACATAAGCCTGTCAGCATCAAATACACCAATACGATGTTCTTCGCGACAGTCTTAGCTCTTGGGCTGCTTTTGTCTGACCAATCGGAGGATTCGGTTTGGAATAGCTTCATACCACCAACGTTAAGCATCGGTAGGATAGCTACTGCCATCACGATAAAGCCAATACCACCCAACCATTGCAAGATAGAACGCCACAGTAAGATGCTTGGCGCCATGTTGTCTAAGCCACTAAGTACGGTCGAACCCGTAGTCGTGATACCTGACATGGTTTCGAAGTAGGCGTCGGTAAAGCTGATATGGTTGATAAAGACAAATGGCAGTGCGGCAAACGCACTGGCGATAGTCCATACCAAACTGGTGATGAGAAACATATCACGCACGCTGAGTTTGAATTTGGCGGTTCGACCAATCGTTAAACAGATAAAAGCGGCGAGATGAGTGATCACTACGGCTTGGGCGAAGTCGAGGAACCCGCCCGTACCAGTGAAAAACGCGACCAAAGTCGGCACGTACATAAAAAGGGCTAGTTTGGATAAAACCAGCCCGATAACAAACAGTACGGGACGTAAGTTGACCATAGGAAAATCCTAGAGGAAGAATGGACTCGGCTGGAACAGCGCTTCGACGTCTGGTACGTACTTTTTGTCGACCAGGAACATCACGACGTGGTCATCTTGTTCGATGACAGTACGATCGTGTGCGATAAGAACTTCTTCGCCACGAACGATAGCACCAATGGTGGTTCCTGGTGGGAGTTTGATATCGCCAATCGCGCGACCTACCACTTTGGATGTGGTTTCGTCACCGTGCGCAACGGCTTCGATTGCTTCGGCTGCGCCACGACGCAGTGAAGAAACGTTCACGATGTCAGCACGGCGAACGTGCGTTAGTAGAGCAGAAATCGTCGCTTGCTGTGGTGAGATTGCCACATCAATCACGCCGCCTTGTACAAGGTCGACATAAGCGCCGCGTTGGATTAGCACCATCACTTTCTTTGCGCCCATGCGTTTTGCCAACATCGCTGACATGATGTTGGTCTCATCTTCGTTAGTCAGCGCGATGAACACGTCTACTTGGTCAATGTTTTCTTCAGTCAGCAGTTCTTGATCTGCCGCATCGCCACAGAAGACGATGGTATTTTCTAGTTGCTCGGACAGCTTTTCTGCACGCTGATAGTTACGTTCGATCAGCTTCACGCTGTAAGTTTGTTCAAGGCGTTTGGCTAAACTTGCACCGATGTTACCACCGCCAACAATCATGATGCGGCGGTAAGGCTTCTCAAGTCGCTGAAGCTCACTCATTACCGAGCGAATGTGGTTACTTGCTGCAACGAAGAACACCTCATCATCAGCTTCAATGATGGTAGTGCCTTGTGGACGAATAGGACGACCCTGACGGAAAATCGCAGCAACACGAGTATCGATGTGTGGCATGTGCTCACGCAAGGCAGACAGAGCGTTGCCCACAAGCGGACCACCGTAATAGGCTTTAACGGCTACTAGGCTGACTTTCTGCTCGGCAAAGCTTACCACTTGCAGTGCGCCTGGGTATTGGATGAGGCGCTCGATGTAGCTCGTTACCAGCTCTTCTGGTGCGATAAGGTGATCGACAGGAATGGCACCAGACTTAAATAGGGCTTCTTTTTCTGCCAGATACTCTGGAGAACGAATACGTGCAACACGGTTTGGGGTATTGAACAGAGTGAACGCAACTTGACACGCTGCCATGTTGGTCTCATCGGTGTTGGTTACTGCGACAAGCATATCGGCGTCTTGCGCACCGGCTTCGTGCAGAACATCTGGGTGGCTTGCGTGACCGTTGACCACTCGTAGGTCGTATTTGTCTTGTAACTCACGCAGTCGGTCGCCATTTTTGTCGACGATGGTGATGTCGTTGTTCTCACCAACTAGGTTTTCCGCCAGTGTGCCGCCAACCTGACCAGCACCAAGAATAATGATCTTCATACTCTTTACTCGTTATCTGAAAAAGGCGATTGAATTCACTTCAATCGCCCTATTTAGCATGCTGTTACGCGTGTTTTTTTGTTAGCACTGCGTAGTAGAAACCATCCATATCTTCTTCGCCTGGTAGAATCTGACGACCAGGTTGCTTTGGATCGGAGTCCACTAATTGCGCGTCTGCAGTACGTGCTAAGAACGCTTTTACTTGTTCCACGTTTTCTTGTGGTGTGATTGAACAAGTCGCGTAAACCATGGTGCCGCCAGGTTTTAGTTGCGCCCACATTGCATCAAAAATTTCGCTCTGTAGATCCGCAAGTGCGGCAATATCATCAGCACGACGTAGCCATTTGATGTCTGGGTGACGACGAATCACGCCAGTTGCAGAACACGGAGCATCCAGCAAAATGCGATCAAATTGTTCGCCTTGCCACCATTCTTGAGGATTACGCGCATCGCCGCAAACCACTTTTGCTTGAAGGTTGAGGCGCTTCAGGTTTTCGTGCACACGTTTAAGGCGCGTGTCATCGCAATCAATGGCAACCACTTCACTACCAGATGTACGCTCAAGAATGTGCGCTGTCTTACCGCCTGGTGCTGCGCAGCAGTCTAGGATCAGCTCGCCATCTTTTGGCTCAAGATAGTTAATCGACAGCTGCGCTGCCGCATCTTGCACCGATACCCAACCTTTTTCAAAGCCCGGCAGTTTCATCACATCGCATGGCGCCGCCAATTTTAGGGCGTCCATTGCTTGTGTGTGTGGCGTGCTATCAATGTTTTCATTTTTGAGTAGCGCAAGGTATTCATCACGAGTGTGGTGCTGGTGGTTTACACGCAGCCACATTGGCGCTTTCTGGTTGTTGGCTTCAACAATGCTTTCCCATTGTTGTGGGTAAGCTTCTTGCAGCAGTTTAAGTAACCAGCTCGGGTGACCGTACTTGCCCGCATTGTTGCTGACAGCCATTTGATCCAGTTCTTCTTGGTTGCGCTGGTAGTTACGCAATACTGCGTTGATAAGACCGCGCAAGCGGGGGCCTTTCAACTCTTTAGTACCTTCAACCGTTTCACCCACTGCAGCGTGTGCAGGAATACGCATAAAGCTCAATTGGTAAATGCCAACCAAAATCAGGTGATGGAAAACGCGTTGTTTGCCTTTTAGCGGCTTGTCCATCAACTGGTTTGCAATCATTTCTAGGCGAGGGAGGTAACGTAGAGCACCATAGCAAATTTCTTGCAAAAGAGCGTGATCACGTGGTCGTACGTTTTGTTGAGCCGCTGGAAGAGCGCTTGAAAGTGAGTGGCCCTTGTCGACGACAAGATACAAGACGTTGGCAGCCGCAGCGCGAACATTCATGATAAGTACCTTAAAGTAAAGGAGGGCATCTCTGCCCTCTAAAAGTTCGTATTATTGGTCTTTGACGCGGTTATCTGGTTTTTAAACCAGTTGAGTGCCAACTTCAAACCAAGATGCACGTGAGTTCAAAATGTCTTGAACTGACATGGCTTTTTTGCCCGGAACTTGCAGTTGTTCCAGAACCAATACACCGTTGCCTGTCGCAACATAAATACCGGTTTTGTCCGCTTGCAAAATGGTGCCTGCTGGCTTGTCGCTGGTTTGATCCGCAACACGACTTTCCCATACTTTGATGCTGTTTTCAGCCGCTTCAAAGTGGCTCATTGGCCATGGGTTGAATGCGCGAACACAACGTTCAATGTGCGCTGCATCATCGTTCCAATCAATGCGCGCTTCTTCTTTGCTCAGCTTCTTCGCATAGTTTGCTAGCTCGTCGTCTTGTTTCACGGGCTCTGCTTTGCCGGTTGCGATGTCTGCTAAACAATCAATCAGCGCATCTGGACCTAAACCTGCGAGTTTTTCGTACATTGATGCACTAGTGTCGCTTGCTTCAATCGGTAACGTTGCGATTTTAAGCATGTCACCCGTATCCAAACCAATGTCCATCTGCATAATGGTAACACCAGTTTCAGCATCACCTGCCCAAATTGAACGTTGGATAGGAGCAGCGCCACGCCAACGAGGAAGAATCGAACCGTGAACATTGATACAGCCTAGTTTAGGCGTGTCTAACACAACTTGCGGAAGTAATAGACCATAAGCGACAACAACCATGATGTCGGCATTCAGATCCGCTAGTTCTTGCTTAGCCTCATCTGACTTGAAGTTTTCTGGTTGATAAACCGGAATATCATGCTCAAGCGCGATGGTTTTTACTGGGCTTGCAGTAAGCTTCTTACCACGGCCTGCTGGGCGATCTGGTTGAGTATAAACCGCAATTACTTCGTGCTCCGAAGACAACAACGCCGCCAAGTGACGGGCGGCGAAATCCGGAGTACCTGCAAAGACAATACGTAAAGACTGACTCAAGGTAGGCTTCCTTCTAATTAAATTGTATCGAGATTAAGCGTTTTGCTGTTTCTCGTTAAAGCGTTTGATTTTTGCTAGCTTGTCCTGAATACGCTTACGCTTCAGTGGCGATAGGTAATCAACGAACAACTTACCCATCAAATGGTCTAGTTCGTGTTGAACACAGATGGCTAGCAGATCGTCGGCTTCAAAAGTGTACTCTTTGCCATCACGATCTAGTGCTTTAACAGTAACTTCAGCAGCACGCGGCACAAGTGCACGAGCACCTGGTACCGATAGACAGCCTTCTTCGATGCCATCTTCGCCACGCTTTTCCAGAATCTCAGGGTTGATAAGCACCATTGGCTCATCACGAGTTTCTGAAATATCAATTACTACGATACGTTTGTGGATATCAACCTGCGTTGCAGCCAGGCCAATACCCTCTTCGTCGTACATGGTTTCAATCATGTCATCGACGATTTTTTGAATCTCAGGTGTCACCTCTTCTACAGGTTTTGCAACGGTACGCAGGCGATCATCTGGGAATGTTAATACTTGTAATACAGACATATTCACTCGAAATATTGAACTGTGCCGTAACAGCACAAACCTTGTTGGCTCAATTCTAGACATTTTATGACCTAAATGACAGCATCCTTATACCAATTTCCATTCTGGTAGTTGCCTAACAGACCAAGGACGAGGGTCATGAATCGAATTTTCCGCAACGTTTCTCGCATTACGTTGCCGTTACTTTTCTCTTTCAATGCCGTAGCAAACACGGACTCCCAACCGCTTACCGTCAAAGATGACGCACCTAAAACTTATGTTGTGGTCAAAGGTGATACGCTTTGGGATATTTCAGCAATGTATCTGGATAGCCCATGGTTGTGGCCTCGTTTGTGGCAGGTCAATCCAGAGATCGATAATCCGCACCTTATTTATCCCGGAGACAAGTTGTCGCTGGTATGGATTAATGGTCAACCAGTATTGAGCTTAAAAGCGGTGAAAAAGCTCAGCCCTAAAGCTCGTATCACGGAAAAGAAAGCGGTGCCAACCGTTGCTGAAGGTTTGGTTATGCCTTACCTCAAGTCGGACCGTTTGGTGGACGATGAAACGCTAGAAAACGCGGCTAAAGTGATGGGTAGTAGCAAAGGCAGTAAATATCTGACTGCTGAGGACACCCTGTATATTAGTGGTGAACAAACGGCGACAGGTTGGGCTATCTATCGTCCAGTCGAAACATTTTCCCGTGAAGACGTATCTAAGCAAATTACCGCTTTACGTTTGATTGCAAAAGGGGAACTTATCGAGGCATCAAGCGAGTACTCAGGATTAAAGATCACCACTCAACTGCAAGAGATTATTCGTAACGATATCGCTTTGCCGGTCCAAACATTAGAAAATGGTGATTTCACGACGACCTTTTACCCACTGCCATCACCAAAAGGCAGTTCTGCAGTATTGCTGGGTAATATTGAGGGCATTCGATTTAGCTCAACCAATCAAGTGGTTGTGATTGATAAAGGAACATCCGATCAACTTCGCCAAGGCAGTGTGTTTGATCTTAAAGAAGATGCGCACCCGGTTTTCAAAGGTGGCGATGGTTTTGTGAAAGACAGTGGCTTACTCGACTCTAAGATCACCTTGCCGCAAAGTAAGGTTGGTGAATTGCTGGTCATTCGTCCTTATGAATATTTCAGTCTTGCACTGATTACCAATAGCACTAAGCCAATCAATAAAGAGGTATCAGTGGTTTCTCCTCTGGCTGAGGAATCGACCACGAATGAAACTACGCAATGATACTGACCTCGCCGCCTGGTTAAAGCTGAGCTGCTTGCCAGGCATTGGCGGGGTGAAGATGAATAAGCTGCTGAGTAAAGATACGCCAAGCAATATTGTCGGATACTCAACTGAGCAGCTTCAGCTTTTGGGTTTTACCACGAAGCAACTGCAAGCATGGTCTGAGGTCGATAAAGAAGTCGACGCTTGTCTTACTTGGGCTAGCGCCTTATCTCATCATCATATTGTTACTTTGGCGGATACTCTGTATCCCCCACTTCTCAAACAAACGGTCGCTCCACCTCCTTTACTATTTATAAAGGGAGAAGCGAGTTGTTTGTCTCAACCTCAAATTGCCATGGTCGGCAGCCGTAATGCTAGTGTTGATGGGCTTCAACACGCACGTCAGTTCGCTGCAGATTTGGTGAAACATGATCTGATTGTTACCAGTGGTTTGGCTTTGGGTATCGATGGACACGCTCATGATGGTGCTTTGCAAGCGGACGGTAAAACCATTGCGGTATTGGGTTCAGGGTTAGAGCAAGTTTATCCAGCCCGTCACCGAGGTTTAGCGCGGCGAGTGATGGAAAACGGTGCGTTAGTCTCTGAGTTTCGCCCAGATGCAAAACCTCGAGCAGAAAACTTCCCACGACGTAATCGAATCATTAGTGGTTTGTCGCTTGGCGTGTTGGTTGTCGAAGCAGCAGAAAAGAGTGGCTCATTAATCACCGCTCGCTACGCTCTTGAGCAAGACCGTGAAGTTTTCGCTATACCAGCTTCGATTAATGCTCCCAATGCCAGTGGTGGTAATCAGTTGATTCGTAATGGGGCTTGTCTCGTACAAAACACTCAAGAGGTGTTGAATGAAATACAGTCTTTGCTCGACTGGTCTATTAATCAGAGCTTGGATTTATTTTCTACGCCAATTGATGAAGAAGAATTGCCATTTCCTCAGCTGTTAGCTAACGTAGGAAATGAGGCTACACCAGTTGATATTCTTGCAAGCAGGACCAATATACCTGTCCAAGAAGTCATGATGCAGCTCTTAGAGCTTGAGCTTTCAGGGCATGTTGTTGCAGTATCCGGTGGCTATATTCGAAAGGGGAGGGGCTAGCTATGATGATGGATATACTTATGTATCTATTCGAAACCTACATCCATAGCGATGCAGAGTTACAGGTCGAACAAGACGAGTTGGAAGATGAATTGCTTCGTGCAGGCTTCCAGCAAAAAGACATCTACAAAGCCCTTGTCTGGTTAGAAGAGCTGGCAGCATTGCAACAAAGTGATGAGCATTCAGCGATTTCAACTTGCATAGCATCGGCATCGACACGTATCTATACGGCATCAGAGATGCAGCGCTTAGATCTTGAATGTCGTGGTTTTCTGCTGTTCTTAGAGCAAATTAATGTTCTAACCACAGAAACACGTGAGATGGTTATCGATCGTGTAATGGGGCTAGAAACCAATGAATTTGAGCTTGAAGACCTTAAGTGGATCATTCTTATGGTTCTGTTTAATGTCCCTGGCAACGAAAATGCCTACACGCTGATGGAAGAGCTGCTGTACACCAAGGAACAGGGTATTCTTCACTAATATCTTCTGCTTTAACGGTGAGTATGAGTAGTAAAATCGATCACAACCTTTTCTCGGCACACGAGCATGCGCTTGAGAGAGAGCCGTGCCCTAAATGTGGTGGGGAAGTCAGGCTGAAACATGGCAAACATGGTCCTTTTCTTGGTTGTAGCCAATACCCAAGCTGTGACTATATCAAGCCGTTGCACAGTAATGATGGCCACATCGTAAAAGAGTTAGGTGTGCCTTGCCCTGACTGTGGCAATGAGTTGGTGCTCCGACAAGGGCGATACGGCATGTTCGTTGGCTGTAGTCATTACCCAACTTGTCATCATATCGAATCAATCAATCAGCCCGAACCCGAGCAAGAATCGAAAGAGCTATACGCTTGCCCTGAGTGTGGTAAAGGGCATTTAGTTGAACGTAAGACCCGATTTGGTAAGACATTCTACGCGTGTGATAACTATCCGAAGTGCAAGTTTGCGGTAAACTTACCACCTGTAAGAGGTCGCTGTGAGGAATGCGGGTTTACCTTGTTGGTAGAAAAGAAACTCGCCAGCGGGGTTAAGTTGCAATGTGCAAGTCGCAAGTGCCAGCATACACAATCACAATAAATCTCAGGCAAAATTAAAAGGGTCGCATCATGCGACCCTTTGTTGTCTATTTATCAACTTTTCTATGCTTGCCACTGTTTGGCAAATTCATGAACTGCTGGGAAGGTTTCTTCATCAAGCACGTTTGTTAATGCACACAACCTACGATTCAACTCACCAGTGTAATCACCGCATACGTTGATGTGACCCATCTTACGACCTTCTCGTTTCTCTTTGCCATACCAATGAATATGGCAACCATTCATCGCGAGTAGCGCATCTGGCAAGGTATCTTCACCGAGAATATTGATCATCGAGGTCTCGCGAACGAGCTTAGTACTACCTAAAGGCATACCACACACAGCGCGTAGGTGGTTCTCAAACTGACAAGTTTCTGCACCCTGCTGAGTCCAGTGACCTGAGTTGTGTACGCGTGGTGCGATTTCGTTAACCAGCAACTTGCCGTCAACGTCGAAGAACTCCAGGGCTAGCACGCCAACGTAATTCAAACTATTGGCGACGGCCGTGAACATCTCTTTTGCTTGTTCTTGCAACTCTGGAGCATCAATTGCTGTTGAGAGGCTTAATACACCATTTGTGTGGATGTTTTCTGCGAGAGGGTAAACTTCAATACTGCCATCGTTACTGCGAGCACCAATCAGTGAAACTTCACGGTTAAAAGGAACAAACTCCTCAGCAACAATGGCTTGAGTTGGTGTTGAAGCAATGCATTCCACCATTTCTGTCCAAATTATGTCGATCTGAGAAGGTTCTTTTAAACGCCACTGACCTTTTCCATCGTAACCGCCCAATGCACTTTTCAGAACCATTGGCATGCCGACGTGTTCAATTGCGCGGTCAAAATCTTCACGAGTTTTGATCACATAGTATTTCGCATTACGTACGCCAGCATCATCAAGTAATGCCTTTTCAATGCGGCGATCACCGCCTGCTTTGATAGCTTGTGTACTTGGTAAGAACTTACCGCTCGCTTCGCAAATATCAAGCACGTCATGCGGGATATGCTCGAACTCAGCAGTGATTACATCAACTTGTTCGATCGCATTTTCTAAGCCGTTGCCTAGTACATGTTGAGTCAGTGGATGAACGATATTACCGCTGCCCACATCGTAAGCTGAAATTTGAATATTCAGTGGCGCACCAGCCAGAGACATCATACGAGCTAACTGACCCGCACCAAGAACCAGTACATGCATCTGATTAATCCTCAGCAGGGTTTGGGTTCGCCAATACGGTTTCCGTTTGTTCGTTACGGAACGCTTCGACTTTTGCCATGATCGCTTCATCATGTGTACCAAGGATTTGAGCCGCTAGGATACCAGCGTTTGCTGCGCCTGCTTCGCCAATAGCTAATGTACCAACCGCAATACCTTTTGGCATCTGTACGATAGAAAGTAGTGAGTCTATGCCTTTCAGTGCGCGAGACTGAACGGGAACGCCAAGTACAGGTATGCTGGTAAACGCTGCCGCCATGCCTGGTAGGTGGGCAGCACCGCCCGCACCTGCGATGATGACTTTAATGCCACGTTCTTTAGCACTGCTTGCGTAATCAGCCAACAATTGAGGAGTACGGTGAGCTGACACCACCTTTGTTTCGTAAGACACGCCAAATTGATCCAGCATGTCCGCTGCTAGTTTCATGGTTGGCCAATCTGATTTAGAACCCATGATGATACCGACTTTCATCTCAAACTCCTTCAAGCTGCAAAATTAGGTGAGCTGATAAATTTGTGCGCATTATACGGGGATTTTTACCTCAAGCAAACGTTTGCGTGCGTTTGTAAATACGATTGATACATTTTATAAACAAATTGCTTTAGTCTCTGAGAATGAATATTTGTACACTTAGTACAAACACAACAGACAAGATTATCAGGAAGTATCGGTGGAGAACTTTGAACAGGTGCTAGAAGCACTACAAAAAGGCGAAGTGATTGCCTACCCAACAGAGGGGGTGTTTGGTGTTGGCTGTGACCCAGATAACCCAGAAGCGATTCAAAAATTGCTAGAGCTAAAACAACGCCCTGTTGAGAAAGGATTAATCTTAATTGCGGCAAACTATGAACAGCTTTTGCCTTATGTTGATGAATCTCAGTTGACTCAAGAGCAGTTAGATAAAGTACACGCAACGTGGCCAGGTCCATACACTTGGATTATGCCTGCGAGTGACAAAGTTTCTCATTGGGTATCGGGGCAATTTGATTCAATTGCAGTGCGTGTGACGGATCATCCTTTGGTACAAAAGATGTGTAATGCTTTCGGAAAGCCGCTAACCTCTACCAGCGCGAACCTCACTGGTCAGCCTCCTTGTATGACGACTGAAGAAGTAGAGCAACAATTGGGTGACCGACTTGTGGCGATCTTACGTGGTGAAACCAGCGGTCGTGACAAGCCTAGTGAAATTCGTGATGCTAAAACCTCGCAAATATTAAGACAGGGCTAACCCTGCTAGTCAGCAATCAATAGGTACTACACGTATGTCAGCAATCGATAAGCACGCCGTAAAACAGTTCCTGATGTCACTTCAGGATTCCATTTGTCAGCAGTTAGAACAAGAAGATGGAAAGGCCGTCTTTGTTGAAGACGCATGGCAACGTGAAAAAGGGGAGCGCCTTGGTGGTGGTGGTCGTACCCGTGTTTTGCGTGATGGTGACGTTTTTGAGCAAGGGGGAGTGAATTTCTCTCATGTCGAAGGTAATGAGATGCCAGCATCAGCTACGGCGCATCGTCCAGAGTTAGCTGGTCGCCGCTTTGAAGCGATGGGTGTTTCTTTGGTTATCCATCCTCACAACCCATATGTACCGACTTCTCACGCTAACGTACGCTTCTTTATCGCAGAGAAAGAGGGTGAAGAGCCTATTTGGTGGTTTGGTGGTGGTTTTGATCTAACACCTTTCTATCCATTCGAAGAAGATTGCCAATCATGGCATGAAACCGCAAAACAACTTTGTGCACCTTTCGGTGATGATGTCTATGCAGAGCATAAAGCTTGGTGTGATAAGTATTTCTTCCTACCGCATCGAAATGAAACTCGTGGTGTTGGTGGTTTGTTCTTTGATGACCTAAACCAGTGGGAATTCGACAAGTGTTTTGATTACATCAAGGCGGTTGGTGAAGGATACTGCCAAGCTTACCTACCGATTGTGTCTCGTCGTAAAGAAATTGAATTCAGTGAGCGTGAGCGTGAATTCCAACTTTACCGTCGTGGTCGCTACGTTGAATTCAACCTAGTGTATGATCGTGGAACTCTATTTGGTCTGCAAAGTGGCGGTCGTACAGAGTCAATTCTTATGTCGATGCCACCACTTGCGCGTTGGGAATACAGCTATGAGCCACAATCTGGTTCTCCAGAGGCTGAACTTTACGAGCGATACTTAACGCCACGAGAGTGGTAAGCGTTGAATCTCCTTTTCTATATAGATAGATAGTGATAGGGTCATCTGTAATCAGATGGCCCTGTTTTTTCTCTATAGTAGGTAAGGAATAAAGGTAAGGAAATGACTCAGCAAATTGATCGCTATGCCGTGTTTGGTAATCCTATTGGACACAGCAAGTCGCCATTCATTCACACCTTGTTTGCTCGTCAAACCAATCAATCTTTGGTGTATACCGCAGAAAGTGCTCCTGTAGATGGTTTTATTGACGCAGCGAAGCTGTTCTTTGCTGAAGGAGGCAAGGGGTGCAACATCACCATGCCATTTAAAGAAGATGCTTATCAATTTGCGAGTAGACTGACCGAACGTGCTCAGTTAGCCGGGGCAGTCAATACGCTCAAGAAGTTAGATGATGGTGAGATCATTGGCGATAACACCGATGGAGCAGGTTTGGTTCAAGACCTACTTCAACATCAAGTTGTGTTAGAAGGTGCGCGAATCCTGATCATTGGCGCTGGCGGTGCCGCTCGTGGAGTGATCAAGCCACTTCTTGATCAAAAGCCTAGTTCTTTAACCATTACTAATCGAACCTTCAGTAAAGCGCAGGAGCTTGCGGAGTTGTTTATTGCACATGGCTCTATCATTGCCAAAGAGATGGATGATATTAGTGATGAGTTCGACGTGATTATTAACTCCACGTCTACTTCCCTAAGTGGTGAGCTGCCGGCTATCTCCTCTTCTATCTTTGCAGCTAACAGTACGAGCTACGACATGATTTACGGGCAAGGGACGACCAGTTTTAACTTATGGGCAAAAGAAAATGGTGCCGCTCATGCTTATGATGGTCTTGGGATGCTAGTGGGACAAGCTGCGGAAAGCTTTATGCTGTGGCGTGGTTTACGCCCTGGCGCAAAACAAATCCTTAGAGAATTAAGAAAGAACCTTGAAGGTCAGTAAACGATGAATCAGTCCATCTTATTCCCAGATATGCAATCATGGGATAAAACATTACAAGCGGTAAACTTTACCGCGCAGCAATCAGGAGCTCTGATTGAATGCTATGTAACAAAGCAGAAGCTAGAAAAGCTTGGTGGCTCCCTGATTGAAACTGAACAAGCGGCAATTAAAGTATTTATTGACTATCGATTCGACATAGAAGAAATCGCGGAAGAGCTAATTGAAGATGAAGCCTTCAATGAAGAAGGCAATATCATCATCGATTAGCTTATTGCTAACCAACTACATCATTCGTCGTTGACGTCTTCTACTTCGTTTATGTAGTCATTTTTATTCTGTACATAGTTATTGGCAGACTTTTGTAAGAAAGCTCGTTCATTCTCTGATAAGGGGCGAGCTTGTTTTACTGGACTACCAACATATAAATAGCCGCTTTCCAACCTTTTCCCCGGTGGGACTAAACTTCCAGCGCCTATCATTACGTCTGATTCGACAACAACGTTATCTAAAACGATCGCTCCCATACCAACCAATACACGATCGTGGATTTCGCAGCCGTGCAACATGACTTTATGACCAATAGTGACATCATTACCAATGATTAGCGGATAGCCGTTGGGATTCTCAGTATTTTTATGGGTTACATGCAGTACGCTACCATCTTGAATATTGGTTCGAGCACCAATGTGGATATGGTTCACATCACCACGAGCTGCAACTAATGGCCAAACACTCGAGTCGTCACCAATTTGGATATCACCGACAAGAACAGAAGTTGAGTCGACATATACGCGCTTGCCTAGTTGAGGTCGAATACCTTTATAACTTCTAATAGAACCCATCTTTACTCCTTATAAAGCGTTAATAATCGGGATATCTGGAGGGAAGAGTAGCAAAAACTCGCCTTTTAGAATAAAAAACACTCAAACAATAAAAAAATCAAAAAAAACGAGAAAAAGGGCTTGCCAATGTGATCGCAATCTCTATAATGCCACCTCGCTGACACGGCAACGCTTCGAAAGAAACGAGGTCAAGTTAGCAAGCCAATTAGCCGAGCGGAAACGCTTGATAAAAAGTTTGAAAAAAGTGATTGACACTAAACTTTAACTCGCTAAAATGGCCATCCGATTTGAGCAAAGCTCAATAGGAAAGCTCT
>NZ_JAKRGG010000023.1:0-87904 GCF_022347645.1 Vibrio sp. MMH1-50
GCTCCCAAAGGGCGAGCTGCCTTGGCTTGTATACTTTGTTGTCGATTCTTGATTTAGACCCACTAAACCTTTAAATCGCCGCCGCGTCTACAAACCAAGCCAGTCTCGCTGAACCTAGCATCTCGAGGTTACTTGGGTATAATACGGCTAGTTGAAGTAAGTTAATGGTTACTTAAACACTTGGTAGCCATTGATATTATTACTCCACACAGCTCCAGCCTGTGGTATCAATCGAGTTAATCCAATCGGCAATTAACTGAACACCTTCATCGTGAACAACGTGTCTGCCTAGTTCTGGCATCATATTTCCGTTGTCGACATTGATGCGGTAGTGCAGCACAGAGTTTTCTGGATCACCCGGTACAATCACATACGGAGATGGACCTTTGTGGAAGGTGATACCACGAGCGCAAATCCCCATTTCGCTGATCCCTTCACGCCAGTATTCAAACTTGAATGGATTACTCGCCGCTTTGCCTTCGGTGCGGTGGCAGTGCGCACAGTTCACATCAAGGTACGCTTTGGCGTAATCCAGTAGCTCAGTATCCGTTAGATTACTTGCTCCCGCTTCGGTATCAAAGACAGGGGTCTTAGGTAAGTTCTCTGGTGTATTTGGTAAAGCTTCTGTAAATAGCCCCAGCGTTTCCCAATGTACAAGTTGGTTGACTGGCGAGCCATCAGAGACATCTTGAACACTGTTTAGGTTACGAGCTTTAGGACCAATAGGAGAGAAACCTTTTGGCTGTGTGTTACCAGTAGGATCGGAGACATCAGATTCTACTTTGTGACACAAGGTACACTCATTTCGGCTTGGTACTTCATAAGTGAAATTAAGCGTTTCGCCGTTATGTTCTACGCTGCGCTCAAAGGGTACCGATACGGCAGTCAGGTAAGCGTCGGTTTTGTCTTCATTCCATACGTAAGGCAGGGCAATCCAACCGCTGTCACGACGAATCAATAGGCGAGTTTCAATGAGCTCTTCGTTTTCACCACGGGCATTCTCTGTGCTTGAAGGTAGCGCAAAGGTTTTAATCAACACGGTACCTACTGGGAAGTCGAACACCTCTTGCTCACGATAGCTTGCTGAAGCCTCGTTCGGCATCACTACAAAGCGGTATTTGCGTGCATAGTCAGTAAAGAGTTCAACGTTCATCTCATACAAAGTACCTTTCGCAGATGCCGCTAAGTTAAGATTTTGTGTTGGATCTTTGGCATCTTCAAACAGATTGTATTGCGACAAGCTCACACAGTTTTCACCGTATGTCGCGCTTTCACGAGTAATCGCATCCCAGTTAATACCCGTCACGTCATCTAGGGCGCAGCTTGCGTTGCCGACGATACCGTTTGGTGTATCTGGATTATCAGGATCCGTCGCTCCGTCTTCGGTTTGATTGTAGCCATACACCACGCCATTAATTGTGACGGTATTGATGTCTAATGGCGTCTTAGAATCACAACCAGCGGTAAGTAGCGTTGTTTGCTCTTTCTCGTATAAGAAATCTGCATTGGCTGGGTTTTCCGCATAACGACCAATGGCGGTTGGGTCCATGTTATCAACCAATACACCGACACTTGCGCCATTGTTCACTAAACAGTTGCTGTCTGCATCGGTAAACTCGGTAAGGTAATTCCAGTTGGTTGTTCCTGTCATACCGTTGAGCGCATCACGCAATGGTGCAAACATCTGTGAACGAATCAGTGACTCACCCGCGCCATCATAAAACAGAGCAGGGAAGGCTTGATGATTCAATGTGTACGCTAAAATCATATCCTCAATCAGAGAACCATTTGGATTGGCGCCCGTGTTGGTAATGGTGTTGTCATGGAAATACATATTGGTCGGAACAGGGTTCCAGCCCTGCATAACGGCATTGCCTTCAGATGTCCCATTGAGTGGGCTGTAAGCGTTGGGATCGCCATTCACCAACAAGTAACTCGTCATCGCAAGTGCCATCGAGTCGTGGTTAGTAATCGTGTTGTTGAAGAACTCACTATTACGTCCGGACAGAATGACGACGCCAGTACCAGGAGGGACGATGCCTACCACGCCACAGCCGCCAAGCCCATTTTGACAGGTAGTATCAACGTAGTTCTCTAAGTTGTTGTCACGAATGACGTTATCAAAGATGCGTACATCATCAATTAAGCGACCAATAGTGGTCGCGCCCGGTAGGTCAAACAGCAGCACGCCGCCCGTGTTTCCTAGCACTAAGTTGTTGTAAACATCCACATTCGAACTGTTTTCTATCTCGATACCGGCGATGTTCTTTTCCGCTACGTTGTCACGGATAACCGCACCGATGGTTTGACCCACATAGATACCTGCATCGGCACTGCCGTAACTCCATGTATCTTCAATCAAGACGTTTTGAGATTTTACTGGATAGATGCCGTAAGTACCGCGTAGGTTGCCATCTTCGTCACGTGCACGAGGCACTTCGAGCCAAACCGCCGCGACATCACGAATAATGATGCCTTCAACCCCGTCTGCTTTAAGACCGTTTTTAGAAGCTTCCGCAATTTGGAGATCGGATACGGTGATGTTCGAACCACCACTGATGGCAATACCATCTTTGCCATCCACGCCACTGAAGTCGAGGTAGGTTTGGTCGATACCAGCACCACGTAACACGAGGTTATTCTTCGAATCGACCGTCAATTGATTGTTCATTTTGAAACAACCAGCGGGCAGTGTTACCACGCTGTTGTCTTCGGCAAGTTCGACCAGGTTTTCAATCGCGGTGACTTGTTCCGCGCTCGCCCATTCCTGACCATTGCCACATAATTCTGGTGTACCGTATTCAGATAATTCATAACCGCTAGAGGTTTGCGGTTCGTCATAATCGTCACTGTTACAACCCATCAAAAGACTGGAACTGATGAGTGCAGCGACAACCGTTTTGTTTATTCCGTGCATGATTTGCTTCCCTGTAATTAGTGTTATTGACTCAGTCAGGAATAATTAGAAAGAGTGGTTGTATTGGATTCCGTATATGTAGGCATCACCTTCAGAGCGATAGGCGATATCCACACCCGGTAGAGCGTGCGGCTCAAGCGGCTCAGTGAACGTGACTTCTTCGGCATCAATAAAGGTGAATCCAAAGTCGATTCGGCTGTTTTGATTGAAGGCGTACGTGGCACCAAAGCTGTAATTGATTCGGTCGGAATCTGGCAAGCTGATGCTCTTGTCATTCACGTTAGGCGTTTCGTCGTAAGCAATACCCGCGCGCAGAGTGAAGGATGGGTTAAGTTGGTAAGTTGCCCCAAACGCATATTTGAAGGCATTTTCGAAGTTCTCATCCTTTTGCAGAACTTCTTGCCCATCTACGGTGGCGCGGATTTCTTCAAACACATCCCAACCCGTCATCATCACACTGTAGTGAATAGCTAGTGGATCGGTAATCTGATGGAAACCAGAGAACTCAGTAATGCTCGGCAGATTTAGGGTTAGGTCACCCGTCACGGTTTCACCCGGCATCGAAATCGCACTTGGGATGTCTGAGTAATAATCGCCTTCGAAATCCACATCTACTTTGGAGCGATAGCTTAATCCAAAACGATGCTTTCCGTTGATCTCCCAAAGTGCGCCGAGGTTAAAACCGTAACCCCAGCCATCACCATCGAGTGATTTCGCCACGTCGGTGCGAGCAAAATTTGCGCCCGTATCAGCATTAATCGCATCGGCAAGAATACCCAACGTACGTGTTAGCTTGGCTTTACCATAAACAATGCTAGCGCCAACACCAACACTGAACTCGTCGTTGATTCGGTAGGCGATGGTAGGGTTAAAATTAATCGTTTCTAAACTGGTTTCCCCACCAATCGGTCCGGCTAAATAGTCATCAGGGTATTCGGTTGCCAACCCAAAGTCAGTGAAGATGCCAAGCCCCCATGACCACGAGCCATTGATTGGGGCTGCGATATAAAAAGATGGCACAACCACATTGTCGACGACGTCATTGTTGGTTAGCTGATTATTGAAGGATTCTGAAGGTCCGTTACCGGTTACGCGAACCTCTGGCATGATGTAAGCAGCACCTACGGACAATTGATAAGAATCGAACATCGTAATGGCTGCAGGGTTATGTGCGACTACTGATGCACCGTCTGCTATGGCGGCTTCGCCAGCATTGGCACGCCCTAGACCAGCGGCTGAATGTTCGGATAATTGAAATCCAGCGGCGTATAACTTAGGGGAGCTGAGCGCTATACCTATTGCAAGCGCGAGTTTTGCATTCCTTGTCTTCATATCACTCTGAAACTCCATGTGTTTTTAGGATGCGTTTTAAATAAAAGTGCCTAATAAGCTATACAGGGGATGAGTAGGTTATTTGCTAAACACTCAACTCAAGCATAAAAACAATTAACATAGTTGTAACATTGAATTTCAGGATTTGTTATTACCATCTCATATAACTAATGGTTTGTAGTTTTGGGTGTAACTATCTGTAAATGTTATAGTTAAGCTCGATTTATACATCGTGGATGTTTTACGAAACAGCCCTATGGTGTTTGATGTCCACTCAAAAAATGTGGCTTAAGTGTTATAGAATAGCGAATGGTAATAAATGAGTTTTGGTACAAATGTTTTAAACAGGTGTTTAATTGGTATTTGAGGCTTAGTGCTCTAATCGGTGAGAATCATACAATTTATCACTGGATCGAATGCTAAACTTTATGAGTAATTAGAGCTTTTACTTAAGGAATGGGAAGTCATATGGAGCTGTATTTCTTAGGAACGTCTTCTGGGGTTCCAACTAAATCCCGTAATGTTTCTGCGATTGCTTTGCTGGAGAGCAAGGGAAAAGGGTGGTTTCTGATTGACTGCGGAGAGGCGACTCAGCACCAATTGCTACACACTCCGTTATCACTGAATTACTTGCGAGCTATCTGTATTACTCACATTCACGGTGACCATTGCTATGGTTTACCGGGCTTGCTCGCCAGTGCAGGCATGAATAACCGCAAAGATCCTCTGACGATCATTGCGCCAGAGGGGATTAAACAGTGGTTTGAAGCGACTCAGGCGTTCACCAAACTCTATCTACCATTTGAACTTCACTTCATCGAAGTTGAGCAGTTTGATTCGATTGAAATTGGTCAGTTTACGATTACCGCAACTGCACTTTCCCATCGTGTTCCTAGCTTTGCTTACTGTTTTGAAGAGTCAACCATTCGTATGTATCCAGATATCGATAAGCTTGAGCAATTGAACATACCGAGGGGACCTATCTGGGGAGAACTTGTGCGGGGTAATGATGTGGAGTACCAAGGTCAAACCTTAATGAGTAAGGCGTTTACTAAGCTTGCACATCCATCGAGAAAGGTGATTATTTGTGGTGATAACGACAAACCAGAAACGCTCGATAGTCTAATTGAAGGTGCGCACCTGTTGGTACACGAATCAACGTACTCAGAAGCGATGAAAGAGCGAGCGGGAGAAGTTGGTCACGCTTATTCTTCACAAGTCGCCAGTTATGCGCGGACAAAACAAGTTCCGAGCTTGATTCTCACTCATTTTAGTCCTCGCTATCAATTCAGCCCTGAAGCGGAAGTGTCGATCGAGCAGATTCGACAAGAAGCTCAAACCGCTTACTCTGGTCATCTCTTTCTTGCTCACGATCTCGCGCATTATCGAATTGACAGGGCGGGTTTGGTTGAGGAGATTAAAGACACCAAGGATAAGGACGAATAAAGGCTCTTGTCGCGAAAGCAATTCAAAATGAAATCGTCACAACAAGAGCCAACTTGTTCTAGGCACTGCATTCATTGCAGCTTAAGACTAATGAAATACCTGACTACTAAAACGTAGAAAACGACTTTCTCCCATCAGTTCACGGAACGCTTCTTTATCCAACTTAATCAAGGTTTCGTGATCGCCTGCTTCCAAATACACATGCTCTAAATTGGCGAGCATTTCATCGCAAATGGTTGCCATGTGATAAGCGCTACCCACTGGAGGTATCGCGCCGTTATCGCAATCGGTAAACAAATGATAGACTTCTCTTTCTTTGATTAAATGGAAAGAGGCGTTGAGCTCGTCATTCAATCGAGACAAGCTGATTTTATTATTCGCAGGCAAGACAGCCATCATATGACGACCTTGGTGATCTTCCAAAATCACGCCTTTTGCCAAGTTATTGAGAGGGATACCCGCTGCAACACCGCTTTGCAGCGAACTATTACTATGACTGTGATTCACGGTTTGAAAGTGAATATGATGTTCAGTCAAATAGTGGTCGAGCCGGGTTGACATGGTCATGTTAGCCTCCAGAGTGTTGAGACCCACATAAAGTATAGGTAAATCTCTATTCCCCTGACGCTTTACTTGAGCTGTTCTACGCTTACTGAAAGCCAACCACAGAGTATGGCATTGAAAAAGGGAAGCAAAATGAGCAAACCAGTAATAGCGGATAACAAACCCATCAAAGTTGAGCTTGTGCAAGGGCAAGAATATTACTTTTGTCGATGCGGGCGATCTAAGAACCAACCTTATTGTGATGGCTCCCACGCCGGAACCGATTTTAAACCCATGAGTTTTGTCGCTGAAAAGGATGAAGATGCGTATCTGTGTCAGTGTAAGCACACCGCAAATGCGCCTTTATGCGATGGGACGCATAAGCAGTTTACCTCTGAGCAAGTGGGACAAGAAGGTCCGGGTATCCAAGCCGGACATAACGAAATCCCAATTGCAGTGGCGACGCAAGAAGAACCCACAGTTGAGTTTATTCACCAATTGGCAAGAGAAGGGCTATCAAAGTTAGGGCATCATGGACCGATGACGGCGATGGGGGTGCCGAGAGACCAATTGCCACATTGGGATGAACTGCAAATGATGGTCGCACAAATGGCAACCAAACCTCTGATGGAGGATGTGCCGGTCAAAACCGAATTGGTAATTGGTCCAAAAGCGAAGAAGCCGCTGGTACTAAAAATTCCGTTGTTTGTCTCTGACATGAGTTTTGGCGCGTTATCAGAAGAAGCCAAAATCTCACTCGCGAAAGGTGCGGAGTTAGCCGGAACCGGAATTTGCTCTGGAGAAGGCGGCATGCTGCCAGAAGAACAAGCGGCGAACTCCCGTTATTTCTATGAACTGGCGAGTGCGCAATTTGGTTACGACGAATCTAAGTTGCCCAATGTTCAAGCTTTCCACTTTAAAGGTGGACAGGGAGCAAAAACAGGAACTGGTGGTCATCTTCCTGCCAATAAAAATGTGGGCAAAATATCGCAAGTGCGTGGCATTCCCGAAGGGCAATCTGCGATTTCACCACCGACGTTTAAAGATCTGCATACCGCAGAAGATTTCAAAAAGTTTGCAGATCGGGTGCGTGAAGTGACGGGTGGTATCCCGATAGGCTTTAAGCTCAGTGCAAATCATATCGAAGAAGACATTCAGTTCGCACTCGATGCCAGTGCGGACTACATCATTTTGGATGGTCGTGGAGGAGGTACGGGCGCAGCGCCTGCTATGTTCCGTGATCACATCAGCGTGCCAACCATTCCCGCTCTCGCTAGAGCAAGACGCTATCTGGATGCACAAGGTAAGAGTGACCGTGTCACGTTAATTGTCACTGGCGGACTGCGTGTTCCAATGGACTTTGTTAAAGCGATGGCGCTCGGTGCAGATGGCGTTGCGATTTCTAACAGTGCGATGCAGTCGATAGGTTGTGTAGCCGCGAGAATGTGCAATACCAACAATTGTCCAGCAGGCATTGCAACGCAAAAAGCCGACTTAAGACAGCGGTTGAATGTGGATAAAGCCTCGGTTCAATTGAAGAACTTCTTTGAAGCCTCGGTTGAGTTGATGCAAGTGATGGCAAGGGCGTGTGGGCACGATGATCTCAGCAAGTTTAATCAACACGACCTCGCCACTTGGAATCGCGACATGGCGTTGCTTTCTGGGGTGAAATACGCAGGCGTAGACAAGCCTTAACGTTTCTCTTGCTCTGATTAGAGCTTGTTTTACTGTAGCTGCAATTTGTGCGATTGATAATTGAGCTCATATGGACCATAATATTAAGACCATTTGGTCTATAGGAGCTCAGTATGGCAACGGCAACATTAAAAAGCTTTAAACCGAAGCTGCCTCATAAGGCAAACTTTTGGTTTATGCTGGGCATTGAAGATGCCGAAACCGGTCGTACCGATGCGGTTCATAAAGGCTTTGAGCCAAAGGTATACCGTAATATCGTCGAGCGTGTGAAGCTCTCTCAAAGCGAATTCCAACACGTTACATTGATCCCGGTGAGTACCATCAAACGTCGACTCAAAAACGAAGAGCGCTTCAACACGCAAGAGAGTGATGCCATCTATCGTTTAGCGATGCTACTTAAGCTAGCAACAGAACTGTTTGATGATGAAGAACGCGCACTAGGTTGGATGCGGGAAAATGTTTACGGTTTGGGTGGCAAGCGCCCATTAGACATGGTTTCAACCACGGTTGATTTTGAAATCGTCAAAGATTTGATTGGACGACTAGAGCACGGGGTATTCTCGTAATATGAAGCTCTATCGACTGACTCAAAAGAAGTTCTCTGAGTCTCCATTTAGCCCAATCGGTGCCAAGTTATACGGTGGGCGATGGAACTCCAAAGGAACCGAAGCACTGTACTTTTCTCAATCCGAATCTCTCTGCTCGCTAGAAGTTTTCGTTCATGTAAACAACGATCCGGCGATAACCAAGCTCTACGATTTGTATCGTATCGAGATGCCGGAATACTTAATTGCAGCACTGGATGAAGAAGACTTACCGGTCACTTGGCGCTCCATTCCTGCTAGTGAATCCACACAATACATTGGCGACCAGTTTCTCAACGATCCGCATCCTGAGTTCGCTGCACTGCAAGTGCCTTCGACAATTTCTCCTCGTGACAACAACTACGTTGTCAATCCAAACCATCCCAAGATGAAAGACATCCTGAAGAAAGCAGAGAAGCTTGATTTTGCTTTCGACCCACGAATCTTCAAATAAAAAAGCTCAGAGACTAGGGTCTGTTGATTTTTTGCG
The DNA here is from genome assembly GCF_022347645.1 of Vibrio sp. MMH1-50. Taxonomy (NCBI): domain Bacteria; kingdom Pseudomonadati; phylum Pseudomonadota; class Gammaproteobacteria; order Vibrionales; family Vibrionaceae; genus Vibrio; species Vibrio sp. MMH1-50. Next base: position 9,008 of record NZ_JAKRGG010000023.1, read on the forward strand.
GTTAAATTTTGTTCGAGATAGAATCGTTTTAGGCGCGGCAAGAAGTATGTAGCTTAGTCATTCTAAGTAAATGCTTCTTAACAAAGCATAAAACGATTCTAGCCGAACCCTTCGGGCAGCCTTTGTGCTTCATTTCTACTGCGTTATCGGCTTTTCATGTAGGCTAGCTACACTTCAAAGCCTCTGTCTTGTAGAAATTTCCCACAAAGTGCTGCAAAAATCAGCTCAAAAGATCAACAGACCCTAGATTAACGCTGAGCTTTTCTTTCTCTCTTTTCCATTGGGTTAATGCTGAGCAGTCAGCTGTTGATTGTCATTCAACTCCTTCTGATAGCTACTCAATACAATTTCTGCGCCTTTGTAAGAGAGGTGGCTTGCATCGGTGTACATGGCATTGTTGCTGCCCACTTTCATTGCGCATTTGTCCTGTTGGCAGATGTAGTTAGTAAGATCGACAAACTCGACATGTTCAAATTGGTCAAAGTACGTTGCCAGCGTCGCTACATGATGCGGGTGTGACTGCTTTGGCGAAAAGTCACATTCATTGCCTTTGTTGTCACCAAATAATTGTGCTTTCCATAAGCATTCGCCAATAGCATGCGGTGCAGAAGGTGTCGGACCAAAAACAACAATCTCTCGGTCTTCTAACTCGTTCAAAAGATGGGTGAGCGACGCTTGGTAATCTTGCTTAGAGAGCTCTTTATTGAAGTTAGAAGAAATCACTACGCGTCGAATTGAAGGCGTATTCTGAATGGTTTCTACTGCATCGGTGAAGAAGCTTCGACAAGATAGATTAGTGACTCCTGCAATCATGTCGACATAACCGATCGCACAAGAATCTTGCGTAAGCTGGACAACTCCCGTAGGTGTGTCATTTGAGAGCTGCTGAACAAAGACCATGCTGTGACTGTTACCCAACACTGCGACAGTAGGTTCTGAAGATGATGAACAAGTTTCGTTGATGGTTGTATTACCATTACATGCAATGCCGTAGCCATTGTTTACGCGCATGGCTTCGAAAAACGCACTACGGTCTGGAAAGCCTCCATTTTTATGACCGACGACACCAAAAGCAAGCAGCGGCAGGGTGACTAACACAAGTGAAGTAGCAAGTGTGCTCATGCCGATTTTCTTGCGGCTACGGAAAGGCTTTTCAACAAAGCGCCAAGTAAGGTAAGAAAAGGCAAATAGAGCCACTAGATAAAACGCGAGGCTGAACTCTTGTCCGGCAGTAAGTGCGTAGCGATAAAAAACCAACAAAGGAATGTGCCACAAATAAAGGCTGTAGCTGATCAACCCAACAAAAACCACTGATTTGAGGCTTAGAGCTTTACCCAGCGTGTTGTCTTTGGATGAGAACAAGATGATAAGTGCGGTGCCAATCACTGGGATTAACAGCATGAGCCCGGCGCCGTCTTTTGATTTGTCAAATAACAAAGCAGAGGCGAGAACTAGGGTTAAACCAATCATAGCTATGGTGTTGTTGGGTTTGATGACGGTTTTGCGCATCACTAGGGCAATCAGAGAGCCCGCCGCCAGTTCCCACGCACGAGAGAAAATCATGTAAAAGGCGAAATCAGGGTCACCACTGGCGTACCAAATAGTCATCAGGCTTAGTGCAAACACCGCAATGAAGAAGGTGAGGTAAGATATGAGCTTGCCACGTGCCAGAAGCATAAGCAGAAGTGGAATTACAATGTAGTATTGTTCTTCTACACCTAAGCTCCAAGTATGAAAGAGCGGATTGGCTTGTTCTTCCAGCCCAAAATAATTGTGCCCTTTGAGGTAAAGCAAAACATTAGAAGCGGACAGAATGGAAGACACAGAAAACTCGCCCACCTCTTTGTGTGCATGTGGAAGGAACAGCCACCAAGAGAGTAGGTAACAAACTGCAATAACCAACAGCAGTAAGGGGAGAATCCGACGAATACGGCGCTCATAGAAATCAGCAAGGCTGAATTGGTTCTTATCTAAGTCGTTTATCACAATTGTGGTAATTAAATATCCACTGATCACGAAGAACACGTCTACGCCGATAAAGCCACCAGCAAACGCTTCGATGTCTGCGTGGAAGAAGATCACCAATATGACGGCAATCGCTCTTAATCCATCTATTTCTGCTCGGTAAGTCATCATCATCTCTCCCTAGTCAACAAACTCACTAACGCAAAATGCGCACCAAAAATTAGGCTCATAAAATCAGTGGGTTAAATAGCATTCTGAAGATGAGAAGAGTTTTACTGGGTGACTTCTTATATTGATTTTCATTTTGAAAATTTAAAACTCGGCGGTTTCTAGCAAAATGACGTGCTACGGATGTAAATCAAAGAACGATTGAACGGAAGTTTTTATACTGAAAGCTAAGTGAACAAACTCAGAAACGAGGCTATGAGCCAAAACGATATTCAAGCCAAGATTGCTAGCTTTACTTGTATCGAAGAAGCTTTGGATTACTTCGATATTGGTTTTGACAGCCGCTTTATTGATAAACACAGAGTGGAGTTAGTGAAGCGCTTCAATGGCTATTTGATTCTGACTAAGCCTGAAGATTGGTTTGCGGCTCGCCGTGCATTAAAGAACGCATACTGCAAAGTGCAGCGAAGTTTGTTGGATAAAACCACACGCTCGGCTTGTCGTGGTTGCACTTCTTGTCAGCGTCGTTAGAACCCATTTCAATACCCAAGCCATAATGTCAGACAACACCGGACGCCAAAAAGAAACCCCGCAGATGCACTCCAACGTATCTGCGGGGTTTTTGTCTATTCAACTTGCCTATTCAAATAAGTCGGCTGAACTAGGCAAGCGAAACAATTTAGTTTGCTTGGTAAGTTGGGTAATCCAACAGACCTTTTTCGTTACCACCAAACAGCGTCGCAGGATCGTGAGCCGCTAGCGGGTAATCGTTCTTGATACGGTTCGGTAGGTCAGGGTTCGCGATGAACGGACGACCAAAGCCAACCATATCTGCCAAGCCACTTTCTAGAGCTTCAGCCGCTTTCTCTGTGTTGTAGCGACCAGCATAAATGATAGTGCCTTTGTAAGCTTCACGAACGGCTGTTTTGAACTCAGCAGGCGTATCTGGTGCGTCATCCCAGTCTACTTCTGCAATGTGCATGTAAACAACGTTTAGCTTATCAAGCAGTGTCGCAGCAGCTGTGTAAGTTTCTACTGGTGTTTTATCTACAGTACCGTTTAGTGACGTAAACGGAGCAAGACGAACACCAACGCGATCAGCACCAATCGCTTGAGTCATCGCTTCAACCACTTCCCCCAAAAAACGTAGACGGTTTTCAACTGAACCACCGTATTCATCTGTACGGTTGTTTGCTTCAGAATCGATGAACTGGTTTACAAGGTAACCGTTTGCTGCGTGCAGCTCGATGCCATCAAAGCCCGCTTCAATCGCATTCAATGCCGCTTGACGGTACTCTTCGATAACCACTTTGATGTCTTCTTTCGTCATCTCACGCGGTTCTACCACGTCAACGAAACCAGGTTCATCCGTGCCGTTATCGATAAACACTTTCACGTTTTCTGCTTTTAGTGCAGAAGAAGAAATTGGTTGTTCGCCACCGATATTGTCAGGGTGAGTTACACGGCCTACGTGCCAAAGCTGAGCGAAGATCGCACCGCCTTTTGCGTGTACAGCGTCAGTGACTTTTTTCCAACCTGCGATTTGTTCTTGGCTGTAAATACCCGGAGTCCAAGCGTAACCTTGACCCATCGGTGAAATCTGTGTGCCTTCTGCAACAATCAAGCCCGCAGATGCGCGCTGTGCATAGTACTCAGCCATCATGTCGTTTGCGACGTTACCAGGTTGGCTTGCACGAGAGCGAGTCATTGGCGGCATAACGATACGGTTCTGAAGCGTTAGAGAACCAAGTTGTACAGGTTGAAACAATGTATCTTTCATGACTAACCTCGTTATTTGCTTGTTTGAATCAATTCGATTTGGTAACCGTCAGGGTCTTTGATGAATGCGATGTGAGTTTCACCGCCTTTCATTGGGCCGGGTTCACGAGCGACATTGCCACCAAGTGCTTTGATTTTGTCGCATGCAGCGTAAATATCTTCACAACCTAATGCCATGTGACCGAACGCATTACCTAGGTCATAACTGTCTGTGTCCCAGTTGTAAGTCAGCTCAATCGTCGCGCTGTCTGGTTGGTCTGCGTTGCCCACAAATACGAGCGTGTAGCGGTATTCCGTGTTCTCGAAGCGATCAAGCTCGCTCATACCAAGAACTTTGGTGTAAAACTCAATGGACTTATCTAGATCAGCAACGCGGATCATAGTGTGAAGAAATTTCATATTTAACCTTCTTATCTCGGCTTGTTAGGTGTTGTTCGAACAACAACCGTGCCCCAACAAACAACGTCATTGAGATTAAGATAATGGCTAACCTTGAAAACATGAAATTATCATTGGTTATTGATTGCATAACATATTGTTATTAATGAGAGGCTTTAAGTTCACTTTGTTTGTGATGATACTGAAAAAGATGAGGTGAATAACGGATGCTTTCTTTTTGAATTTAAATTACTTAGAGTGAGTGACTATCTAATTGAAAGCACAAATCTTGGTGTAAAGAGGAGAAAGCAATGGAGAGCAGAGCTTTAAAGCCTTGTTTGACATTGCTCAGCGCAAAGCTGAATACGACAAGAACAACACTTGGTATAGAGGCTCAGAAACGTATTTTGATGCGCTACACAAAGAGCTTGAAGAAGTCAGCGAAGAGATCGCTAAAGAGCGTCTGTGTTATCTAGAAGATGAACTTGGCGATGTGTTGTGGAACTACTTAAATATCCTGATGGCGTTAGAAAAAGAGCAGGGCATTGACCCTTATTCTGTTTTAAATCGAGCAGTAGAGAAATACCAAGCTCGGGTGACAGCGATTGAAAACAACGGAAGCTGGGCGGAAGTAAAAGCAGATCAAAAGGAAAAGCTACAGCAAGAATACCAAGGCAAGATGAATGAAAATTAAGCCTATACCCAAGTAACCTCAAGATGGGTGTCTATTTGATAAAAACTAGGGGTAAGGCTCGCTTACCCCTAGTTAGAAATCAAAGTGAACTAGAGCATTAAAGTAAACTAATGAGTAGGTTAGTTTCTAACGTCTCGCTTTCACTTCGCGTTTGTCACTGCAAGCAAAAGCTCAAGCTCTTCGGGTGTAAGTAAGTCCTTGTTTTTAAGAAGTTCGCTTTCGTCCAAAGAGAGTTGAGTTTGACTTATTAAGTATTTTTTTTGAGTTGGAGTCAGATCCTTAAGTGAATCTATCAACTCTTTAAAATTCGTGTTATTCATAGCCTAGCATTCCAATTAACGTATATTTTTTATAGTGTTGTTACTGATCCATGTTTGATAAGTAATCTGTTATTTGCTGGTTTATCGTCACCAGCTCTTTATTAACTATAGCTAGATCCCCGCTATCCGGTGCGATATTGTCTCTTGTGTGCTCCTCAATGTTGCTCAATGCGGTTACAGCTGACTCTTCTCCAAAGCTAGAAAGGATGCCTTTTAAGCTGTGTGATAATAAGAATAAGTCCCCCCAGTTCTGCTCTGCGTTGAGTTGGTTGATTCTTTCTAATCCATCTTCGTAGTCTTCCATGTAAGTTGAGAAAACAGCAAAGATAATGTCTACATCGTTGTCCATGTAGGTATTCAACACTTCGAAATTGATCATTATTCATCTCCACTGTGTGGCTTGTAAGTTAAAAGGTATTGGTAACTGGGTCGAATACGATCCCGAAAGATAATCTTTGAGCCAGTTAGACCAATTTGGTGGTAGTGGACGCTGAGAAAGGAATTCAATGCTCTCATCCAAAATGATGTCTGTCGCTTCAATGTTGTTATCCGATAGCCGCTTGAGGCGCATCTCGACTGAGAAAGGGTATCTTTTGCCTAACGTCTCTTCATCGGAGTTCTTTTGTTCGCTGAGTTTTAAAGCGGTTCCTGACTTCGCTGCAAGTAAGGTTAACAAGCAACGCTTGATAGCAAACTCGCCGAAAAAGTCCATCAAAGGAATAGCTTGTTTTAATAGCAGTAAAGGTGCTTTGTTCGGCGTTGCGTAGTAGTAGCTAAGTGAGTGCATTAGCTTTCTATGAGCGTACTCCGGACGTGATTCTAGTAAAAGAAGCTTACATTGCATCATCTGCTTAAAAGCGGCTAAATCGACTTGTTGGTTACGATTGAGTTGTTTCTCAGCGAGCAAACAAAATTCATTGAGCTTTAGGAGTACTTTCTTTTTGTCATTTGCATTAGTGAGCGTCTTAAAATATTCACTAATCAAGTCGACATAAGTATTCATCGCAGCGAGCCACTGAGTATCCGTGGATGAAACATTGGATGCGTAAAGGTAACCAACGTCGTACAGTCGCTCGAACTGAGCGAGTTTTGACAGAACCCTAGATACAGTAATCAGTCTTGCACTGCTACTAGGGGTGAGTTCAAAGGCTCGGTTTGCAAGTATAGAGGCGTTATTGTGTTGCCCTAAGGTTTCATAAAGCCCGACAAGATTATCGATAGCCCTTAAGCAAAGCGGATTGTGTGTGACGTAATTTGCAAGGACTTCAACAGCTTCACGGATCTTACCTTTTTGGTGAAGTAGGAATGCTTCAGCACAAATTCGACTCGCGTGTTCTTTGTCGTTGCAAAAAGGAAGGAAGTTCTCTAGTACCTCAAACTGTTTCGCTTCAATCAAAGTATCAATTAAGAGTGATTCAACACAAACACTGGTCGCGTATTTCTTATGCAGTTGCGCAACGTCATTGAGAGAAAGCACTGAAACTTTGCTAAGGTATTGTTTTACTTCAGCAAGGTGATGCTGCTCTTGTAAAGCAGTGAGCATTTTAGTTTGTAGTGCTTTTGTCTGAAGCGGCTTAGTAAGTAGATGTCTAACACGACCAGAAAGCGCAGTGAGCACGGTTTCTTGCGTAGCGTCACCAGATATCATAAGCACGGCTGTTGTGTCTGATATCAATTTCGCTCGACTCATCAGGTTAATTAGATCAAGCCCGGTCAACTTAGAAGACAGGTGATAATCCATAATGATGAACGAGTAAAAGCGAGTCTTAGTAGCACTCAACGCCTGCTGCGCATTGTTAACGCAGGTAATGTTGGATATTTTGGCTCCCAGCGAGACGAGTTGATGCTTGATCAACGTTGAAGAGGTTGAACAGTCATCAATGACTAAAATGCTGATGTTATCGACTTCGATCTTCCCTGTGGTCAAACTTCTACCTATTTATACGGATTAGCACACTCTAAAATAAAATTAGTCATCAGTTTGCATAAAGGCAAGCGCTTTTACGTTAAAATAAGGGGCGATATGCCCCTCATCAACTTTTGTAGTCATTAACTCTGTTCAGCTTCCGTTTCGACGCGTTTTAACAGCTCGTTTGCCTTCTTCATCGCTCGCCTCGCACTTTTAGACTTCCGCTTGTTTAAAAGAATGTCAGAAAACTGTAGGTACTTATCGGCGGTTTGGAATCGCAGATCATTAATATCTTGGAAACCCGGTGGGAAATTTTCAGAAAATACATCAATATCTTTGACGAGCTTATCTAGGTTAACCGTTGTGCGAGCTTGGTTGAGTCGGTAGTGCAGTCCTTCAAACTCTTCCTGATACAACAATCGTGCAGCATCAGCAGGGAAAGGCAACGGCGTTGAGCTCTCTTTTGCGGCCTCGTAAAGTTTCATTTCCAATACCGCATCTTTCATTGTATTGCTGATCGCCAAATTTTGCTGATGTTCTTCAGACTCAGCAAAAAAGGAGTTTCCAACTTTGATGAGTGTGACTAAAGCTGCTGCATCGCGCATTTTTAGCGCTTCATTGAGGTGTTGACCAAAGACTTCGCTTGCCAACGAGCTAGGAGTGAAAGGGTACTCTTTATGTATTTCATGGAGTTCCTTTTTGAGATCGTAAATAGATTTAGCCTCGTCTTGCTGGGTGTACAAGGATTTTTCTAAGTGGCTGTTTATCTGTCTCGCAATAGAAAGCAGAGTAGAGTGTTTGCTTGATTGAATATCCAATGCCAAAACTTCGATTTTATGGGAGTCTGGGTAATAGATTTTTGCTTGCTGTAAGATGGATTCAATCTGTTTGTAGTTTGGATAAGTCGTTACATCAGAGTTAAGTACGTCATCGATCTTTGCTTCAAATTCTCCAAGGATATGCGGTTTATACAAACGTAGGAAACCAGCAGCAATCACTGGGTGTATCCCTTGTTTGTTGTCAATTAACGCTTTGGTTTGCTCCGGAAGCGTATTTAACAGTTGCTCTGCAGATTCGATGGCTTGATCTTTTTCTATGAGAGTAAGGTTGAGTTGGTTAATGGTATTTTGCTGTTGTTGATAGAACGTACCTAACAAACCCATTAAGGCAAGACTGGCGGCTATACCTGAATAAAGTGACCAACGGTTCTTATTTAACAGGTGCTTGATATCAGTAGCGCTGAGCTGAGAAGGGACGACACCAGTAGCAAAAGCTTTAGAGAAGATGCGCCACTTTGAAAATGGAAAGTGAGATGGCTTGCTTACTTTAACGCTTTTTTTAAGCGCTTCGTTGACTGGGGTTCGTCCATATGGGTGTTTGCAGCTCAGCAACTCGAAAGTAATGCAGAAAAACGCAAACAGATCGTCACTTTGTTTCGGTTCTTTGCCCGATAAGATATCAAGTGAGGCATAATTCGGTGTATAACCCAGCGTGTCAGTGTCTTGTGATTTTCGTTTTGCTGCATATTGGTCATGTTTCAGTTGGTGCGTTTTAGAGACGCCAAAGTCCAGCAACTTCACTTTACCTTCCGAAGTGAGAATGATGTTTGCGGGCTTTAAGTCTGCATGGACCACACCAAGTGAATGTGCATACGATAATGCATCTAACGTTTGGTTCAGAATTGAAAGGGTGGCGTTGTACTTTAACCCGTCCGGTCTAGAGCGTTGAATAAGTCCTTCTAATGTCTCCCCATCAACATATTCCATCACGAGGAAATAGATTTCTCCGTCTACTCCAAAATCGTAGACTCGGATGATGTTGGGGTGACTAAGCTTCTGAGTTTGTTGTGCTTCACGAATCAGCATGCGGGCGGTTTCTGGCTGAGACGCATACTCTTTTTGTAGTACCTTTAATGCGACATAGGGGACATCTGCTCCAGAAGATTCAAGAATTTTGTCTTTCGCCAAAAAGACGTCACATAAACCACCATGGCCGATCAAAGATTCAATTTCATAACGGTTTTTTACCGTCTCCCCGAGCAATGAATCAGATCGAGTTTGCTTATCATCATTATCAATATTACGCACTAATTTATTTGCTGGTGGAATTGTGTTTAGGTTCTGAGACACTTTTGTATTTGTTTCATTATTATTTAGGGCAGAGCCTTCATTGTTTATATTGCCCTTATTGTCATTTGTATTTTCTCTTTTTTGAGTCTTTACAATTTTTGTTTTATCGCCACTGCATTCTTTATTTATAGAACTGTCTTTATTTTTGTCGTCCATCACGAGGCTCCATAGAAAATGATGGTGTGAATATATAACTCATCTGCTAATGAAAAATGATTAAATGAAGATTTCTCGGTTAAGCTAACATCGGTTTTTTGACGAATGAAAAGTTAAGCGTCAAAAATTTGAACCTCGTTGTATATTTTGTTTTGCGTAATAATCCTAGATTGCTTTGCTGAGAAATTAATTCATTATTCCGTTCGTGAAATACAATTATTATTTGATTAGGCATTATTAATCTTAGTGTTAATAAGTGGTTGCCTAACTATTAAGAACTAAATTTATATATTAAGCAGTTCCTTTGGCGAGGTTTACATGACGTTGGTTTTAACCATTACAAGTTTTCATAAGTTCACTCCAGAGATTGACACTGAGTTCGTTTTTGATGCGACAGGTGAACATGACAAGGCCAGTTTTGGGCGCTCTGAACAGTGTGATTGGACATTGCCTGACCCTGAAAGAGTCATATCAAGTAAGCATGGTGAACTGATCAAATTTGGTGAAAAGTACTTGATTAAAGACTTATCGACGAATGGTACCTTTGTAAATAATGCCGTGACGCCGGTTGGTCAAGGAAATGAATTGGCACTCAACCATGGCGATGTCGTGGCCCTCGGCGATTATCAAATTCAAGTAAGTTTAGAAGAAAGAATTATCGATGATAGCAATATAGTGCACAATACTATCAATGAGTTAGCTGTTGGTGATGTAGACCGAAATTTAACTCATGATGAGTTTGGCTTGAACGCAGCGGATCTGTTAAGAGACAGTGCGCCTTCTGAGTTTCAGCTTGATATTGGTCTGATGGATGACTTTTTAGAAGCACAAGAGCCGAGTGTTGAAGAAGTATCCCCTCATGCGTCTACCCCGATTAGCGCTCCGAAGCCTTTGGTAAAAAATGAAAGCAAAAACCAACAAGCCTTCGTCAGAGGTCTGGGTATCAACCCAAATATGGTTCCAGACGAAAATAGCGAACAGTGGTTCGAGCAACTAGGCCAGTCGTTTTCTTTGATGCTACTGGGCTTAATGGAAACATTACATAATCGAGCTGAGTTTAAACAAAATAATCGTTTAAACCATACCGCTTTTCGAAAGTCAGAAAATAATCCATTAAAGTTTTCCGCTAATTTAGAAGATGCTATTCATAATTTATACAACCGAAACACTGCTAGTTTTATGCGAGCAGACATAGCAATTAAAGAAGCATTTGTTGATATAGAAAACCATGAAAAAGCGTTGATGAAAGGTGTCGAAGGTACCGTTTCAAGTGTTATGTCGTTAGTTGAGCCATCAAGTATTTACTCCGATGCAATGTCAAGTGATAGTTTCTTCAATAAAATAATTCCAGCAAGAAAATATGCTCAAAGCTGGAAGAAATTTGAAGGTATTCATTATCAATTAACGGATGAAATTATAAATAAGGAATCACCTTTTTATTTGGAAGATTTTGCAAAGCATTATGAAAATGCACTGAGAAGTAAAAATTAAGGAATGATGATGAAAACAATAATGAAGACCTTACTTCTATTTATTACGGCAGTTTTAGTTGGTTGTTCAGCGGCAAACCTAGTAGTTGATCCCTATGCTGATTTAGCGCTCACCGCCAAACATAATATCAACCCAGATTCAAATGGCAGACCGTCGCCTGTTGTGATTTATGTGTTTGAATTGACATCTTCAACCGTCTTTGAAAGTCAGGATTTCTTTTCGCTGTACGAAAGCTATGACACGGTTTTAGGTCCTGATTTAGTGAACAAATATGAAATTTCTTTAACGCCTGGTCAGGAAGATATTTATCACGCAAGCATGTCACCAAAAACTCAGTATTTAGGTTTAGTCGCGGCATTCCGTGACATCGAAAACTCCAATTGGAGGCAGGTGATTAAGGTAGACCAGACAGGTTACAACACTTACCAAATTCACCTAGACGACCTTTCTATATTCGTTAAATAACCTCACTTGGCGACTAAACAATGGCAGATTACTCCCACACAGCATGGTGTGAGGGGATGTTTTTACGTCCTCAACATTTCCAGCAAAGCGAGCGTGCATTTGAGCATGAGTTTAAGGGATTGAACCGTTTTCAACAGCCTTATAATTGGGGCGTGTATCAAGTTCGTATAAACCCGAACAGTCTGAAAGAAGGCGTGGTAGAAATCGAGAAACTCGAAGCGATTCTTCCTGATATGACTCTTATTGAATTGCAGAACGTTAATGAAGTTCTTCCGCCATTACTGGTTGAAAAGGGAACTCAAAACACATTAGTTAAAGTGGTCGTTGCTTCATCGAGCCTTAAAGAAAAAACGATTGCGGATGTTAGTGAAGGTGTTGTCAGCAGATATGTGTTAAACGATCTAGACGTTATAGACGTGCAAACTGGTCAGGATGAAGAGCGCATTCAAGTGGCGTCGTTGAATGTTGCGCTTAAAGTAAGCAATGACAACTTGTCAGGTTTTGTTGAGTTACCGATTCTTAAAATTAAAGAAGTCACTGCGGAAGGCGCAATTCTTCTTGATGAAGAGTATACGCCGCCACATCTCAATGTGCTTAAAGATCAAGCAATGTTGGCTTGCCTAAAAAATGTAACGGGAATGACAAAAATCCGTGCTGATGTGGTTTCTCAACGTTTAGTGCAAGGCAAAGCGGCATCTGCTTCAGCTGTCGATTTCATCATGCTTCAAATGCTCAATCGCTACGAAACGATTCTTAGACATCTGGGGCAGTTAGAACAAGTTCACCCTTTAGAGTTTGTCACGCTATTACGAGGATATGTTGGTGAGTTGTCGACTTTTTCGAGTAAAAATAAGCGCGCTCCTTTGCTTATTGATTATGAACACTCAAATCTGACCTCTACGATTTCAGAGCTTAATCAGGTGTTAAGCCAATACCTGAGTGTTGTTCTAGATCAGACGGCTAATAAACTTCCTTTGGAGGTTCGACAACTTGGTATTCGAGTGACACCGTTACCTGATAAGCGACTTCTTGAATTAAGCCAGTTTGTTTTGGCAGTAAAAGCAGATACAAGTACTGATGAGATTAGACGTTTGGTACCAGCTCAACTCAAGTTGGGACCAGCAGAACAAATTAGAGATCTTATAAATAATCAAATCAACGGTATTAACGTTGCACCACTCAATGTTGTTCCTCGACAGATCCCTTATCAAACGGGGTATGTGTATTTTGAAGTGATTAAGAAAGGACCATTCTGGGTTCGTCTCCAAGAGAGTGGCGGTATTGCTCTTCAGCTATCTGGTCAATTCCCGAATTCAGACATAGAGCTATGGAGCATTAACCAATAACAGGTTACGTCATTATGGAACAGACAATAATAAAGCCAACACCAGGTGGAAGACCAACAAACGCTAATATCTCAGTACCAAAATCTGCCGATAGTACAGTTGTGATCTCAAAGAATCCTGAAGTGGTCAACAATGACTCAGTGGTCGCATTTGGCAGCAACCCGATTTTAGCTGAAGCTAATGGCATACTTTCTATTATTGGACAGATTCGAGCAACAGCGAGTCACTCTGACGTCTTGTTTTTAAAAGAAACGTTGGCACAAAAGTTAAGAGACTACGAAAACCGACTACGTCAACAAAACATAAATCTGGAAACAATAGATACCGCTCGTTACTGCTTATGCTGCGCAATCGATGAAGCAGTTTTGAATACAAATTGGGGTAGCCAATCGACATGGAGTCACGACTCGTTGCTGACCTCTTTCTATTCTAGCAGTCAAGGTGGGGAGGCGTTTTTTCAGCATTTAGAAACATGCATGTCATTCCCTGAGACTCAGCTTGATCTCTTGGAACTCATGTATGTGTGTATGTCTTTAGGTTTCGTAGGGCAATATCGATTAGAAAAAAATGGTCTGGAAACACACCGTCGTTTGAGAAAGCAAGTTGTTAGCGTTTTAAAGTCAAACGGTCGAGGGTTACAGCAACGCTTAAGCGACAATATTGAAAGCCGTTTGTTAAATGGTTCGCAAGTGGCGGAACGTGCGCCTTTATGGGTGGTTTGCTCTGTCACATTGGCAATATTGGTCTGTATCTTTATGTTCTTCAGCTATGACCTTAACAAGGCTTCAAATCAAACCTTTGCCAGTTTAATTAATCTCATCTCACCTAATCAAACAGAGATGGCTCCTACGTCCGATTCTCAAGTAATAAAAGTTGCTGAACGCGTTTCTATGTATCTAGCAACCGAGATAAATAAAGAACTGGTGACTGTTGAGGCTCTATCCGACAGAGTTCGGATTTCTCTCAAAGCTCAAGACTTGTTTGAGTCAGGTAGTGCGGAAGTCGTTGAATATATCCAACCTGTTATATCTAAGTTGTCTCGCACTTTAGAAACAACCGAAGGGAAGATTTTGGTCACTGGACATACTGACGATAACCCTATTTTTACCAGTAAATATCCGTCCAATTGGCATCTTTCCCTTGCTCGTGCAACGGCGATGTCTGAACAGTTGATTGCGAACAGTGCACTGGAAGGAAGAGTCCTTCCTGAAGGGCTTGGTGATGCAAGACCCCTTGCTGAAAACTCTACTGATGAAAATCGTGCGCTTAACCGCCGAATCGAAATTGACCTTATGGTTGCAAACTAAGGAAAGTGAGATAAATGAGTATCCGAGAAGTAGGCAGAATATTTACTCAACGTTGGTTTATCGGTTTAGTCGGTGTTGCTGCGTGCTCAATTTTTATTTGGGTCGTAGGTCCCCTCATCACTGTTGCGGGATATGAGCCCTTAAAAACTGACTTTCAGCGTTTGGTTAGCATCCTGGTATTAGTTTTCGTTTGGGGTGTGTTCAATCTTACAAAGCAACATAAGCAAAAAGTAAAAGAAGACGAAACAATTCAAAGCCTGTTAGAGGTGGATTCGCAATCTGATAAAGAAGCTGCCTCAGAAATTAATGTGCTGCAAGACAGAATAGAGCAGGCAATCAAAGTGGTTACCAAAACACATAAAGGTAAACGTAGCTTATACGAATTACCTTGGTATGTACTGATTGGTCCTCCTGGTACAGGTAAAACGACAGTTCTTAAGCAATCTGGGTTGGAGTTTCCGTTAGCGGATTCATTAGGTTCGGACTCTGTTGCAGGTGTTGGGGGAACACGCCATTGTGATTGGTGGTTTGCAAACAAAGCGGTTCTTGTTGATACCGCTGGTCGTTATACGACACAAGATAGCCAAGAAAAAGTTGATGCTAAGGCATGGCATGGATTTCTTGGGCTGTTAAAAAAATATCGAACACAGAGACCAATTAACGGCGCAATTGTGACAATCAGCTTAGCTAGCATTATGTCGCAAACACGCACGGAAAGGAGCCTGCATGCAAGGGCGATAAAGTCTCGTTTACAGGAACTAAAAAACCAACTGGGTATGCAGTTTCCAATTTACGTTCTTCTTACAAAAATGGATCTGGTGGCGGGGTTTAATGAGTTTTTCGCGGATCTGAGCAAAGAAGAGCGTGAAGAGCTATTCGGTTTTATGTTCCCAAAAGATTGCGAAGATGAGCGCGGTGTCGTTTCTCTTTTCAATAAAGAGTTTCATCATCTACTTGAGCGATTGGACGCCCGAATGCTGCGCATTCTGGAAACAGAGGACGATCTTGATAAGCGCGCGATGATCTTTGAATTTCCAAAGCAACTTCGAGTGCTTCAAGCAAACCTAGATGAATTCCTTACAGAAATATTTGCTCAGAACAGCTTTGAAGAGCCCACCCTTATTCGAGGCGTGTTTATGGTTAGCTCGGTTCAAGACGGTATCCCTGTTAGCCGGCTAATGAACGAATCGAGCAGCGGGCTAGGGCTAGGGAAGTTAGGTTTATCTGCTCAGCACCACGGATCTCACAGCTATTTCGTTAGAAGCTTGTTTGATCAAGTCATCTTCAAAGAGCAACTGCTTGGGACAGTCAATCGTCATTATCAAAAGCAATCCAGTTGGCTCCATCGAGGCGTTTACATCGGCTGTGCGGTCGCGTTATGCGGAGCGATTGGAACGTGGTTTATGAGTTATCAATGGAACTCGACACTTATCACCCAAACCAACAAAGAGACGGGTCATATAAAAGCAATGATCGGTGCAGATAGTTTAGATTTTGAATCAGACATTATCAGCGCGATAGAAACACTCGACCGAATCATGACTTTACCTTTGGGAAAGCAAAGCGACTACGGAAATTCGGATGCAATAAAGAAGTTTGGTTTGTATCAGGGCGACAAAGTCTCTCAAGCGGCAAATAACGCCTACACGTCTGCTCTAACCAAACACTTCGCTCCTCTGGTGCTTGATAGCCTGATTTCAGAGATGGAAGGAAACCAAGAGCATCGTCAGTATCTATACGAAACGCTTAAAACTTACCTAATGTTGTTTAACCCAGAAAAGTATCAACAAGAAGAAGTATTAGCGTGGTTTGGCTTTTATTTTGAAAGACATTATCCAGGCGCTCTTAATGAATCACTAAGAGACCGTCTAATGACGCACACTAATAACCTTCTGGAAAGCAACGAAAGAGGCTTCTCATTTAATGACTCAGCTGTAGAGAGTGCTCGAGAAGTGTTAACTCAAATGTCTTTGCCTGAGCGTGCTTACCAACGCATGAAGTTACAATTTTCAAAAAGTCATGTGCCGTCATTCAGATTAACAGACGTTCTGGGACCAAAAGGGTTAGAACAATTTGAGCGAATGAGCGGTAAACCACTGTCTCAAGGGATCTCCGGTTTTTACACGTATAACGGGTTTCACAGCATTTTCCAAATTCAAATTAACCGCACTGTGAAAGGGTTAATGGAAGAGAACTGGGTATATGGAGACGATTTAAAAGCGCATGAAATTGACCAAGCAAGTGCAATCCAGGGTGTACAAGCACGTTACTACCAAGATTATGTGAATGAGTGGAAAAACTTAATTGAAGACATTCAGCTTAAGCAAGCGCCAACCCTTGATCTAGCCTCTACTCAAGCAAGAGTGTTGTCGGGGGTTGAGAGACCAATTGAATCATTATTGCGTGCGATTCAAAAAGAGGTTGGTTTGACCAAAGTTGTCTTGTCAGAGAACCAAAAAGCGGCGTCAGAGGTGGCAGGGAAGGTTGCTAAAGTGAAGTTTTCCAATACCGCTGACAAGTTAGATATGTATTTACCTGAAGAGAATAGCTTTAATGTTTCCTTGCCAGGTAAAGAAGTCGAATCCCACTTTACTGAAATCTTACGTTTGGATGAACAAGATTTTGAAGATATTCAGACAGCAATGGTCAATTTGCGCTCTTACCTGTCTGATTTATCAAGTTCGGGTAACAATCAAAAAATTGCATACAAGAGCATTCTCGATGGAACAGTTACCCAAGATGTTGCTGCGTCGTTTGAACGTGCAAGGGAGTTGTTACCAAAGCCATTTAATCAATGGTTAGGAGAACTGTCTCAAGAGTCAGTTAAGTTTGCAGAGAATGGGTCTAAAGATCACTTGAATCAATTATGGTTAACAAAGGTGGTTAAACCATATCGAAGCTCAATTGCTGGTCGCTATCCATTTGTTCCTAATGCCTCGAAGGAAGTTCGCCTCAAAGATTTTAAGCGGTTTTTCGGTTACGGCGGAACCATGGATGCCTTCTTTAAGGAGTATTTAGAACCATTTGTAGACACTTCAACTCGACGTTGGAAGCTTGAAAAAGAAATTGGTGTTCGTCCAGAAACACTCGCAGTATTCCAGAAAGCCAAACGGATAAGACAAACTTTCTTTGAGCCGGACAATTCTTTGCGCGTCGAATTTGGAATGAAACCTGTTTATTTAGATCAGCATATTACTCGTTTTGTACTGGAGCTGGGTGGGCAAGATTTAGTCTATAAGCACGGTCCTGCTCGCGCGAAGTCATTAAGCTGGCCCGCAGGGCAAGACCAAACTCGAATCGTCTTTACTCCACCAGAATCAAAACGCGAGATTGCACATACCTACGAAGGTGAGTGGGGTATTTTCAAATTACTTGATCAATCGCTAAAAGCGCGTCCGGAGTCGCGAAATGACAACATCGTTATGATCGATTTGAAAGGAAACAAAGTTCAACTGGAACTCATCCCTTCAAGTGCGATCAACCCGTTTTGGTCTAACGAGATGGAGAGTTTTCGATGTCCTCAAACTCTATAACACCCTGTTGGGGCTACATTGGAAAAATGCCTGCGAAAGGGGATTTTGTTAAAAATGGGCTTTCTCAAGAGTTTACTGAACGATGGCATGATTGGCAGCAAGCAATAATAGCTGTTAGTCGAGAACAATTGGGCGAAGGATGGCATCAATACTTTCTCACGGCTCCAATTTGGCACTTTGCACTGGATATCTCCTACATGGAAGACGCAACTTACATTGGGAGTGTCATACCGAGTGTTGACTCTGCGGGACGCTACTTCTTTTTCACCGTTGTGAGACCAGTCGAAGGGAATGCTGTGGATTATTGGGAACAGAGTCAGTGGACTCAAAATAGTCAAGATCTTGCCGTCGCTGTACTCAATGACGACTTTGTATTTGATGCATGGGCTCGAAGACTCACTGACTCGGATAAGACAGTTTTAGATGATGTTCCTACGGCAGAAGTACCGTTAGTACATTACAAAAGCAAACTTTCAACCATTTATGAGAACACCCCACAGTTATCTGCGAATGGTCTTTTAAATCAGATATTAGGTAAGGAATACAAAAAACCTTGTTTTTGGTGGACTGAAGGGTCGGCAACTATATCGCCCTGTATGCTGATTACATCGGGACTGCCTTCAATAGGTCAATATGCGGCAATGTTAGATGGAAACTGGCAAGAGTGGAACTGGTAGGTATCAGCGAATGAATTGGAATTACTTTACTTTTTCGAGGACTCATCCAGGAAAGGTCCGTCCATATAACGAAGATGCATTACTTGATATGTCCGAACTTGGTTTGTGGGTCGTAGCAGATGGTATGGGTGGTCATTGTGCAGGAGACATCGCCAGTCAGATGTTGGTCGATAAGATTGCCCGCTATGCAAAAGACAATAAGACAACCCACATTGATGAGTTGAGAGGTGTTATTCAGCAAGCAAACAAAGAGATCTTTGATTACGCAAAAGAGCATTTAGAAGGTAAAACGATGGGGACAACACTTGTACTGTTATTTATGCAGGACGGGTATTTTCATTGTTTGTGGGTTGGGGATAGCCGTATATACCAACTGAGAGAAGGGAGCTTCACGCAAAAAACAAGAGATCACAGCCAAGTTATGGATCTGGTCGAACAAGGGTTATTAGCGATTGAGGATGCAGAATCACACCCATTAGCTAACGTCATAACTCGTGCGATAGGTGTCGATGAAATAGTAACGATAGACCAAATCTCCGGTCAGCTCTCGAACGGTGATCAATTTCTGTTGTGTAGCGACGGGCTCTCTAAAGAACTGACCAATGACGAGATACACAACACGCTCTATGCTGATTCAGTCAATCAAGCAGGGTTAGCCTTGATGCACTCTGCGTTAGTTCGAGGTGCTAGTGACAACGTCACATGCACGTTGGTCAAAGTATGCTGTGATCAAAATGAAATAGCTGAAAATCAGCAAGATGACGCGACCATTCCTGTTTTCTTGAGGAGTAAAGTGCGTGGATGACCTAATCAAAGCGTTCGAGTGGTTAGAACCAGTACTACAACCTGTCTCTGCTGATCAACCAACGGGCGTGGACCCTCGTGAGGACGTATCTCCTCAATCTGCTTATTACAGATTAAAAGACCACAGGATGGCTGCGCGCAATACAGAGCGTAACGCCATTATTGAAGAAGAAAGCATACTCAGCCACACCAACCTTTGGCGTGTTTTCATTAATGAAGTTCCAGAAGTTCTGACTTCTCAGTCAAAGGATTTGGAGCTTGTCGCTTGGCTGATTGAGGCGCTGACACGTATTTATGGCTTTCGCGGAATGGGGATCGGATACGAGATAGCATCACACTTTATTGATCATTTCTGGGAACAGCTGCATCCCATGCCTGATGAAGACGGAATCGAGACTCGTATTTCTGCAATCATTGGATTAAACGGTATCGAAAGTGAAGGTACCTTAATTTTTCCACTGGCTTCGATTCCGCTTACGGATATGGGGGTAGAGCAAGCTTACGCATTTTGGGAATACCAACAAGCCATCGAATTAGAGCGACTTGATGAAGATAAACGACGTTACAAAGTCGAGCAGGGTGCTGTGGAACTGTCGAAAATCAGCGATACCGTTAAATCCACCTCTGATGAGTTTTACAGGACTTTGATCACTGATCTTGAGTTCGGCATAAGGGCATTTAACCAATTTAGTCAAAAGCTTGATGATGCTGTTGGAGACGTTACCCCAAGTTCTTACATCTCAAAAAAGCTTGATTCAATACACTCGGCATTAAAGCATTTGCTTGGTGACCGCTTTCAGGCACCGAAAGAGGTGATTGAAGAGGCTGATATGGAATCTAACGAGCCGACTACGGTCACAAGCCAGTCAGCGAACAACGGCGAATTGCTGATAACAAATATGCAATCACGCGAGCAAGCGATTGAACAGTTACAAAAGGTGGCAGACTTCTTTAGAGAAAGTGAGCCTCATTCACCAGTTTCTTACTCCATCGAACAGATCATTCGTTGGTGTGGAATGCCTCTGCCGGAATTACTGGCGGAATTGATCTCCGACGGAGATGCAAAGAGAAGCTATTTCCGTTTAGTTGGCATAGCAGAACAAAATGAAAATTAAGGAAGGGAGAACGGTATGACGAGTATTCACTCGAAACTGTCACGAGTAAGGAAGCCTCGTGTTCACATTACCTATGATGTTGAAACCGAAGGAACAACGCTTAAAAAAGAGCTTCCTTTTGTGGTTGGTGTAATGGGCGACTTCGCTGGACAAAATACCGAAGCGTTGAAGCCTTTGAAAGACCGACGTTTCATTCAGATTGATCGAGACAACTTTGATGATGTTTTGAAAAAAATGAGTCCATCGGTGAAGTTTAAAGTCGCAAACAAATTGGCGAAAGATGACTCGCAATTTGAAGTGGATTTAAGCTTTAAATCTATGCAGGACTTCGAGCCCGCAGCAATTGTTAATCAAGTTGATCCTTTACGCCAACTGATGGAAACCCGAAATAAACTTCGTGACTTGATGACGAAGGTCGACCGCTCAGAAGAGTTAGAAAACATTCTAGAGGATGTATTAAACAACACGGAAAACCTGACAAAGTTGGCTGGAGAGTTAAAGCTGGGCGAGTCAAGCTCTGTAGATAATCCAGAGGGAGCATAGTAATGACGACTCAAATTGACAAACAACTTGATCCAACGGTAGAGCAACAAACGTCATCATTCCTAGAGCAGGCGATTGGTGCAACAAAGCAAACAGAAGCTTCTCGTGCCGAAGAGTTGATCAAGACATTAACAGAAGAAGCAATGAAAGGTACCGTTTCCTGGAATAAGAACCTAACGGTGACGTTCCGTGAAGCAATCACGCTTCTTGACCAACAGATTTCGGAACAATTGTCTGAAGTCATGCATCACCCAGAACTACAAAAGCTTGAGGGCTCTTGGAGAGGCTTAAATTACTTAGTGATGAACTCGGAAACAAGTTCAGCATTGAAAATTCGCATGATCAGCATGACGAAAAAAGAGCTTCATAAGGATTTAAGCAAAGCGGTTGAGTTTGATCAGAGCCAAATCTTTAAGAAGGTGTATGAGTCTGAATTCGGTAGTGCTGGTGGTGAGCCTTATGGTGCGCTTATCGGTGACTATGAGTTTACAAACCATCCGGAAGATATCGAATCATTGCGCCTGATGTCTAACGTTGCTGCTTCTGGTTTCTCGCCGTTTCTTTCGGCGGCTTCACCGGCTTTGTTTGGCTTTGATGAATGGACGGAATTATCTAAACCTCGCGATTTGGATAAGGTATTCGAGTCATTGGAATACGCACAATGGCGTTCCTTCCGCGAAAGTGCTGACTCGCGTTTTGTAAGCCTAACCATGCCGAAAGTGCTAGCACGTTTGCCTTATGGTCAAGCGACTTCTCCAGTTGAAGAGTTTGGGTTTGAGGAGTTTGATGTTGACGCTGTTTCCGGCATTGCGACTAATGCAGAACACAACGACTACTGTTGGATGAACTCTTCGTATGTACTAGGTGCGAAGCTCACAGATGCTTTTTCAAAGTATGGCTTCTGTACAGCGATTCGAGGTGCAGAAGGTGGTGGTCGTGTAGACAATCTACCAACGCACTTCTTCATGAGTGATGATGGCGATCCTGATATGAAATGCCCAACAGAAATCGGTATTACTGACCGCAGAGAAGCGGAGTTAGGTAAACTTGGTTTCTTACCATTATGTCATTACAAAAACACAAACTATGCCGTGTTTTTTGGTGCGCAAACCTGTCAGAAACCAGCAAATCATGACTCTCCGGATGCGACAGCGAATGCTGCAATTTCCGCACGCTTACCTTACATGATGGCGACATCGCGTTTTGCCCATTATTTGAAAGTGATGGCTCGCGATAAGATCGGTAGCTTCATGGAGGCAGAAGATGTTGAATCATGGTTGAACCGTTGGATCTTAAGTTATGTGAACGCATCTGAAGGAGGCGGTCAGGAAATCCGCGCGAAATACCCATTAGCTGATGCTCGCGTGCAGGTTAAGGAGATTCCAGGCGCGCCAGGCTCTTACAATGCAGTAGCATGGTTGAAGCCTTGGTTACAGATGGAAGAGCTTACGACTTCATTACGCTTAGTTGCAAAAATCCCTCAATCGGGTGGTTAAGTGAATTGTGGTTGGCTTTATGGGTCAACCACACTTTCCCTCCTGTGGTGTGTAAAAATGACTAACGATACAGCGTTGAATTTCTTAGACCCAAGCGAGCTAAAGCATGAGTTTAGTCCGCTTGGGTGTGCGGAACTTAATAGTTACTGGATTACTCGGTTTGTCGAAACAGAAGATTCAATACACTCGGCAAAAATTTGGTTAGAAGGTACCAAAAGCAGAAGTGTTGCT
Organism: Vibrio sp. MMH1-50; assembly: GCF_022347645.1. NCBI lineage: Bacteria > Pseudomonadati > Pseudomonadota > Gammaproteobacteria > Vibrionales > Vibrionaceae > Vibrio > Vibrio sp. MMH1-50. The sequence goes on from NZ_JAKRGG010000023.1 coordinate 31,514, forward strand.
GAATTTCGTCGCAGTTTGATTATGACCATCAATCAAATAGATCAATTGTTACAGAAACAACTAAATGAAATCATTCATCACCCGAGATATCAGCAGTTGGAGCGATCTTGGGTAGGGGTTAAGTATCTGTGTGAACAAACAGACGGTCAATCTGGTGAATTGGTAAAAATAAAGCTTTTATCGTCGACATGGGAAGAAGTCAGTAAAGATGCTTTAAAAGCAATCGAATTCGACCAGTCAGCTTTGTTTAAACTGCTTTACCAAAATGAATACGGCATGGCTGGAGGTGAGCCATTTGGACTGATAGTTGGTGATTATGAGCTTCGACATGACCCTAACCAAAACTACTTTGATCGGGATTTGTCGGTATTGGGTAAGATTGCCCAGACAGCAGCAGCTGCGTTTAGTCCTTTTGTCATGTCTGCGCAACCAAGTGTATTTGGGGTTGATCGTTTTTCGGAGTTGTCATCTACCACAGACATTACTTCTCAATTTGATCAAGTTGAGTATGGGAAGTGGCAACGCTTGAGAGAATCAGAAGATACAAAGTTTATAGGTATTGCAGCGCCTAATGTTCTTTTTAGGCAGCCTTATATCAAAGATGGTTCTCGGATAGAGGCGTTTGAGTTTGAGGAGACGATTGTTGAATCAGAACAAGAGTTGTTGTGGGGTAGCGCCGCTTTTTGTTTCGCCGCCATCGCAATTAGAACCTATCAAGAACATGGTTGGTTTACTCACATGAGAGGTGTGAAGCAAGGGGATTACACCCAAGGAGCCATTCTAGCTCCAACAAGAAGTTCTGTTCAGCTTATGAGTAAAAACACACGAGATAGGAGCCCTTTAAATCTGAAGGTATCAGAGCGTAAAGAGAAAGAGATATCCGATTGCGGTTTCATTACGATGTCACCTGTCGCAGAAACCGATTTAGTCGGCATGATATCCAGTGTGTCTATCCATAAGCCGAAGTTATTTGAAGACCAGAACATAACGATGAACGCCAAGCTGACTTCGATGCTGCAATATACATTATGTGTATCTCGAATCGCACATTACATAAAGGTAATGGGAAGAGACAAGGTTGGTGGGTATCAAGATTCTGATTCAATCCAGCGGGATTTTCAGCAATGGCTTCACCAATATACAACTGCTTCTGATGAAGCTTCTGATGAACTCAGAGCAAAGTATCCACTCAACGAAGCAAAAATAACAGTTAAAGAAAAACGCGATTCGCCAGGGCATTACTTTTCAGTAGTGCATTTAAGACCTCATTTTCAACTCGATCAAATGGTTTCGGCGGTCAAATTAATTACGGAGTTATCACCGGAGCAGGTGGTGTAAGGGAACACGATGACAACATGGAAAAAAGCCTTATCTGAAGGTCAATTGCAGCAAGCTATTACTCTATTAATTGAAGAGATAAAGTCTGCCCCGAAAGATGCAAGCTTGCGAAGTTCGTTCATTGAGCTGCTTTGTATTAACGGTGATTTGGAGCGAGCGGACGATCAACTGATTCAATCGATCAAGATATTTCCGGAATATTTGGCAGGTGCGAGTCAATTGCGTCATCTTGTAAAAGCGGCGCAAGCCCGTAAAGACTTTAGTGAGGGGGCAGCAACTGCGCAGTTTGTTGAAGGTGATTCAAAGGTTAACGAGTTGATCATCGAGTTGAATCTTGCCATCAAAAATAAAGACTATGAAAGTGGTTATGAGTTGGCGCAGCAGCTTGAAAAAGGAAGAACCACTAAACGCTTTTCTCAAAATGGAAGTATGACCGATGAGGTAAGGGATATCGACGACCGTTTGTCTGGTTATGTCGAGCTGTTTTCTACTGCGGGAAACTACTTTCTTGTCCCAATTAAAAATATTAAATATTTAGAAGTGAAGGATCCAAGCTCATTACTTGAAAATGTTTGGCGACCTGTGGAATTTGATATTGAGGGTTTAGGTGAAGGAGAGGGGCACATGCCACTCACATACATAGACTCATCTACAGACGCCCAAAAGCTTGCCAAAGAAACGGATTGGATACAACTTGGCGCTAGCGAGTTGTTCGTAGGTTCAGGACAAAAGTGTTGGTTGGTTGGGGACAAAGCAGTACCTATTTTTGATCTAAACCAATTGTCAGAAATCGCAGAGCTTGCATAGAGGTTTAGATGGCACTAGCAGCATCCTTACTTGATAAGCTAATCGATAATGATCCTCAATCCCGAGAAGATAAAGACTTTCCACTCACTCAACAGTTGCTGATAGACAATTTATTGAGAGATTTAGAGTCGATGTTGAACAGTCGGATTGGGTGGAGAGAAGTCCCGTTTGAGTTAAAAGAAGCGAATAAATCAATCTTAAATTATGGTCTGCCTGATTTCTCTTCAATGCCATTCAGTAGCCAGCAAGGACAAGGGCAGCTCTGCGGCATTGTAAGAGCTGCCATTCGTGAATTTGAACCGCGTTTATTGTCGCCGGTTGTCAATATACTGCAGGAAAAGAGTGCGGTAGATCGCACTTTAAGGTTACAGATAAATGCAACGTGCCTTATAGGAAATAGTGAGCGCGACGTGACGTTTAATACCGAAGTTGAACCCGTAAATTTAGGCATGAAATTGAGTAGAGCAAAATGAGCGAAGAGTTCTTGAAGTACTATAACCGCGAGTTGGCATATTTGCGCCACAAAGGGCAGGAGTTTGGCGAGCAATACCCAAAGATTGCTGCGCGTTTGGGTATTAACGAAGAACAAGTAGATGACCCTCATGTAGAGAGGCTGTTAGAAGGTTGCGCGTTCATGACGGCGCGAATTCGCCAGAGTTTGGATAACAGTTATCCGCAGTTTACTGAGTCTTTAATGGGGCAACTACACCCAGACTTTCATGCTCCAATACCCTCGATGTCGATCATCAGAATGAAGTGTAATGGGTCAACGTCATCACCCTTTGATATACCTGCTGGAGAAAAAGTAAAGATCAGTGCACCCGGTTTTGATGAGTGCGAATTTAAAACATGTTATGACACACAGATTTACCCTTGTGACGTTTCACAAGGAAGCTTTGATAATGCCCCTTTGGCATCGATAGGTTCTCGTTGGGAAACAAATGCGCACTCGATGCTTAAGTTGAGGCTCAATTCAAATGAGAGTGGGGCGACATTTGCTGACATGGGGGTTGAGACGCTGCGCTTTTACCTGAATGGTCAAACTCAACTCACGCAAAGGCTATATCAACTTCTGTTCAAAAGTCTGATAGGCATATCGCTTTCAGCAAACGGCAAAGAAATTGCGTCATTAACACCACGCCACTTACACGCAGTGGGATTTCATGATTCTCACAAAGTCGTTCCCTATAGTAAGCGAAGCTTTTCATCCGCGAGGATGTTAGTGGAGTATTTACATTTTCCTGAAAAGTTTATGTTTTTTGAGCTGCAGGATCTCGCACTTGAAAGATTAGAGGTAGAAGGCGAGCTCGATATTAGTTTTTACTTTGATATCGACGATGACTGGTTACCAAAACAAGTAGATGAAGAAAGTGTGCTTTTAGGGTGTGTTCCAATCATTAACTTGTACGAAAGCACGATGGAGCCAACACGATTAGAAGCTTCAGAGTATGAGTATCAGATGTCTCCTGGGCATCAAAGTGCTGATTGCAGTGAAGTAGTTGCGATCACGGATGTTACTTTGAATAACTGGAACAAGTCTTATAAGAATTTACCCAGTTACTTCGCTGGCGAGCATAACCATTATATGAACAAAAGTGATTTGTTTTGGGTAATGAGGCGAGAAGATAAGAACTGGGCGGGGGGATTTGATGAACCAGGTAGGGATATCTATATTTCTTTTGTTAATAAAAAACATCAACAGTTTGAATTCGATAGCCATGACAGTTGGTTACTTTCAGTTAAGGCAGAGTGTTGTAATAGAAACATGCCCCAAAAATTGCCTTTTGGTGGCGGTTTGCCAAACGTATTGCTACCAAAAGTAAGTGACAATTTTCAGCAAGTAAAATGTTTGGTTTCAATGACTGAAACAATCAGACCTGATATGGATGAAGGCAGCCGCTGGCAACTAACCAAATTATTAACGCTTTCCCACTTCACTGATGAGACTGGTCTAGCAACGTTAAAACAACGACTTAAACTCTATGCATTTGCGGGTACAGCTGAGACCAAAGCACTTATCGACGCCTTAGTAAAATTAGAATATCAACAAACCACAGGAAGGGTTAATGAACAGGGAAGAGTTGGTTTTGCTCATGGAGTAAAGCTGGTGCTTACCGTTTCTGATCAAATGCTATCTAAAGAGCAAACCTTTCTCTTAGGATGCGTACTTTCAGTGTATTTTGCGCAATTTGCTGAGGTAAATATTTTTACACAGTTAGAGGTAAAGACGAAATCTACGGACAAAGTATTTCATCGATGGCCTGCAATGCTGGGTGAAAAGGTATTGTTATGAATGAGGTGGATTTTTTTCAACAATTGAAAAAGCGACCATTGTTTGAAGCGATTCACCTCATTGAATTGGGATTACTTAAAGGTGGGGCTCAATTAGGGAGCGATTCATTACCTAAAAATGAAAAGGTAGATCTAAAAGTAAACTCAACGCTAGGTTATGAAAACGCACAACTTTCCAATGTTCATCGCTCTGGCAACGATAGGCTGATACTAGAAACAAACTTAATTGGTCTGACAGGGGAACAGGGCGTGTTACCCCATCATTACAGTGAACTTGCGATTAGTCGTCAAAAAGAAGGCGACGGAGCGATGGTGGATTTCTACGATATTTTCAATCACCGTTTACTTTCGTTGTATTACCGTAGTTGGCAGTTGAGTCAGATATCAGTTCAGGCACATGAACATTCTAAAGGGGCTCGTTCCCCTCTCATAAACAGTCTAGAAGCTGTTTCAGGTCACTCTGACCACCTAATTAATCACTACGCCGGCTTATTTGCATCGAGAAACAGAAGTAAAGGCGCACTAAAAACCATTATTGAAGACCTAACAGGGTGTGACGTTAGGTTACACGAGCTTCAAGGGCAATGGTTACGTTTATCAAAGGAAGAACAGACGAGATTAGGTGGAAAGTCGACGCCGGAAGGACAATTTGCTCAAGTCGGTAGAGGCGCATCTATAGGCGCAAAGGCGTGGAACATAAATGCAGCAGTGATGATCGAACTAATACCAACGAGTACAGAGCAAGTCAGTCAGTTACTGCCCAATAACCCATACATAAACACAGTTAAGTCTTTGGTCCATGAGTATGTAGGCAAACATAAGTCCATTAAGTGGAAGCTCACTACACGTCATAAGTATTTGCCCAAGGTGTGCATTACTAAACGACATGGTCAACTAGGGATTGGTACGGTTTTATCTAAACATAAGCGAACTGAAGATCGCGAAATAACTATCACCATTTAAAGGAATCACAATGGCTTTACTATCACTTTCAGCGTTGGTCGAAAGGTTGTCTCCTGTCGCTAAAGAAACGCTTGAACAAGCGGCTGCAATGGCGAGTTCTCGTACTCATCATAGTATAGAGATGACCCACTGGTTGTTATCCATACTCCAGCATCCCGCAGAGATTTATGTTGAAGTATTTAAGAAGTTTAATGTAAACCCGAAACTGGTTGAAACACAGTTATTGTCGCAATTGGAAAAATACAAAACGGGTTGTGAATCGGTGCCGGGACTTGCAACCCACACTGTTACTGTGATGCAAAATGCAGTGATGATAGCAACAATAGAGTTTGACGCACATGAACTCAACTGTATCCATCTATTAAGTGCTTATCTATCGGATGATTCCTTAGCGAATGCGATAAATCAACCTTGTCCTGAATTAAATAAAATTGAAGTGACGACATTGCCTGCATTCAATGAATCGCAGCAGGTAGCAACTTCTGCAGCAAAACAAACTAGCACTGCCTTGGATCAATTTACTGTTGATCTTACAGCACAAGCTAAAGCAGGAAAGCTTGACCCAGTTGTTGGGCGTGATAACGAAATTCGACTCATGGTAGATATATTGCTGCGAAGACGCCAAAACAACCCAATTCTCACAGGGGAGGCGGGAGTTGGTAAAACGGCTGTAGTAGAAGGGTTAGCCCTAAAAATTGTCGAAGGTGACGTCCCTCCAGCATTGCAAGGTGTTGCTATTAAGTCGTTAGATATGGCTTTACTACAAGCCGGAGCAGGAATGAAAGGTGAGTTTGAAAACCGCCTAAAAAATGTCATAAAAGAAGTTAATCAATCTGATACACCGATTATTCTTTTTATCGATGAAGCTCATGGTCTGATTGGCGGAGGTGGTCAGGCGGGGCAAGGTGACGCTGCTAATATTTTAAAGCCAGCACTCGCAAGAGGTGAGTTAAGAACTATTGCTGCAACAACTTGGGCTGAGTACAAAAAGTACTTTGAAAAAGATGCAGCGCTGACTAGGCGTTTCCAAGTGGTCAAAGTAGATGAACCCACTCCGGAAGTTGCAGTGGATATGCTTCGCGGTTTATTGAATGTGATGTCGAACCATCATGGCGTATATATTACCAGCCAAGCATTAGAAGCCGCTGTTCAACTGTCTTCTCGATACATCAATGGTCGACAACTTCCTGACAAAGCGGTGTCTGTATTAGATACAGCGTGTTCACGCGTAGCCTTAAGTCAATCTTCAATACCCGGTGTATTGGATAACAAGAAAAAGGCAATGCAGCTAAAACAAGCAGAATTAGAACAACTGATTAAAGAGTCTCAATTTGGTCGCGACCATAGTGATGTGATAGAGAATATTCGAATCGAGATTGACCAGCTCTCTCACTCAGTACTTACTCTTGAGGCGCAATGGCAACAAGAACAACTTTGGGTTGAAGATGCAAAAGCCTTACGTAATAAAATCCTCCTATCTCCGTCAGATTCTGACAAACAAAAATTGATCGAGATTGAAGAACAACTCGGTACGAATGCTCAGCCTTTGGTGTTCTCTCATGTAGGGGATGCATTGATCGCCGAAGTAATCTCTGATTGGACTGGTATTCCGCTAGGTAAGCTGCAAGATGACGAGATTAAGGCAGTATTGAACTTAAAAGAGAGTTTAATTAAACGAGTTGTAGGGCAAAATCATGCTCTTGAAACCATGTCGGAAGTGATTAAAACGGCAAGTGCCCAACTTACAGATGAATCGAAGCCAAACGGGGTGTTTCTGCTTATTGGACCAAGCGGAGTCGGTAAAACTGAATCCGCATTAGCAATAGCGGAAAAGGTGTATGGTAGTGAAGAAAACGTTACCACGATCAACATGTCAGAGTTTAAAGAGGAACATAAAGTCTCATTACTATTAGGCTCTCCTCCTGGCTATGTCGGTTATGGTGAAGGTGGTGTGTTGACGGAGGCGGTGAGAAGGAAGCCATACAGCGTCATTCTTTTAGATGAAATGGAAAAAGCGCACCCAGGTGTCCAAGATATCTTTTATCAAGTGTTTGATAAGGGAATGATCAAAGATGGTGAAGGTAGAGACATTGACTTCAAAAATACCATTATCATTATGACGGCAAATACTGGTACAGATACAACAATGTCATTGTTTGAAGACCCTGACTTAGCTCCAGATGTTGGCGCCCTAAAAAATGCGTTGAGAGATGATTTAATTGCGGACTTTAAACCTGCTTTCTTGGGACGTGTAAATGTCCTACCTTACTTACCATTAGACGAAACAGTATTGAAAAATATTACTCACCTAAAAGTAAAAAAAATCTCAGATAGAATTAGAAAAAACTATTCCTCAGAGCTGATAGTGAGTGATCAATTAATAAATAATATTGTTGCTAGTAGTAATGAATCAGGAAGTGGAGCAAGGGTCATACAAACAACCATTGAAAATACACTGTTGCCTAAAATATCGCATGAAATCCTTACGGCGATTCTTAAAGGTAAGAATTTTAAAGAGATTAAGGTCGAGGGTGAAGTTAATTCTTTAACTGTCTCACTTTTATAACAATTATTTCAAAATGAAATTAATATGAGAGTTGCTTCGTAATAAGCATTTTACATTTAAAATAACGCTTATATTAAATCTAAATACAAGATATAAAATATCGTATTTAAAAATTGGTTTTTGATACATTAATCATTAGTTTTAATTGATGATTAAAATATAAAATTACTATGTAATATGTCATTAATAATGCTATAGGAGATTAGCATGCAGTCTAACACGTATCTTAAATATGCAGATATTAAAGGTGAGGCAACAGCCGAACAGTACAAGGATCTAATTACTCTACTATCTGTAGATTGGAGTGTTGGTCGTGAAATTTCATCGTACACTGGTACAGCGATGGACCGCGAAGCAAGTGCAACACGTCTATACGATTTGACGATCACTAAGCTTCAAGACCGTTCATCACCGGACCTATTTAAAGAAGCTACCATTGGTAAAGGTAAACCAGCGGTATTCCACATCACCAAGCAAGGTGAAAAGGTAGAAGAGATCATGAAAATCGAACTTACCGATGCAATGATTTCAAACTACTCTGTGTCAATCCAGGACGATCGTCCAATTGAAACAATCACTATTTCTTACACTGAAATGATGATGACAGTTACACCTACTGACGATAAGAACAACACATCTGCGCCATTAGTATATGGCTACAGCGGTGTTAAAGGTCAGCAAATGTAATTGTATTGCGGGAAGAGCTTTCTTCCCGCTAATTTATAAAGAAGTATCTAATGAAAAAAGCATCTCAGAAAAATAACTTTATACGAATTTCTTCACCATTTGGGAGTGATACGTTAATTCTTAATTCCTTTGAATATAAAGAGACTGCATCCCAACTTTTTTCATTGTATGCTCATGCTTATTTTAACGACCAACATGAGGAATTGAATAACATCATTGGAAAAGAGGTCTTGATCACGATGGATAATCATCCATCTGTTAGCGCTAAACCTCGTTATTTTCATGGGGTTGTATCTAGAGCCAGATTAACTGGTTCAAGGGTTACTACAGTTGAGCATGGTGAGAATTACAAAAACATAGATTTGTATATCGAGCCTAAAATTCGATTTTCTGATTACCGCACTAACTGCCGTATTTTTCAAAATAAAAGCATAGAAGAAATAATTTCATTGATTCTATCAGAACATGATGTTGAGTTCAGTTTTAAAACTCTAAGAAGTTACCCCAAGTATGCGTATAAAGTTCAATATGACGAAACTGATCTGGCATTTATAGAGCGGTTACTGTCTGAAGAGGGAGTTGCTTATTGCTTTTCGCATACAGAATCTTCCCATGTTATTGAATTTTTTGATGACGCTGATTACTACGAGTCAGGGGAAGAGTTCTTTGTTAATCATTCAACAGGTACGAGTGAAGTAAGCCACATTAGTTCATGGAATGAGACCCAAACACTGACGACTAAAAAAACATGTAAAGCAGGCTTTGATATGCTTAAGCCTTTGTCTCATCCGATGCACCAAGCGAATGGAAAGAGTGAATATTTTTCGGTACCAGTTAGTGAGCACTATGAGTATCTCGCGGAAACTGAGACTAAAGATGATTTTTCCTTACGCAACAAGCATGCAATTGAGTCGCTACAACAAGATGCTTATCAATGTAGTGGTGAAGCAAGTTGCAGAACCTTTACTGTTGGTAAATTATTTAAATTTAAAAAACATGAAGATGTAAGCCGTGTAGGTAAAGAGTTTGTCCTTTCTTCGGTTTCCATGTCTGCGTCAGTGCTCAATCAAACTGGGCAAGGTGGGACGTCAGCTCAAGGTTTTAAAATGTCTTTCCACTGCGTCGGTTCAAAAACCATGCTTCGTCCAAAAACTCATATTCGAAGACCTCAAGTTAGAGGTCTTCAAACCGCGATTGTTACTGGAAATGAGGATGGTGAGATTTACCTTGATAAGCATGGACGAATTAAAGTTCAGTTTCATTGGGATAGACAAGGTAAATATGATGCTAACAGTTCATGCTGGATTCGCGTTGCGCACGCTAGCGCGGGTAATGGCTGGGGTAGTATTTTCCACCCAAGAGTTGGTCAAGAGGTCATTGTCGATTTTGTTAATGGCGACCCGGATCAGCCTATAGTTACCGGCTCTCTTTACAATGGAACTCAAGAGACACCATACAAATTACCGGACCAAGCTTCTCAAAGTGGTTACAAATCTCGCTCTGTACAAAAAGAGGGAAATAACTACAACGAGCTTCGGTTTGAAGACAAGCCTGGAGATGAGCATGTCTACTTACACGCAGAAAAGCTGTTTCAAATGGTAGTCGAAGACTGTGCAGATATTTCTATAGAGAACAATAAAAAAGAAAAAGTCACCAACGAATTGCGCCAAGAAGTGGGTAAAAGTGCCGACCTTAAAGTAGGTGAGAATCAATCTTTAGATGTTGGTAAGGCACTATCAATTAATGCAGGAAAAAGTATTGAAATTAAGGTTGGTGGGGCGTCGATTCAAATGTCGAGTTCTGGCGAGATCAATATTAAGGGTAATAAGATCTCGATTAATGGCTCTGCCATCGCACTAAAAGCCGGGCAAATTTCTCTTAATTAAGGCGCGCAGAAATGGGAAAACCAGCAGCAGTAATAGGTAGCTTTCACATATGTCCCAAAAAGACAGGGAAAATTCCTCACGTCGGAGGACCTGTCATAATGGGGTCTCCAAACGTAAAAATCACAGGTCTTCCTGCAGCACGAAAAGGCGATAAGCTAATTTGCGTTGGTCCACCAGATAGTATCTCTTCGGGTTCTTCTAGCGTGAAAATCAACGGGAAACCGGCAGCACGGCTAGGGGATTCGACATCTCACGGTGGTAAAATTTTAGTCGGCAACCCTACGGTAGTCATTGGTGGATAGATGGGGCTTATGTTTCAGCCAAGCTTGTGTTTGTTGGGAGACCAAGAATTTTCAATATCGCAGCTCACTAATCATACGTTAAAGCCATCAGAATTCTCTGTATCGAACTTTGAAGAGGTCGGCTCTCTCTCTATTATTGATACGCTTGATTCTTATTCTAACTATCTGAGCAAGCGGGATATTTCAGGTCATGTTTTCTTGTTGCTGCCAAATATCACCGATAAGAACATTCTGCGAAGAGTTATCGCTTCGTTTTTGTCGATATTTAGCAAAGTCGAGGCGGATAAAATTGCCCTTTATCCATATGGTAATGCCTCTTTTTTGATGGCTCTTAACAGTATTGAACGCTTGGTCAAAAAAAATAACTCAGTGTGGGTCGTCGCTATAAACGCAATCGATTCTGGATATGGTCTTGATTCGTTAGTTATGGCGCGTTGTTCCATGGGGCATAGAGGACTACGTCCTTACAAGGTTGCTGTTGATTTGGACTTTGAAGGGACTGATACGGCGACATCAAATATCACCAAACAATTGGGGCTTGTTTGTACTCATCTTCTAGACGAACTCGCTCTGTCTATAGAAGGAGAAGAGCCAGTATGGCTGGAGTCTATTCAGTTCTTATCTCCTTGGATAACAGCGGATACTTCCTATCAGCTAATAGATTCGATCACGGGTCCCTTAGGTCCTTGTAATGGTTTATTAAAAGCGCTCTGTGTTTACCAGCAGCAAGCAAATAGAAACATATCAAATTATTGCGGATTGCAAATTGACGTTGAACGGTATGGATATGCCGTAGGCGTTTTGTATCGCTGGGTTAATGAGTAACTTGAAGAGATGAACTTACAACGGATTGTCAAACTTAAAGCGTTAAGTGGTGCCGTATTTTGCTTTTCTCATCAACGTTTAAATGTTGGTATTGAAAAAGAATTTGGCACCGAAAACTGTGCAGCGGTTTTTATTGAGCAATTTCATTTTGCATCATTGGATGACCTAAGAGAAATCGCCTCTTGGACGAGTAAAGAAGTGTCATTTGCTCATGAGTATGAAGATAAAGGCATAGAAGAGCTCGACCAGCTACTCACTAAAGGGTTATATGATCGTGTTTTGTTTGTATCAGAACTGCCTAAGTTACTCCCTAAAACATTCTATCCACCAACGAATATTCCACAACCTGTCGCTCTAAAGGCGTCAAAAGGTGCGAGGGTATTGTCGCGTTCTGAACGTGTTAATGCGAGCAGTTCTGTAAGTCTCTCTCCTCAAGATGAAAGCAGTAAACGTCATGTTAAAGCTGGCGATCCCGTGTCGGTGGTGACAGGTGAAGAACACTTATCTTTAGTGGATGTTAGATTACCTTTTCATTTGACGTGGTTACGTACGTATCGCTCTTCTCTCTGTGATACGAGTACATCTTTAGGCTTTGGCTGGAGGCATATATTTCAATACGAGCTAATGGATGTATTAGATGAAAAGTCTAACGTGGTAGGTTGGCTTTTTATGGATGAAGTAGGAGACACGATTCAATTTCCTAGTGTGGAGATCGGCGGAATTAGTTATCAAGCTTATTCTGGTGCAAGCTGCCTGTTCCACAAAAATGGTTATCGACTCGTGTCATTGAGAAACGAAGTTCAAATTAAGTTTTATTTGAAAGACGAGTTGTGGGTCGCACGTGAAGTTCGTCTGGGTCACATGAAAACCGTGAACCTTGAATACTCTCGCAATCACAGAGTGGTTGGAGTCAGTGTCAACCAGAAACCAAAACTTGAACTTCAGTACGACGAACATGGATTGCTTGTAGAAATCAGAACCCCCAAAACAAACCACGTGTTAGCAAAATATGATTACGATGCAGGTAGTCGCTTAATCTGTGCCAAGAACGAAAACGGTCTCATAGAAAAGTATCAATACAACGACTCGAACCTACTGGTTAAGCGAACGCGAGCGACTGGCTTTTCTCATTATTTTGAATGGTTGGGTGAAGGAAAAGATGCAAAATGTGTTCGAAATTGGGGGGATGAAGGCGTCTATGACTATCGGTTTGATATCGGGTTATACGAGTCAACTTACTGGGACTCGTTAGGAAACCGATGGCAATATAAGCATGATGAAAATGGAAAATTGCTTGAATGCATAAGCCCTGAATCCAGACTTATGGCATATGAGCACGATTCTATGGGGAGGTTAGCGTGCACGACTAATCCGGATAAAAGCTACACTTTCCACTTCTACGATGAGTTTGGCTTGATGAAGCAAAAAGTGCATTCTTCAGGGGCGATCGAAGATTTTGAATACAATGAATTTGGTCAATGTATAAAGCATTGTTTTCCTGACGGTGAAGTTGAGATAAGAGAGTTTAATGCTTTAGGTCAGTTGGTCATGCACCAATACAAAAACGGGCTAAAAGAACATTCGTTGTTTGATAAACACGGTCGACAAGTAGAGCAGAATAGCGATGTTGGAACTCGTACTCAATGGTGGTGGAGTGAGGCAAACCAGCTGCTAGCAAAGAAAGTAAACCAGTGTTTGGTTCGTTATAGCTATGACGAATATGAACGTATCAATGGTATCTCTTATCCCCATGATTTGATTGCTGGTTTTGAGCGACACGAAAACAACTTACTTACCCGTTTATATTTTCAAAGTAAAAAAGATCAAACATTTCGAGAGCATCGTTACGAATATGATGATTTTGGTCGAGTTAAACAGATCTGCACGCCACGAGGTTCTATAGATATTGTTTGGGGGCATCTAGCCCAGCCAACAGCGATAGTGAAACAAGATCAGAGTGCTTTTTCTTTTTCTTATGATTCGGAAAGAAACCTGACGAGCATTGAGCGCTCGGATGGCTGCAAATATGAGTTTGAGTACACACCTGACGGTCATATAAGCCAGACAATTAACTTCGATCGAATTAAGACAAATTACACCTATGACCGAGCTGAAAGGTTAAGTCAAATATCACATTGCTCTATTCTGATCTCGTTTCAATATGATGAGCTTGGACAGGTTGCAAAAGTTAAAGCCAGTGGCAAAAATCGAAGTGTAGAGAACCATTACCAACATACTCTAGGTGGTAAATTAACTCGCGCGCACAACCGTTTCTCTAATATTTCATATACGTATTCTGGCACGAAATTGGTGAGTGAGGAGCAGGGACGCTTTTCTTTCGTCAATCAATACCAAGATAACGGTTTACTTCGTTCTCAACGCTATGACGATGGAACAGAGGTGCTATATGAGCATGACCAATTTGGCACGGTATGTGGATTAACGATTCATTCAAACGGCTCTGAGAGAGAAGATTCAATTAAGTTTGAATACGATGAATTACAACGTTTATCGATAATCACTTATAGCGCGGGAAAAGAGCTAAGAGAGTTCGATGGAATAGGTCGCTTGAAGCGCCAAATATGGACTGGTTTCGAGCGTAAGTATCATTACAACGCGCAGCATTTATTGTCTCTTATCGTTGATAGTGAAAAGGGGGCGTTGCATTACCGTTATGATGAACTTGGGCAATTAGAAAGAGTAAAAACACAGACTTTAGAAAAGTCATATTCCTTTGACAGTTTTGGTAATTTTAATGATGAAAGTGCACAGCTAGACTATGATCGGCTGGTTGAATATAACGGCGTAAGGTACGACTACGATGAGCTAGGCAATAGAATCCGCACTCAAGGCAATGGGTGGGAACAGCATTGTGCTTATGATGCAAAAGGACAGTTAATCAGTGTCGAGACTGAAGGGCGGTTGTGTCAATTTGAATATGATGCACTAGGACGCAGAACGAAGCAAATCAGCGAAAATGGAACCACCGAGTTTATTTGGCAAGGAAGTCATCTAGTCGGCGAGTATTCGCGTTCGGGTTATCGGTGGTATCTATATCAACCAAACAGCGTAGTTCCGCTTGCTCTTATTGAAAACGGCAAGTGTTATTTTTTCCAATGTAATCAAATCGGAACCCCAGAACGTTTGGTGGACTCTAAAGGGCAGGTAGTTTGGCAAGCAACATACGATACCTTTGGATTTGCTCACGTTGAAATCGAGACGGTTAAAAACAACCTTCGCTTACAGGGGCAGTACTTCGATATTGAGACTGGTCTGCATTACAATTTAGCACGCTATTATGATCCTCAAATAGGTCGATTTATCCAACCCGATCCCCTAGGGCTGCTTGGTGGAACTAACCACTATCAATTCGCACCAAACCCTGTCTCGTGGGTTGATCCTTTGGGTTTATGTGCAAAAGAGGAGTCGCATACAGTTCTAGCGGGGCGCAACGATAATTCGCCTGAGAAGTCGGTGTACTACGCAATGGGCTCGGGGAATTATCAAGCTACAATTACTCAAGCTTCACCTAGTTACAAGCTACATGCGTATTCGTCCCCGCATCATTCAGCTTTAAGTATTAACGATGTTCATATGGCACTCGATGCCGCGGGTATGCTGCCCGGAGTCGGAATTATTCCTGACGCAGTTAATACTTTTTTGTATGGAGTAACTGGTGACTTTGTTAACGCGGGAATGTCACTTTCTGCAATGGTTCCTGTTGTCGGGCAAGGGGCTATGGCGACTAAGTATGTCAGTGAGCTCGACAAAATTGAAGGTCATGGCAATAATATCGCGGATAATGTAAGTACGCATATAGACGATTATGTGTCACGGCTTTATAGTAAAGTCACGCCTTCAAACCGACCTGCCAATCTGTTTGAAATAGAACAGACTGGGCCTCGGAACTATCGAGTCTTTGGAGGGGGGACATCAATAGACATTGATGGCTATGAAGGAACTGTAATTCTTGAAGCAAAGTTTGTTGATAAAAAGAGCAGAAGTCCTTTTATTGAAGACTCTAAGATTCCGCTATTTTTGCGTGAAAAAATTCGCAAGGAGCAAGCACATGAATTTGAACGATTTAAAGCTGTTTTAAAGGATTCTGAGGTTCCGTTTAACAAGTTGGAGGTGAGAATTAATGAGCCTCTAGCAAAGCCTTATTTTCAGTCACTAATCGAAAAATATAAAATACCAGGGCATGTTAAGGTTGTTAGGACATCAATCAAAGAGTCAGGAGGGGGATGATATGAGTAAACTATTACTATTTATTGGTGAAAATGAACAATTTGATAAAGATACCGTTGTTCAACAAATTAGAAAGATAGTAGGTGTTAGAAATGACAAAGAAGGAAATTTTATTGGCTCTGTTTTTGAGGCAGAGTACGCTGTAAATAATGAGAGTTACATTGTTCGATTGAGTGATGACCTCGAAACAATAACTGTCGATGGAATTGATGATAATAGTCTAGATTTTGTTCTTCAATTGAAAACTCTGCTCATGATACCTCTCCAAGTGGTTGACATGGATTACTCATTTCATCTGGAGTTAGCTAACGTAAACTCATTAGTTCAGCTTAAAGAAGAAATTAGGAAGGGAGTGTAATTGAATCGAGCAGTGTCTGGGCGAAAATTTTGATAATCAGGATACCACTTCTTTCGGGGAAATAATTTGTATTCTTAAAGTTGCGTCCAAAACAAACCACATGAAAAACTTACGAACTCACGATATCCGGCGGGGATCTCAGTGGCGCACAAAATCGCGCTTATCTCAGACGGATGAGCAAGCGCAACGTGCATTCGAAACTTTAGGACCAGATACCCAAATGAATGTTTCGCTGGATCGCTGCCCATTACGTGGAATTAAATAAGTTGAATGACGAATATTTTGAAATGTTTATAGAAGAGTTTGGCGAGCCGACCGAACATATTCAGGCGACTGACCAACAAGTTGAAGCATATCGAGGCATACTTCCAGATCAGCTACTTAAATACTGGCAAATGGTCGGTTTCTCTGGCTTTAACGATGGTCTATTCTGGATCACCAATCCCGCAGAATTTGAAGATGTGCTTGAATCTTTTCTCGACGATACAGAGTTCGCACACTATGACAACTACCATGTGATCGCTCGAAGCGCCTATGGTCAACTCTATTTGTGGGGAGAGCGAACAGGTGCGTCACTCGATATAGCGACACACTTAAATTGGATAATGACAAATCAAGGACACGCAAAAGACATTTCTAAAGGCGATGCTAATATTGCAATTCAAAGCTTTTTCGGTTTTCAAGATAAAGAATATATAGACGTAGAAGTTAGTTCAAAACCTCTCTTTCCGTCTGCGATTAAAAAACATGGTCCAGTGGGTAAAGAAGAAGTGATGGTGTTTACCCCTTACCTATTTATGGGGGGCAAGAAGTCCGCAGATGCTATGACCAAAGACGATCTACATGTATTTTTACAGGTTATGGCGGATTTAGGGGGAGCCGAAATTATCGATATGGCGTCAATGGTCGGCAATGTCCTTAAAAGTCACAGAGATTAACCCGTCCTGCATAGCAAAACTCAAGCTCACGCTTTGTGGGCTCTTTTGTTTACCCAGTATCGATCTAGATAGATATCTTTTAAACAATCAGTTTGGCTGAATAGTGATCACACACAAGGCAAGAGTTCTTAGTTTAAACCCAGATATTGAAGAAGAAGTTACGCTTGAAGTTAATGGTGTCGAATTAACCTGTTTTGCCGGGGTGTGCCCCTATGAATTGTATATTGGGCAAGAATATCCCGTTGCATTTGAAATGTTGGACTTTGAATTAACAGAGCAGGAAAGTGCAGACGAAACTAGTATGACAAGGGTCGATAGTACCTATGCTTATAAGCTATTAGGTAGACTAAACGGTGGGACCATAGACGCTGGACTTAAGATTTGTGATGATTTTTTAGAGTCTGATTATGCATATTTGGATGGTCAGTTTATTTGTCTCTGTGTCGAGCGGTTGGACGTAGAATTTTTAGATAGGTAAACCGAGTTCTTAGGGCATGTTCTTTGCTCCCAAATAATGATCGGGTTTGTGTAAATAAATTAGGCAAAGGATATAAACGCAAATGAATAATGAAAACTCGACACTAGTTCGCTTTGTTATGAATGCTGATAAATTGAAAAAAGTACCTCATCAATCCTATAGTCTAGATGGACTAAAAAATGGTGAGTGTTTGTGTGTGGTCAATCGAGATGATTCTTGGCAAGTTGTATACAACAGTCAAGGAAGAATTACGTCTGTAACTGAATGTCAAAATGAAGAAGATGCGTATGAGGAACTATATCGCCAAATCTCAGATGCTTATGGTTGGTAGATTTGAAGAACGCACAATTAGCTCGTTTATACTTTAACTTCAGCATACGCCACAAACCACATGAAAAGCTTACGAACTCACGATATCCTAGGGGGATAATAAGATAACGCCATGTAGATGGCAGAAAGTGAATTCGAATGAAGTTTATCCATACCTCAGATTGGCATCTTGGCCGACAGTTTCATCACGTCTCTTTGCTTGACGATCAGCAAGCCGTTCTTGACCAGTTAATCCAATACATTGAAAACAACCCTGTTGATGCGGTGGTAGTTGCTGGTGATATTTATGACCGTTCTGTCCCACCAACCATTGCGATTGAGCTACTTAACAAAGTAGTGAAGCGAATCTGTGGTGAGCTAAACACGCCGATGATTTTGATTTCTGGTAACCATGATGGTGCAGAGCGCTTGGGATTTGGCTCTGAGCAGATGAAAAATGCGGGCCTTCACATTATCAGTAACTTCGAAGACATGCTTACCCCTGTTGTTATTGAAACCGAAAGCGCAGGGCAAGTGGCTTTTTATGGCATGCCTTATAACGACCCTGAGCAAGTCCGTTTTGCCTACCAAGAACCCGTTTCGACCCACGATCAAGCGCACAAGTTACTTGCAGAAAAAATCGCTGAGCAGTTCCAATCAGAGCAACGCAACGTGTTAGTCAGCCACTGCTTTGTCGATGGTGCCATTGAGTCTGAATCTGAGCGTCCACTTTCGATTGGCGGTTCCGACCGCGTCAGTCACGAGCATTTCCTCAACTTTGACTATGTGGCGTTGGGGCATTTGCATCAGCCACAGAAAAAAGGCGAAGAATACATTCGTTATTCTGGCTCATTGATGAAATACAGTTTTGGT
This sequence comes from Vibrio sp. MMH1-50, assembly GCF_022347645.1. Lineage (NCBI taxonomy): Bacteria > Pseudomonadati > Pseudomonadota > Gammaproteobacteria > Vibrionales > Vibrionaceae > Vibrio > Vibrio sp. MMH1-50. The sequence continues at coordinate 50,384 of NZ_JAKRGG010000023.1, forward strand.
GAACAAAATCAGAAGAAAGGTTTCACGCTGGTGGAAATTGACCAAAACGGGTTTGTCTCGGCAGAGCACTTTAACCTTACTGCACCTCATGAGATGCGAATCGTTGAAGGTGAACTTGAACAAGTGATAGAGCAGGGCAAAACCGATCCGAAAAACGAAGACTACTTGTTGGTACGTTTGATGGATAAGCACGCGATCTTAAACCCAATGGAAAAGCTACGTACTGTTTACCCGAATGTTTTGCACCTAGAAAAACCGGGCATGTTAATTGGTGTCGAGCAAGAAATGGCGCAAGCGAAATTGGCGAGAAGTGAGATAGATATGTTCCGAGACTTCTTTTCGGAAGCGCAAGACGGCCAATTATCGCAAGAACAAGATCAAGCGATCAGTGACATTATCAAACAACTTTCTCAGCAAGCTCAGTAAGGACCAAACATGAAACCCATTAAACTGACAATGCAGGCTTTTGGTCCGTTTGCTCAAACAGAAACGATAGAATTCGACAAGCTGGGAACTAACCCTCTGTTTCTTATCAATGGTCCTACTGGTTCGGGTAAAACCTCGATTCTCGATGCGATTTGTTTTGCTCTTTATGGTGAAACAACGGGTAACGAGCGCCAAGGTATTCAAATGCGTTGCGATATGGCAGCGCCAACGTTATTGACCGAAGTGACGTTAGAGTTCTCTTTGCACGGTAAGTCTTATCGAGTGATTCGCTCACCAGAACAAGAAGCACCAAAGGCGCGTGGTGAGGGCATGACGGTGCGTAAGCATACCGCAGCTTTGTATGAGATTACGGACGAAGAAAAGCTCATCACCAGCAAAACAACTAAAGTAAAGACAGAAGTGACCAAAATCATTGGCTTGAACGAAACTCAGTTCCGCCAAGTGATGGTGTTGCCACAAGGTAAGTTTCGAGAGTTGTTACTTGCGACATCCAAAGAGCGGGAAGAGATCTTTGGTCAGCTATTCCAAACGGATATCTACAAGAAGATTGAATACGCACTGAGAGACAAAGCGAGTGCTATTAGCAAAGCCAAAGACGAGTTTGATAACCAAATTCGAGGCGCACTGCAGGTGGCTGGTGTTTCTTCAGAAGCGGAGTTGACAGAGCAGCGCGAAGCCTTATCTGTTCAATTTGAATCTGTACAAAAGCAAGAGCAAGAATCTCTGGCGCAATTAAATGCGGTAAAAACGGAACTGCAAAAAGCAGAAGCGCTGAGCAATGAGTTTAAAAAGCGCGAGCAAGCCGAAATTGCATTGAAGCAACATTTGGAACAGAGCGATGCTGTCTCATCACGTCAATTGCAGTTAGACAATGCGAAGAAGGCAAGCAAGGTTGAGTTGCCTTATGTCACGTTACAAAGCGCCTCCAAGCAAACGCAAGAACTTGAGCAAAAAGTAGCTAAGCTATCTCAAGATCTTACGGTGGCAAATGACGCGGTAAAATCCAAAGAAGGCGCATTGCAAACCGCGAAAGAACAAGCCGCACAATTGCCAAAACTGACAGAGCAGCAATACCAACTTGAAGGTATGAAAGGAAAGTTGGTTGAAAAGTCAGAGCTAGAGAAAGCCATTAACGCAGGTTTGACGCAAAAGTCGGAGTTTGAGGCAACGCTCAAGAAATATATCGCTCTGAAAGAGAAGTTAACGCTAGAGGCGCAACAAGGTCAGAAGTCACTGGATCAAGCTCGAGTCGATGTTGCAAGTATTGGCAGTGTAGAGGCTGAGATAAAACAGCAACAACGTTTGATGCAAGACCTACAGAAGCTCACTGGCTTAAACCAAGAGCTAGCGAAATTGGATGCATTGACGCCTAGCAAACAAGCTTTGGTTGACCAAGCAAAAGCGCGATACGTAGAACTTCAACGCTCAGCAGATACACTTGAATTGAGCTGGCACAATGCTCAAGCTGCGGTTTTAGCTCAGCGCTTACAAGCCGGTGAAATGTGTCCGGTGTGCGGTAGTGTAGAACACCCTCAGCCCGCTCAATTTGTTGGTGAAGAGGTAACAAAAGAGCAAGTTCAGCGTGCTCGAAATACGGAGCGAGAAGGGCAAGTTGCGCTTAACCAATTAAGCAATCAATTGGAGCAGCACAATATCGCAGTCGGACAATACAAGCAGCAGATTGAGCAACTATCCGTTGAGCTTGGCCAAAACGCATCAATGGATTTAGGCGCGTTGCAAGCGTCTATGCAGCAGCTCAATGAACGTTTACAGCAATTGTCATCGATTAACTTGGTTCAGCTGGAACAAAGCGTCAATGAGTTAAACCAGCGTTGTGTTACTGGGGAAGGTAAGATCAATGATCTGCAAAACCAGATGGCAGCGAATGAATCGACGATAAAAGTGAACCGAGAGCAACTGGCTAAACTGTCTGCTTCGTTAGATGCCAAGTACTCATCTCTTGAAGTTCTTGAGCAAGACATTGTTGCGATTCAAAAACAGATTGCGGAGTTAAATTCCGCTTTAGAAAATGCACAAAATCATTTGCAACAAGCCGTGCTTGCGAAGACCAATATTGAAAGCCAACTGACAACCAATCAACAGTGGTTGAATGAAGCACTCGATCGTTTTAGCACAGCAAAAGCTGATTGGGAGCAAGCGTTGCAGGCTAGTGCATTCGAGGACGAAGCGCAATTCCTAGCATGTAAAGTGGATGAAGCCGAGATGCAGGTTTGGCAGCAAGAAATTGATGCGTTCAAACAAACTCAAATCAAGCTAGAACAAACATTGGCAGATTTAAGTTCAACATTGAAAGACTTGGCGTTGCCAGATTTAGAAAATCTTAACGTTAAGTTAAACAGCGTTCAGCAAAGTTACGTTGAAGCGCGTAATCAGCTTGATAGCACGCGCTCTTTGTTTGAACGTCTAGAGAAAGTCCGTAATGACATCGCGACGTTACATGACAAGAACACTAAGTTAGAAGACGAATATAAAGTGTTTGGCACCTTGTATGACGTTGCAAGCGGTAAAACGGGTAGCCGCATCAGTCTGCACCGATTTGTCCTTGGTGTGTTATTAGACGATGTATTGATTCAAGCGTCACAGCGTTTAAGTCTGATGAGTAAAGGTCGTTATATCTTGGCTCGTAAAACTGAAGGCTTTAAAGGTGCGGCAGGACGAGGCTTGGATTTGGTAGTAGAGGACAGCTACACAGGTAAAACGCGTGATGTTGCGACGTTATCAGGTGGTGAATCTTTCATGGCCGCGTTGGCATTAGCGCTCGGTCTATCTGATGTTGTGCAGTCTTACAGTGGCGGTATTCGCTTGGATACGCTGTTTATTGATGAAGGTTTTGGCAGCTTAGATCCGGAATCTTTGGATCTTGCGATTCAAACCTTGGTCGACTTACAACAAACGGGTCGCATGATTGGCGTGATTTCTCACGTATCCGAGCTGAAAGAGCAAATGGCGCAACGCATTGATGTCGAACCGTCGCGACTTGGTTCTACAGTTTCTGTGAAGTCTCAGATGGCATTTGATTCTTAATCAGTACTGGAAAATATGAATAAACAAAAAGCCCCACTAAATTACGGTGTAAAATAGCGGGGCTTTTTGGTTCTCAGTTTCGAAGCATTTATTGTTCGCAGAAGCGACCTTCTTTCGGTGATTGCGTAATCGCATATTCACCATCAAGGTTGCGATAAACAACCGTGTTCCAAACTGATCCGTCATTCAATTCAAACTCTATCGCGTAGTTCACACCACTCACAATTTGTGCATGAACGGACAAGATCTGTTTAAACGAAGCGAGAGTTTCCATTTTGTTTAGGACAAAGGCCATTGCCTTTTGAGCGTCTGGGGTAGCATCGAATTCGTTCCACCCACCTGGCATATTTCCTTGTGTATTACATACATCTGCCGAGGTTGTTGACTGTGTCGCTTCATCTTGAGTTTTTTGCTGACATCCGACAAGCAAAACCAAGATTGCGCAAGCTGACACTGTTTTTAATTTCATAAAAATAACCTCTATTTATGTAAGCCCGCATTATATAAGTTGGCGTTCCAGCCCAATGTCTACGTTGTGCAAACTTTTTATATGAACAGGGTTAAATCCTGATTAAATCGTTGCGAGCGAGCTCCAAAAAATAGATTTTGGTTAACTTTTTGCCTAATTTTGCTAGTAAGTCACGCTTAAGAGCGAACGCTAATTTCCTATTCATTTCGCGTCGTGAATTAAGATCACAATTATAAAATAGACTTGTAAAACATAACTTTGCACGTGTATCTGTTTTCGCAATACAGCCATATAATCCAATAAAAATTCATTAGGCACTAATATAAAGTGCTGAATGATTGTTGTGATGAAGCAAAATGGATGAGAGGTAACACGATGAAGCAAAAAGCGCTATATCTAGCAGTAGCATTGGGTTTGAGTGGTCTTTCAAACGTAGCATCCGCTAATGAAATGGTGAATCCAGATGGCGGTGTTGTAGTCGGTTATTGGCATAACTGGTGCGATGGGGCTGGTTACAAGGGCGGTAATGCGCCGTGTGTGACGCTGGATGAAGTTGACCCAATGTACAATGTGGTTAACGTCTCCTTCATGAAGGTGTTCAATACCAGCGAAGGCCGCATTCCAACCTTTAAGCTCGATCCAAATATTGGTCTTTCAGAACAACAATTTATTGATCAAATTAGCGCACTAAACCAACAAGGACGCGCCGTTCTTATTGCGCTTGGTGGTGCAGATGCGCACGTCGAGCTGAAAACTGGCGATGAGCAAGCATTCGCACAAGAGATCATCCGCCTTACTGATAAGTTCGGCTTTGATGGTCTGGATATCGATTTAGAGCAATCTGCAGTAACCGCGTCAGACAACCAAACAGTAATCCCAGCTGCACTTCGCCTTGTAAAAGAACACTATCAACAGCAGGGCAAAAACTTCCTAATTACGATGGCGCCTGAGTTTCCATACTTAACAGAAGGTGGCAAATACGTTCCTTATATTACTGGATTAGAAGGGTACTACGATTGGATCAACCCTCAATTTTACAACCAAGGTGGTGATGGTATCTGGGTTGAAGGTGTGGGTTGGATTGCACAAAACAATGATGCGCTAAAACAAGAATTCATTTACTACATTTCAGACTCTCTATCGAACGGTACACGTGGTTTCCATAAAATTCCGCATGACAAATTGGTGTTTGGTATTCCATCTAACATTGATGCAGCAGCAACGGGCTTTGTACAAGATCCTCAAGATCTTTACGACGCGTTTGACCAACTTAAAGCGCAAGGGCAGGCACTTCGTGGCGTAATGACATGGTCAGTTAACTGGGATATGGGCACCAACAAGAATGGTCAGGCGTACGGTGAAAAATTTGTGAAGGATTACGGTCCGTTTATCCACGGTCAGACTCCACCACCGCCAAGTGAAGGCGAACCGGTGTTTAGCGGCATCAACGATGTTCGAGTGCATCACGGTAGTGCATTTGATCCGTATGCAGGTGTTACCGCATCTGATAAAGAAGATGGAGACCTAACTAACAGCATTACTGTCGAAGGTTCAGTTGATGTGAACACCGTTGGCACTTATGTTTTGGTTTACAGTGTAAAAGACAGCGACAACAATGAAACCAAGCAAAGCAGAACGGTTGTTGTTTACAGTCTTGTGCCTGAGTTTGAAGGTGTCGCGGATACAACTATCCAGCTTGGTGATGCATTTGACCCAATGGCAGGTGTAAAAGCCACGGATGCAGAAGACGGTGATTTGACTGATCAAGTTCGTGTAGAGGGCCGTGTAGATGTGAACGTTCTAGGCGTCTACAACTTGGTTTACCGCGTAACGGACAGTGCTAATCAAACTACGACAGCTCAACGCTCTGTGATTGTTTCTGATGGCGGCAGTTACCCTCCGTATGAATCTGGAAAAGCGTATGAAGCAGGTGACATTGTCACAGGTTCAGATGGCAACTTGTATCAATGTAAACCATGGCCATACACGGGGTGGTGTTCAAATCCTTCTTATGCGCCAGGTGAAACCGTTTATTGGTCAGACGCATGGGATAAGTTGTAATTAGCTCATTTGCAAGCCTCCTTCACTGGAGGCTTTTTTATGCGCGTAACTTCACATCTTATTGAACCTACACTAGAACTTTAAAGCGTAATCATTAATATCCCGCCTCCGCATTTTCCAGACTTACCTATAGTTGGAATGCGTCGCTCTTTGTTAATTTGGTACGGTCACCTAGGAGGATTTAATGAAAAGGATCAATGTAGTAGGCAGCAGTGCAAGCGGTAAATCGGCGTTTTCAAAGCAGCTCGCAATGAAATTAGGTGTCACGTACATAGAAATGGACAGGTTGTTCTGGCTTCCCGATTGGAAAGAACTCGATGATGAGACGTTCTTCGATAAAGTCGTGGACGTAACTCAACAAGACGCTTGGGTACTCGACGGGAATTACAGCCGAACACAACCATACAAATGGCAAAGAGTCGATACCATCATCTGGCTCGATTATTCACGTTCTATCACCACTTATCGTTCCATAACTCGTGCTATTAAAAGGGCATGGACTCAAGAAGAGTTTTGGGAAGGAACTGGCAATAGAGAAAGCTTTAGAAAAGCGTTTTTGAGTACAGACTCGATTATTTGGTGGTCGGTTAAGAATTACCGAAAGAATCGGAAGCGTTATTTAAAATTGAAAGATGACTTAAAAGGTTCGCCTATCGAGTTCATCCACATCACTTCACCAAAAATGGCACAAGATTTTCTTGGTTCTCAAGATTTTATAAATAGATAAGTAACTTATTTAAGTGACTTTTTGGCAACGGCTCGCAGCTGTGTAAATCCTGACATTCCGCCTCCGTTAGATGATGAATACTAGGGTCTGTTGACCTTTCGCTGCAAAAATCAGCTCGAAAGATTAACAGACCCTAATAACGTTCCCGTCGTATTCATTGTGGAGGTATTATGATCGGCTACGAAGAAATGGCGATATCCGGCTACCTAGGTTGGTTACTCGCTGTTTTGTTGGTTTACCCCTTTGCCTATGTTGGTATCCATATCGGTGTATTCGATATAAAAATCCGTACCAAAGTCAGTCGTTATTTCAATCGCTTTATATTAGCTTTAATTGCATTTTTACTGATTATGCATCTACAAACCGAAGTGGTTTACGGCAAGTACTTTCTTGGTCTTTGGGAAGCACAACAGTAACTCTGATCGCATTAATTCCCATCGCCTTGTGCTAAGTTGTCGAAATTGAACTAAAAATCGACAACTTAGCATGAAGCCATACGACCTATATTTTCTTCATACTTCACCCGTACACATTCCACCTTTCTCCGAACTGATGACAGAGCTCGCACCTGATTTAAAAGTCGCACACTTTGCCAATGCTGACTTGTTGGAGCGTTTGGTTGCTGGAGAGGACGAATCTAAGGTGGAGCAATCCGTACAAGGCAAAGTACGAGAGCTTTCTGAACAAGCAAACTTGGTGGTTTGTACTTGCTCCTCAATTGGTCGCTTTGCTGAATCGCTTACAGAGCAGGGAGTCAATGTTCAGCGTATTGACCGAGCGATGGGTGACCAAGCTGTAACTCACGAGCGAGTGTTGTTACTCGCGGCATTATCGACAACCATTGAGCCCAGCTTGGCGTTACTTGAGACAAGTGAGGGCAATTGTATCCGTCAGTTAGATACGTTTGTGGTTGAAGGGGCTTGGGAGCGTTTTCTCGACCAAGATAACCAAGGCTATTACGACAAGATAAAAGCGGTAATAGAGCAAAAGGCTCGTGATTATGACGTAATCGTACTGGCACAAGCTTCGATGTCAGGTGCTGCATCATTAGTTGATGTCGACATTCCAGTATTAAGCAGCCCACGTTTAGGTGTAAAAAGGGCAATTGAAACCTTAAGGACATTCCATGCAAATAACTAGTTGGATTCAGCTTTGCTTACGCGAGCTTGAAGGTGCGCCCATCAAAGAACATTCCGATATCGAAGCATCGTTTGCAGAGTCCGAACGTTTCTCAAAATGGAAGGCAAGCAAAAGAGAAATACGCCTCGAAGAAGTCAGTGATCGTTGCTGGATCAAGAGCTGCACGGGTGGCTACATCACAGAGGTGCACTTGCATGCGGATGGTTCACTCGATGAATACACCTTGTTTGGACGCCTTCATACCAAAGGGCATTGGGAGCTAGAGGCTGGTGTACTTCATATCACGATCTACAAAGGTGAAAATACTTACGAACTTTCTGTTGTGGGAAACCGTGAACCTTCCATCCACTCTGCGATTGAATACAAAAATGGAGAAGTGCACTCCTATCTAAAACTGACTCCAATTTCTCAATAGCAATTTAACAAGGACGATCACCACAATATGGACATTGTATTTGTAAGGCATGGCGTGCCAGATTTTACGTTATCGGATGAGCGGCAGATGACTCAACTTGAGAAGGATTATGCGCCGCTTTGTCGAGAGCATTTGCCCGTGCTGCAAGAAAAACTCAATCATCCAGTCTTCAATGATGCTGAAATCATCATCAGCTCTCCTTACACAAGAACACTTCAAACTGCAGAAATTCTCAATCGTCATCGCGGTTTGCCTTTGTTTGTTGAGCATGACTTGAGAGAGTGGCGTGCTGACAAAGAAGGCGGCTACATTACCTTGAATGAGAGAGACCGACGCTGGCAGGAATACCGAGAGTTGTTAAAAGCGGGTATTCCAATGACCGACAGTCGCTACGAACATGTTGATGAGCTAAAAGCACGGGCTGAGTTGGTGCTGGATCGTTACCGCCAATATCGAAAGGTTGTTGTCGTGAGCCACTTTAATGTGTTTGAAGCACTGCAAGGTTTCCAAAACGTAGGACTGTCCTGTGGAGAATTTCGATACATTAATTTCTGATCGAATTTTTATCTTCTATAGTAAAATCAGTCATTAGGGTCTGTTGACCTTTTGCGGTTAAATTTTGTTCGAGATAAAAGCGGTTTAATCGCGGCGAGAGGTTTGTAGCCTAGTTATTCTAAGCAAAATCCTCTCAACAAAGAGTAAAACGCTTTTAGCCGAACCCTTCGGGCAGCGTTTGTGGCTCCTTTCTACTGCGTTATCGGCTTATCAGGTAGGGCAACCACATTTCAAAGCCTCTGCCTCTTTCTTAGTTTATAAAGAAGGAAGAACCCACAAACTGCTGCAAAAATCAGCTCAAAAGGTCAACAGACCCTAGTTTAATTTCAGGTTGCTGTATGAAATCTCTTAAAACACTTTTACTTTTGTCCCTTGCAACGTTGTTTGGCTGTACGTCTAAACCGGACGGCGTGGAGCCCGTCAACAACTTTGAACTTCAACCATATCTAGGTAAGTGGTATGAAATTGCGCGTCTTGATCACTCTTTTGAGCGTGGTTTATCGAATGTGACGGCTGAATACGAGCTTCGTGAGGATGGTGGTGTAACAGTTATCAACCGAGGTTATTCAGAAGAAGATAAAGAATGGACGCAAGCTGACGGCAAAGCGTATTTCGTTGATGGTGTAAACACAGGGCATTTAAAAGTGTCTTTCTTCGGTCCGTTTTATTCGTCTTACATCGTATTTGAGCTAGGTAAGAACTACGACTACGCGTTTATCTCTGGTTTCAATCACGACTACCTATGGCTACTGTCACGCACACCGACTGTCGATAAAGCAACGGTCGAGCGCTTCAAACAAGTAGCAAAAGAGAAAGGCTTTGCGTTGGACGAGCTAATTCTCGTAGACCAAACCAAATAACACACGAAATGATCGCCTTATAACAACGATCTGCGCTTCATAAAACTCAGTGGTGTCTGCCCGGTTTGTTTCTTAAAGAACGCAATAAATGCGCTGTCTGATGAGAACTCCAAACAATGGGCAACATCACTGACTTGTCTTTCTTCACATAAGAGCTCAATAGCCTTAAGTAGCCGCCATTGCTGACGCCAATCTTGATAAGACATGCCAGTCTCAGCCTTAAATAGGCGTGTAATGGTTTTGCTGCTCGCGCCAACGGTTTGTGACAGTTGGTTTAACTCAGGAGCTATAAAATCACCCTTGGTCATTGCCTTACGAAACCCTGTTAAACGTCGATTAGAAGGCAAGGGTAAAGAGAACTCAAACTGCTTTGCTTGGTAAAACTCTTCCCAAAACAAAGCGCTCGTTGCTTGGGTTTTCGTTTCTTCAATATCCCACTCCCATAACGCCATTTTGTCGATCAGTGCTTTTAACAGATCGTTCACTTCAACCATAACGATATCATCCGGACAGTTGTATTTACTGCAATCGAAATAGAGTGAACGGTAAGCCACAACGTTGGTCATGACAGCTCTGTGAGAAGTATGCGGCGGAATCCACACAGCTTTAGTTGGTGGTAAGGTACAAATAGAGTTATCGAGTGCGAACGTCATGCAGCCTTGTGGCGCATAAAGCAATTGTCCTTTCTTATGTTCGTGCATACCGGAATCATGTTTGCCGACATCCGCTGCAATGCCAACCACACTCGCGGCAATCGCGTCCGCATCAAATCGAGTATTATCTTGAATAATTGCCATTTGTCCGAATCTTGATGTTTTTGGTTTTAATATTGTTAATGGGTAAAGCATAACGCCTTCTATACTGCACGCCAAGTTAAGTTCGTTACCCACTTAAACATCTGTAGGAGTGGGACAGAGAGGTAAAAATGAAAACGAAACCTTCTATTGGATTGATGGTGGTGATGCTGATGTTTCCGCAAATTGTGGAGACCATATACAGCCCTGCACTTGGCAATATTGCTCAGTCGTTTGCTGTGACGTATTCACAAGCGGCGCAAACCCTATCTATCTATTTTTCTGCGTTTGCTATTGGTGTGGTGATTTGGGGAATCTTGGCAGATAAGTGGGGCAGACGCCCGACCATGCTGGCAGGGTTGTTGGTTTACGGCGTATCTGCTTTGGTCGCGATGCAAACAGAAAGCTTTGACGTGATGATGATGGCTCGCGCGTTCAGTGCTTTTGGGATTGCGGTTGGGTCGGTCGTGACACAAACCATGTTAAGAGACAGCTTTTCAGGCGATGAGCTAAGCAAAGTATTTAGCGTTATGGGTATGGGTATTTCCATTAGCCCAGTGATTGGCATGTTGCTCGGTGGTCAGTTAACAGCACTCGGTGGCTATCAGGTTGTGTTCTTTACATTGTTTATTTTGGCGCTTGTGTTGCTGTGCTACAACACGGTTAATCTACCTGAAACACAAACTCAAAAGCAGCCGCTAAACATAGGTTCATTACTTGGACGAATGTTGAAAGATGTTCAAATCTGGCAATCTGCATTGTTGGTTGCGCTCTACAACATTGCTTTATTCGCATACTACCAATTGGGAGCATTCACTTTTGAGCAGCTCGGACTGAGTTCTGAACAGTTCGGATACAGCGGTGTGATATTGGGTGTTGGTACCTTAATTGGCAGTTCGATGAACAAATCATTGTTAGCAAAAGGTCGCTCACAAACGCATTTGCTTTGGATTGCATCAGCATTTTTGATTATTGGTGGCTTCGGTGTATTTCTGCTTCAAGACTCGGTTTGGTTCTTGGCACCCATGTTGTTCGTGGTTATGTCATTTGGTATCGCCATTCCAAATGTACTGAGTACCGCTCTAGTTGATTACAAGCAACAAGCGGGCAGTGCAGGGGCATTGCTAGGATTAATGTACTACTTGATGATTGGTTCAGGTCTAGGCTTAGCTGGAATGATTCAAAACCTTGGATTTGTTCTTATGTCGTGTGCAGCTTTGGTTTTATTGGTGACATTGTCACGCAAAGCTTAGCTGAAACTTTTGAAGAGACCAACAAAGAAAAGCCCTGCAAGTTATGCAGGGCTTTGTGTTATTGTTTTGAGTTTAACAGTCTGAAATTACGAACTATTAAATTCAAAGGTATTACTTAATCAGTCGAACAACCAAAGAACCTGGCGCTCGGATCGATTCAATGTTGTGGCTCAGTACCGTGCCTTCTGTTGGCGCTGTGTAACGCTGAATCTCATCACCAAAGCTGTCGTATTGAATTGCAACCAATTGACCTTGTTCTACCTTATCCATCATCTTCACTTGTGGTAGTACAAAACCACCCAATTCAGCGCGAATGCTGATGATGTCTTTGCCTTCTAGGCATGGCGTGATCTCTGCAACTTCACCGGTCACTACGTCATGGCGAGCAAGGATATTGAAGATGCCAGTCACAGTACGGTCGATCAGCTCTTGTTCTGTGTAACGACCCATGCCCACCTCGATGGTGATGCTTGGAATGCCGCTGTTGTTCCAGACGGTTTCAAGTACACCTGCGTCACCCGGATCGTTAAGAATCGCATCTGGGTTAATGAGGCGAGCCATTTCCAGAGATTGCTCGATACGGAAATCGGCAAACACGTACAGTGGGTAAGCAGCACCAGTAGTTTGAGTGTGCAAATCAATCGCCAGCTCTGCGTTTGGCTTTAAAAGGTTATTCCATAAAGCAAACAGGAAGCGGTTTGCTTCGTTGCCGTTTGCATCGCCAGGGAAGAAACGGTTTAAGTTTGAAGGAGATGCATCAGGATCCGCAGAGAAGAAGTCACGGCTGTGGTTCAGCATGCCAGTTAGGTTGATGGTCGGAACAACAGTTACAGTACCCGCGATGTCTTTACCAATCAGTTCACGAGCGGTTTTTTGAGCTGCTAAAACACCGTTGTATTCGTCACCATGAACACCCGCTGTGATCATGATTTTCTTACCCGGTTTTTCGCCTTTGAAAACCAACACAGGCAAATGTTGCCATTGAGAGAGGGCGTTGGTTGCGATACGGAACCAAAACTTATGCTCGCCTGCAGGCAAGTCTGTTACGTCAAGAGATTGAATGACTTGATGACCTTGAATTACGTCATCCAGAAATTGTGTTGCCATTAAAGTTGTCACTCCAAAACATCTTACTTCGATGCTTGTTTGCCATACGGCTTGAATTAAAAAAGGCGAGAACTTGTCTCGCCTTATTCTTTATACCCAAACTCCGCTTTCGCGTTTAAGTTGCTTGGGGATATTGGTAATCAGTTTACGCAAAACCCATCACGTGAGCTGCGACGACGACAATGCTCGATAGGGTAAAGAGTAATAGCATAAAGCGCCAGCAGAATTTCGCCCAGTCACCCCAGTCGATACGACATACACCCAGTGTTGCCATTAGCGACGCTGAAGTAGGAACGATAACGTTAGTGAAACCGTCACCAAGTTGGAATGCTAGAACGGCTACCTGACGTGTAACGCCAGCGATGTCTGCAAGAGGAGACAATAGAGGCATTGTCAGCGCTGCTTGACCAGAACCTGAAGTCACGAAGAAGTTGAAGATAGATTGGAAAACATACATCAACCAAGCCGCAGCAACGTCAGGAAGACCGCTGATTACGCCACCAGCGCTATTCAGGATCGAGTTCAGTACGCTCGCTTCATCAGTAGTACCGCCACCTAGGATAAGCAATACACCTTTCGCACAACCAACCAATAGAGCAGGGGCAAGCATGATTGCTGCACCTTCTTTAAATGCGTCAGCCGCACAGTTTAGCGTCATGCCGTTTAGACGGAAGATCGTACCGATGATCGCAACGACAAAGCCCATTGTGAAGAATTGAGACGCGATTTCTGGAATGTACCATGCGTTAGCCACTACGCCCCAAACAACCCATACGGTAGTTGCGATAACCGTAAGGATAACTAGGGTGTCACCTAGGTTCCAACGAGATTCGTGGTCACCTAGCTCTTGCTGACGGAAGTATTTGTCAGTGCGACGGCTGTAAGAAAGCTCAGGGTTTGCTTTGATACGCGCTGCGTAAATCATAGTGAAAGCAATACCGATAAGTGTAAAGCCAGCCCACAGACCCATACGTACGGTCATACCAGACAGAACCGGAATACCAGCAATACCTTGCGCGATCGCTACCGAGAATGGGTTCATCCAAGACGTTGCAAAACCAATCTGAGTCGCAACGTAGGTCACCATTACTGTAGTGATGCCATCGTAGCCAAGACGAACCATTAGTGGTGCGATAATAATCGCAAATGCTACGGCTTCTTCACCCATACCAAATACTGCGCCGCCCAAAGAGAACAGCAAAAACAGAACTGGAATGAATAGCGCTTCGTTACCTTTGGTCTTATCGATAAGGCGAAGGATACCGTTGTCGATTGTGCCTGTGCGCATTACCACACCAAATGCACCACCGATAACAAGCATGAACATAATAACGCCAATCGCGCTGCCCCATTTAGAGCCTGAAACCAGACCTTCGAATGGGAAGTTCATTAGACCAATGCCACCGCCTGAAGCGAACAGTCCAACCTTGTTGTAAACCAATTCACCGTTTTCGTCGGTTGCATAAGAGAAAGAAGATGGATCGATAACAGTACGAGTTTTTTCTGCACCGTCGACCATGTAGGTCACCTGTTGGCTATCGAAATGACCAGCAGGGATTAAGTAGGTAAGAATCGCAGCAAGAATACCAACAATGAAGATCAAAATGAGGGTATCAGGCATCTGCCATGATTTTGGGGTTGCCGCCGATTCCGATGGCTGAGCGTGTGTGTGAGACATAACCTATTTCACGTCGAATTATAGAAAGCATGAAATATCGATAAAATAGAATAAAAAGTCAATATTAACTGAGTTGATGAACTATAAATTCATCAATAATTTGATCTGAAGAGGGTTGAGTTGCTTATCAATGATTTAATGGTTAATTGTTTTGGTTAGTTGTTGTGCGAATGAAAACGGAGTTAGGACTTGTGGTGATTCACAAGTCCCATAATTATTCATTTTTCTGCATGAGGTGTTTGTTCTGAATAAAACGCGGCAACATCGCGCAAATCTTCATCATTCAGCATGCGTAATTGGGCTGCCATCATCTCAGCCAAAGGACCTAAGCGAAGCCCATCTTGATACGCTTTCATAGAATCATACAGGTACTGAGCATTCTGACCGGCTAGGTTGGGGTAAGCGTCGTTTGTTGTCATGCCGTTCGAACCATGACAGTAAACACAGCTTGGCGATTTAAGTTTGCCTTTATCAACGTCACCGAAAGGTTTCGCCACAACAGAGGAAGAGATAAGAAGAGACGTTAGAAGCACGTATCTAAGCATGAAATGCACTCATTGTAGTCCTTGAAAGCGCATAGAATAAAGCTTCCCCTTAGGGGAAGCTCAATGATCAAAATCAAGTTAAAGCAGAGATTTAAGGCTAGATAGGAAGGTATCGATGTCTTGTGCCGAAATATCTTTGTGCGTCACGAATCGGATTGGGTTTCCTGGCGTAATTGTTATGCCTTGCTCCTTCATCTTTTCTGCAATACCAGCGATATCCACTTGTGGATCAAGCTTAGCAAAAACGATGTTGGTTTGAACAAATTCTGGATTAACAGAGAAACCAGGCAATTCCGCTAAACCTTCCGCTAAGGTTTTTGCATTGATGTGGTCTTGTTTTAGCTGTTCTACTTGCTCGGTAAGGGCTAGTTTACCGGCTGCAGCAAGAATACCCGCTTGGCGCATACCACCGCCGACCATTTTTCTTAGACGGCGTGCTTTTGCAATGTACTCTTTGCTACCAAGCAGTAGTGAACCAACAGGGGCTGCCAAACCTTTAGATAAACAGATAGTCATTGAATCAAAGTACTGACCAATCTCTTTGACTGGAACATCAAGCGCTACAGCTGCGTTGAATACGCGAGCGCCATCTAGGTGCATCTGCAAGTTATGTTTGTTCACAAACTCACGAGCCTCTGCTAGGTAGGAAAGAGGAATCACTTTACCGTTGATGGTGTTCTCTAAGCTAAGTAGGCGAGTACGTGCAAAGTGCGCGTCATCTGGCTTGATTGCTGCTTCTAGCTTATCAAATGGCAAAGTACCGTCTGGGTTGTTTTCAATCGGTTGAGGTTGAATAGACCCCAGTACCGCCGCGCCGCCAGCTTCGTACTTGTAGTTATGCGCTTGCTGACCACATAAGTATTCATCACCGCGCTCACAATGCGCCATTAAGCCAAGTAAGTTTGCTTGTGTACCAGAGGTCGTGAACATTGCCGCTTCAAAGCCCGCAAGCTCAGCCGCAAATTGCTCTAACTCGTTAACGGTTGGGTCATCACCGTACACATCATCGCCGACAGGAGCGGTAAACATTGCTTCACGCATTGCTTGTGTAGGTTGCGTAACGGTATCTGATCGAAAGTCCATAATTCTCTCCTCGGTCGAAAAGACCTAAATATAACCGCAAAGACGAGCTTTGCTTAGGCAAGCGATAGTTTTGGCATCCGTAATAATGCCTTGAATAATTTGTTGTTCGAGTTCTTCTCGTGACAATGTCACTACCTCAATCACTTCGTCGTCGTCACACTCGTATCGATTGGTTTTGTTCAGTTGTTCGGCAACAAACAAGTACTGGATTTCATCACAGAAACCAGCAAGAGGGGTAACTTGACCAAGCGATGTGAACTTTTCGGCGCTGTATCCTGTTTCTTCTTCCAACTCTCTTTGAGCACAATGCAATGGATCTTCATCGCCTTCACGTGTGCCAGCAGGCAATTCGAGCAGCCATTTGTTAAGAGAGGGGCGGAATTGATTAACAAGAACGATGTTGCCATCTGAAGTAATAGGTAAGATAACGGCAGCACCGGGGTGTTGGATAGTGGTATGTGTGATCATCCGACCAGTTGGTAGTTTAACTTCCTCTTCGACCAGAGAAATCTGCTTCCATTTATGAATTGTATTGCTCATGCAGTTGTGGATCCTAGCTGTAACCGCGCATTGACGTGTTTTGCACATTAACCACAAACCACCGGAAACAAAAGAAGAAAATGGTTTCATACTCTTGCGAAACCAGCACATTCAGTGAGTTATGTCTCATAAATGAAAACTATGGTTGCTCGCGCACGCGCGCGAAGAGCATCTGGTATAAACGAGGTTCACTAAAAAATACACTTGTAACAAAGTGATAACAAATGTATAAAATTATATATACAGCCTCAGTTCAACAGCCGGAGCTTCTATGATTCAACCATCTTTCGCATCTAATGCAGAAAAGGCGCTTCTTTCGGAGCGTATCAACAAGCTAGCGAAAGCGTTAACTGATGGCGTTTACGAACGCGAACACACCATCAAACTTTGTCTTCTTGCCGCTCTTGCCGGCGAAAGCGTCTTCCTTCTTGGTCCTCCAGGGATCGCAAAAAGCCTAATCGCAAAACGACTTATCCAAGCTTTTGATAATAGCAGTTATTTTGAATACCTCATGACGCGCTTCTCAACACCTGAAGAAGTGTTTGGTCCATTGAGCATTCAAGAGCTAAAAGACAACGGTCGTTATGTCCGTCTTACTCAAGGCTACTTACCAACGGCGCAAGTGGTTTTCCTTGATGAGATTTGGAAAGCAGGTCCTGCCATTCTGAACACGCTTTTGACCGTTGTGAACGAAAAGACATTTAAAAACGGCAGCGATATCGAACGTGTACCGATGCGTCTTTTGGTTTCTGCATCAAACGAGCTGCCAGATGAAGACAGCGGCTTAGACGCACTTTACGACCGTATGTTGGTGCGCGTGTTTGTAAACCGCATTCAGGATAAACAAAACTTCAAATCCATGCTGACGGTGGGTACGTCTCAAGAAGCGCAAGTTCCAGAGGGCTTGGCGATCACAGACGAAGAATACCACCGCTGGCAACAACAGCTCGACAAACTCACTCTGACCGACAACGCATTCGAAAAACTATTCCAACTAAAAACCATGTTGGAAACCAAAGTCGAGTCTGAGTTTGGCGATGCATCACTAACAGACATGTACGTGTCAGACCGCCGTTGGAAGAAAGCGGTCAAACTGCTTAAAGCAAGTGCGTTCTTTAATGGGCGTGACGAGATCAATCCGCTTGATCTTCTGCTACTGCAAGATTGTTTATGGAACAGCCCTGAGTCACGCGATGTCGTTCGCGGTGTGATTCAAGAGTTTGCTCTTAAGCATGCCTTTGACCAGCAAGAAGCAGAACAAGAGATCGAATACTGTCGTGAGTCTTTGGTTGATGTACAGCATGAGCTTGAAGACAAATATCGCATGACGCTAAACGCTGAAGCGGCAACAGGTCTGCTTCGCAAAGAAACCATGAGCTTCGACACATCAAAAGCGAAAACTTACAAAGTAGGCGCGGCGGTGAGTCTGGTTAAGCTGGTTATTCTGCAAAGCAACATGTCGGTTTCTGAATCAGAGAAGGGCGACAGCCGCTGGGTATACGTGCCAAAAGACGAGCTTGACCGAGTGATCAAAGATGGCCATGGCGATGTGTATGGTTACGTGAACCAAAACACCAATATGTGTCGTCTGCGTTTTGATGTCGATGCAGCTAACAACCTAGTGATCCGTGACATTGCTAACCGTGGCGTGCTAGTGAGCTTGGTTACCCAACAAGGTTTAGATGTTGAGCTTTACCAAAAATGGTTGGCAGAAAGCGAAAAAGCAGTCAGCCAATTGAGTGAAGCTGAACATCATATGCGTAAGGTTAAAGCCAACTTCCATGGCGCATTACCACACAGTTTCGTGGATCCAGAGTTACCACGTCTAATGGAGTCGAGTCTGCAACAGGTGAGCCAGAGACTTGAGTCTATCCAAGGTGAAAGCGAGAAGATCATTCAACGCTTCAAAAACTTACATCAGTTTTTCTCTTAAGGAGACGACATGTTAGGTGCAGACGGACTCAACTTAGCGCTCATGGTGGCAGATTCAGGCATCATTGACAGTGCGGTTAATGATTTAATGGCGCGTTCACAAGTCATGATGATGGCAGAAAACCGAGGCATGAAATCCTCAGTAAAAAACCATCTGCTTAAATGGCGTGGCAACGTGAAAAAGCGCATGACGAAAGTCTGTGAGACAGAACGTTTTCAACAGGAACTCGCGCTCTACCAAGAAGTGATTTATTGGGATGAGAACGAGTTCTTTGAACGCATTGATGATGTGATCAAGAAGCTTGAATGGCACTCAGCGTTTTACATGCAAGCGCGTCGCATGATGGAGAAGAACAAGGGCGTGAATAACCCGATGTTCCCTCATTACTTCTGTGACCAGTGGTATCAAAGCCTTGCAGAAGCAATCAAACAAGCACAAGTCTCTGAGCTTGAAGAGAACAAAGAAAAAGTCCTTAACGACCTTTATCAGCGTATGGAAACCATGCGTAACATGGGTAAAGTGACGGAGTCTGGTGACGAAGAAAGCGTCGGGCGATTATGGGATATGGCGTCAGCTAAGTTAAGTAAAACTGACCTAACCGTGATGAAGCGCCACGCAGAGTTCCTTAAAAAGCACAAAGGCTTACAAGAAATCGCAGAACAGCTTGGTCGCATGGCGGGACAAGTGAATGATCCAGACCTCAACCGCGCACCAGCAGAAGAGCTGCAAATGGTTGAGGAAAAGAGTGACGAAGCGACAGACGATATCGTCGGTATTCATGAAAGTGACGATCTCAACAAACTGCTACCAAATGAAACCATGTTTTTGGCTTACCCAGAGCTTGAGGTAGTGTTCTACAAGCATTTGGTTGATAAACGCTTAATGAACTACCGTACGCAAGGTAAGTCTCGCACACTACGTAAAGTGAAAGCGCACAAACCAGATCATAAAGCGGTCGACGTTGAAAAAGGACCGTTTATCGTTTGTGTTGATGCGTCAGGCTCGATGAGTGGCTTCCCAGAGCAATGTGCTAAGGCTATGGCTTATGCACTGATGCAAATCGCTTTGGCGGAGCAACGTGATTGTTATGTGATCATCTTCTCCACGGAGCACATTACTTACGAGCTAACTCGTCAGGATGGCTTACGTGAAGCTGCCGACTTTTTAACTTACAGCTTCCATGGTGGCACGGATTTGGAGCCAACGTTGATTAAATCCATCGATTTGATGAACAGCGACAAATACAAAAACGCCGACATGGTTGTGATTTCAGACTTCATTGCGCCAAAACAGCAAGATGAGTTGCTCGCAAAAGTCGATGCGTTAAAAGCGAAGAAGAACCGATTCCATGCCATTAGTTTGTCGAAGTACGGCAACCCAGCGTTAATGTCGATGTTTGACCACACTTGGTCTTACCATCCAAACGTAGTAGGACGCTTGTTTAAACGCGTTGCCAACGGTTAACCACGAGAGTTAAGAGAGAAA
Source organism: Vibrio sp. MMH1-50 (assembly GCF_022347645.1). Taxonomy (NCBI): domain Bacteria; kingdom Pseudomonadati; phylum Pseudomonadota; class Gammaproteobacteria; order Vibrionales; family Vibrionaceae; genus Vibrio; species Vibrio sp. MMH1-50. Next base: position 70,521 of record NZ_JAKRGG010000023.1, read on the forward strand.
AGCGGCACTGATTGCCGCTTTTCTTTTGTCTATCTGTTTTGATTTGTCTTAACCAAAGTAAGTAAATCTGGACGGTTTAGGTCGAATTAACATCGGATTGGTTTAAAACAAAGCAAACAAACAGAAATTTTGGATTTTTGTTTGACTATATTTCCTGAATCCGTAAAGTAGCAACCAACGCAACGGGGCAGAGCCTTTAAGCGTAAACAATTTGGCGCCTTGGCAGAGTGGCTATGCAGCGGATTGCAAATCCGTGGACCTCGGTTCGACTCCGGGAGGCGCCTCCATATTTTTGGGTATGGCAATGGCGATATCCAGATGCGAAAGCATCACCAATAGACCAGCGAAAGCTGGTTTTTTTGTATCTGATGCTTGGCAAGCTGAACAAGCACTCGTTGAGTGTTTGCATACAGAAAGATGCGCTTCTCAAGTGTGACTTCTCAGCCAGCATTTAGCTTTAAAGCCCTTTACAATATGTTCTTCAACAAGGAAGCAGTGAAGACACATGAGAAATACCGACGACTACATTATTTTCTATCATTTGGTTGAGCAAGGTTCATTCAGCGCCGCAGCAAGACAAATGGAACTTACTAAGTCGGTCGTCAGTAAGCGTATTGCCAAATTAGAGCAGGAGATAGGCGTTCAACTGCTTTATCGAACCACTCGCACGCTAAAACTGACAGAAGCAGGGCAATCCTTCTTCGAACATGCGCGTAGCGTTTACCAAGCCGTCGCAACTGCAGAAGAATCCATTGTTGGTTTAGGTAAGAGCCTATCCGGCAACATCAAGATTACCGTTCCGACCATCTCTGGTGAACTTATCCTTCCTACGGTTATTTCTGAATTCAACCAAGCTTACCCTGATATCAACATTGATATGGAACTGGACAACCGGTTTGCTGACATCGTCAACGAAGGTTTTGACCTTGCTATTCGCACTGGGGTTTTACCAGACTCAAGCCTAATCGCACGCAAGCTTGTTGATGCAAACTGGATTGTGTGTGCATCGCCTAAGTACGTCGCCAAACATGGCAGACCAAAAACGCCGGACGATCTCACTAAGCACAACTGTTTGGTTTACGCCTATCAAGAGACAGGTGCACGTGAGTGGGTTTTCAAGCGTGATGATGAGGTGTATCAGGTTAAGGTAGATGGGAATCTATGTACCAATAACTCATCTGCGTTACGTAACGTCGCTTTGCTAGGGCAAGGTATTATTTATGTGCCTCGGGTGCTGGTTTATGAAGACTTACAGCAAGGCAAACTGATTCAGTTGTTTAAAGACGAAACGGCTAAGTGCTTGGGTATTTATGCCGTGTACCCATACACTCGTCAGCAACCAGAAAAGATTAAGATCTTTATCGAGCATCTCTATCAGTGCTTTCAAAGTCGTAGCCATCAATTCTAGTGGCTCAACTTTTCTCAAAGGAGTGATTCTCCTTTGATTGAAGGGATTTGCTCTAAATTTTAAACTCTCCACTCTAACTATTTTCTTCACTGATCGGCAATGTCACAGCCATATAACGCTGCTATAACGTCATGGTATTCACATGTTGTGGTTTTGTTCTGACTCAATATTCTGACAAAGTCAGGAATACAAAGCCTTGTCATCCCTTTTAACTTTCTTGTTCTTCGATATCGTGCACATTTGTTAACAATGTACTTTGCTATTGTTTCTTTTTGGAAACGATAAGTTTCTTTGTTGATTTTACAGTTCTAAGAATTTTAAGTGATTGAATGTATGGGTAATTAATGTAGTTAACTTGATCTGGGCGTCGTTATCGGACTTTGGTGGCATGGACGTTCAGATTCGGACTACTTATATTGGCTGGGCATAATAACTAGAGATACGGATATGAAACAGAAGCAGCTCATCGACGCGTTTGTCACCATTGTCGGGGAAGAAAATGTCCTTACCGATCAAATCAAAACCAAGTATTATCGCAGCGGTTTTCGCTCAGGAAGCGGCACGGCGTTGGCGGTGGTTTTTCCTAAGACACTGCTAGAGCAGTGGAAGGTCATCCAACAATGTGTGGACAATAATTGCATCATCATCATGCAGGCGGCTAAGACGGGTCTGACCGAAGGCTCAGCGCCAAGTGGTAGTGATTACGACCGCGATGTGGTGGTGGTTAATATCACCAAGATGAAGCAAATCTATCTGTTAGACGGGGGTAAGCAAGCCGTTTGTCTTCCGGGGGCGAGTCTGCATTCGTTAGAAAAAGAGTTGCGAGCAGTTAATCGCGCGCCGCATTCGGTGATTGGTTCTTCTTCTCTTGGAGCAACAGTTGTAGGTGGTATTGCGAACAACTCTGGTGGCGCTTTGGTTAAACGTGGTCCTGCTTACACAGAGTTGGCCATATTCGCTCAGGTGGACAAAGACGGTAAGCTCAATCTTGTTAACCACCTTGGTATTGAAGGATTAGGCTCGACGCCTGACGAGATCTTACAGAACATCCAAGATGGTAATTTCGACCCAGATAAAGTGATTCATGATGAACGCATGGCGTCGGATAAAGAATACGACGAACGTGTTCGTGATGTGACTTCTGATATCCCATCGCGCTTTAATGCCGACGAACGTCGTCTATACGAGGCGAGCGGTTGTGCGGGTAAACTGGGCGTGTTTGCGGTTCGAGTCGACAGCTATCCAATCCCAGAGAAAGAGCAGGTGTTCTATTTAGGCACTAACGATCCAGAGAAATTGACCAAGCTGAGAAAAGACTTCCTTACTCAATTCGAAAACTTGCCAGAGATGGGTGAGTACCTTCACCGTGACATCTTCAACATGGCGGAAAAATACGGTAAAGATGTGTTCCTTTCTATCGATTTATTAGGCACGGACAACCTGCCTAAGATGTTCTCGCTAAAAGCTAAGGTTGAAAACTTCTTAGAGCGTGTACCGTTAGTCAGTAAATACCTGCCAGATACTATTCTCTACTACGCAAGCAAGCTATTCCCACAGCACCTTCCTAAGCGAATGTTGGAATACCGTGATAAGTACGAGCACCATCTTGTACTTAAAATGAGTGACGGCGGTATTGCCGAAGCGCAGAAATACCTCAAAGAGGTTTGGGCAGCTGAGCACGATAGTGACTTTTTCGAATGTACACCAGAAGAGGGTAAGAAAGCGTATCTACACCGTTTTGCAGCAGCAGGCGCAGCCATTCGTTACGAAACCATTCATCGCAAGGAAGTAGAAGACATTGTAGCTCTTGATATTGCGTTACGACGTAACGATGAAGAATGGTTAGAAACATTACCTGAGGAAGTAAGTAAGAACCTCGTTAAGTCTCTCTATTATGGGCATTTCATGTGTTATGTGTTCCACCAAGACTACATCTTTAAGAAGGGTACAGACACCAAGCTGATGAAGAAACTGATGCTGGAGCACCTAAATAGTCGTGGCGCGAAATACCCAGCAGAACACAACGTAGGTCACTTATATGAAGCAGAAAACTCGCTACAAAAGTTCTATCATCAACTTGACCCGACCAATACCTTTAACCCAGGCATAGGTAAAATGGACCGCTACAAGCGCAACTGTAACTGTTGTGCTTAAGCACTAAACCGATATGATGTGGAGAGTCGCTTAAACAGCGGCTCTTTTTGTTTTTTACCTTGTAATCCTACAGAGAACGTCTGTTTAGAGGTAGATCACATGAAATCCAGTCTATCGAATTAATAAGACAGTATTGTGTTGCTTTCTATCATTATGATTTAAAAATGCATTTTAAAAACTATTAGGTTGAGTTATGAATTGTTTGGTTTTTAATCGTTCTGTTTGGTAATATTTCATTCGAGAGATATTTAAAGGAAGTAATAATTATGAAATTGAATTAATAATTATAAGGATTTTATATCCGCATCGTTGCATTAGTTACTTACAGCGTCCTCCAAAATTAAAGTTCAGGTTAAATATAACTCAGATTAACCTTGGATTACTTGTACTTTAAATTTAATACCTAATACAGTTCTATTTCTTTATATGCGCATAGATACGCCATGTGAAGTTATAGTAATGTGCGTCACTCTATGTAGATTTGAATTCTGTAAAAATAGGTGAGGGTATTATTGCTCATTGATTTTAGTAATGTCGTACTTGGTCGAACGGCTTTCTGTAGTAGAAATGCAAGCAAATCAGTAACCCGTTTTGACTTGAATCATAAGTCATAAGACGTTGTTGTTCTCTATCCATAATAAGATATAAATCTAAAATATAATTATGTTTAATTTTAATAATTATTTACCAGTTAATAGTGTTAATTTAAATAAAAGATTCGTTCTAAAACTTGCTGTTATATCCCTTGCTATATTTTCGTCAAACACCTTGGCTGTATATGTAAATGATGTAACTAATAAAAATACTCACCAACACCACCATACACATTTTGATGCACATGAATCAAAAGAGAAAATTTCTGTTGATAAAAGAAGTTTTAAAAGAAAAATACAGCAGAAGAACTCAGAGCTATTGGTCGCGATTGATAATTACAAGAATAATGATGGCGAAGCTAAATTACGTTATTTTTCAGAAGCATTAATGTTGCTCAAGTCGAGACAGGAAACTATTGCACAATTGGCTGACATCGACTCAGACCTTGCAACAAGAGTCGCTTTTAACAACAAGCAACGCAAGCTTATTCCATCAGAGCTTCAAGGCTTTGTTGAGCAAGAGCAGCAGTTAGAAGGCGCTTTGGAAGTGTTTTATGAAGATGATGAGAAAACGCACTCCAGTCGTCTTCGTTACATCTTGAATTCTGGAAACACGCGAATCGAAGTCAAATTTCCCAATCACGCGGTCGCTAAGGGGTTGCGAGATGGCAACAACGTACGCGTTAGCGGGATCAACATCAAGAAAACGGGTAAAAAATTAGATGTGTTGGCATTGAATCAGGACCCATCTAATGTATTGGTTTTGGCTGATGGAAGTAACACGACTTCTACAGACGGGACTGGCTTGACACAAGTGACCACGAGTTCATTTGGTGAACAGCTTACTTTGGTGATGTTATTGAACTTTCTAGATAACACGCAGACACCATGGTCAGTCGAAGAAACACGAGAGCTTGTGTTCGGCCAAGTTAATGACTTTTATAAAGAAAACTCAGATAACCAAGTATGGTTAACGGGCGATGTCGCTGGTTACTATACTTTGCCAATGAATGCTACGTGCGACACTTGGACAATTCACACTACCGCTGAAGATGTTGCCCGAGACAATGGCATTAACTTTGGTAATTATGCTCGAATTGTTTACGTGTTTCCTGAAAACTCAGCATGCGGATGGACAGGCAAAGGAACCGTTGGCGGTAATCCATCAAAAGCTTATGTGAATGGCTCTTTAACTCTGCGCACTGTAGGGCATGAACTTGGACACAACTTTGGCTTACATCACGCCAAAGATCTCGATTGTGGCGCTGACATTATTGGTGATCGATGCGCGTCGGCAGAATATGGTGATGCGCTTGATATCATGGGTATGTCAGGCATCACTGGTCATTTTAATGCCTTTAGCAAGGAGCTCTTCGGCTGGATCAGTACAAACTCAGGAAACGTTGTTTCTGTTGAGGCTGACGGCAGGTATTTACTTGAACCTGTTGAAACACCGCATAGTGGTGGTGCAAAAGGATTGAAAATTAGACGTGGCACAGATGAAGTAACAGGTAAACCATTGTGGTATTACCTTGAGTATCGCCAAGCGATTGGGTTTGATAGCTTTGTTGAAGGCAAATCGGGCATTACGGATGGGGTAATTTTCCACTTAGCGACAGAAGATGACCCCCAAAGTAACTTGATGCTAGATATGATTCCAAATAGTGGTCTGAGAGATCTTGATGAATCCGCTCTGCTTGTCGGCCAAACGTATACTGATGTTCAAGCTGGTATTACCATTACGACAGAGTGGGCAAATGCCAATGCAGCTAGCGTACATGTGACCTTTGATAATGAACAGTGTGTGCAAGCAAGCCCTTCAATTGATCTTGCATCCAGTCAAGTGGTGAGTGGTGTTGCTGGCTCTTCTGCCTCTTATAAGTTGAACGTGACGAACAATGATACGAAGGCTTGCTCGACAACGTCATTTAATGTGAGCGCAAATGTGCCATCTGGTTGGTCATCGACGCATGCATCTTTGACACTGGCTTCTGGTGAGACGAAAGCGGTAGAAATTAGCGTAACGTCGAGTGATTCAGCACAAGAAGGCAGTTACGACATTCTGCTGAAGGCGGAAAATAGCACTGATTTAGCATTGGCCACCAGTATTCCAGCGGTTTATCAAATTGAACCAAGCGTTCAGACGTGTGAGATGGCTAATCCAACGTTAACGCTCGTTGCAAACTCAGCGGCGGAGTTCGAACCGGGAGCAATAGCTAACTACACCGCAACGATTACCAATAATGATAGTCAAGCGTGTGAGCCAGCAAATTTTCAAATCAATGCCAATGTGCCTGAAGGGTGGGTTACGACTAACAGCGTTGCTTCACTAGCTTCGGGTGAAACGACATCTATTAGTTTGAGTGTTACTTCTGACGTTTCGGCCGAAGCAGGAAGTTACAGCATTGACGCGATAGCAACCAACACGCTAGACGCAAGTTATAATGCGCGAGCGAGCAGTGTGTACAAAGTGGCTGAAGTGACGCCTACTTGTGAGCTAAGCCCTCCGTTGTTGACCTTTTCTTCTTTGGTTCAAGAGGGCAATGCCGGTGACACCTTGGTGTATTCCGCGACGTTGACGAGCCAGAATGGTCCTGAATGCGACTCTGTGTCGTACACAATCTCTGCAGATGTTCCAAGTGGGTGGAGTAGCTCGACTCGCCAAATATCGCTTGAGTCTGGGCAGAAGGCGAATGTTGAGGTGATGGTTACTTCTGCAGAGAATGCAACCGAGGGTGAGTATTCGATTCAAGTTCATGCGTTATCAACGGAAAGCGGTGAAGGCGTGGCTAATGGCGTTGTCGAATATCGCATCCTAGTGATCGCAAACTTATCTCCCGTCGCTAATGATGATTCAGTCGCGTTGACGGCAAAAGAGGTGACCGAGATTGATGCGCTTGCAAATGACAGTGATCCTGATGGAGATAAACTGCAAGTCGTTGGCTTTACTCAAGGCTCTAAGGGATCAGTCAGTTTAAACAGTTCTGGGCGCTTAGTGTATTCACCGGCGAAGAATTTTAAAGGGAGCGATAGCTTTAGCTACACCATATCTGATGGTCAAAATACAGCGACCGCAATGGTTTCCATCCAGTTAAGCAGCACGAGTGAGGGCGGTGGTAATAAGGGAAAAGGAAACAGTAAATAGAGTTTGTTGAGCTGCGCGATAGAGGAGGCAATAGCGAAAGTTATTGCCTCTTTGGGTTTATATTAGCGCTAAGTGAAACGGCTATTTAGGCGCTTTAAGAAGATCGTCAAACAGTGCGGCGAACACGCGATAATCTTGTGCACCAACAACCAGTTTTGCGCCAACTAATTGACCATCTTCAATACGTCCGACAACAAAGCTTGGCGTCCCCCGAATACCAAGAGTGGATGCAAGGGCAATGTCGTTTTCTACATCTTTTGCCATTTGAGGATCTTCAAGGCATGCAGAGAACTTGTCGATATCCAGCTTTAAGTCACTTGCGGTTTTTTGGTACAAAGCGGTATTTAAGTTGCGCATATTTGAAAACAAAGCGTGTCGCATTGGCCAATACTCACCTTGCTTAAAGCTACAATTGGCAGCAATTGCGGCACCTTTAGCTTGTGGATGAAACCCAAGTGGAAAATCTCTTGTTAAGTACTTAACCTTTCCTGAGTCGACATAGTTTTCTTTAATCTTTGCGAATGTGTTGTCGGTGAAGCGTTTGCAGTAAGGGCATTGGTAGTCAGAAAACTCGATGATCGCGATTGTCGCGTTGTCATCACCCATAGACGGAATAGTTCCATTGCCATCAAAGTCTTTTTGATCGGGTAAAGTCCTGAATTTTGGTTTGGCTGCTTTGGCTGCATTTTCTTTAGCTAACTCAATGTCTGAGTTAATGCTTTCAACCTGTGCTTTTAAGTCTTTTACTTCTTGTCTTAATGCCGCTAATTCGGATTTAACTTTCTCATCATTGGCTGGTTGGCAACCAACGACCAGCGGAACCGACAGCAGCATAGCGTAAATGCTTTTTCCATACTTCAACATAGTGATATCCCCTTGTATGGACTGAGAAAAGGGGCAATGACGCTGCCCCTTTAATGTTAAGAACGTGAAGTTCTATGTGTTGGTTACTCGACAGTGTTGACTTCGATAGATACGAAGTTGGTTAACGCATCACCATCATCGTCTTCAACCGTTGCTACAATACCGTCAAGTACACCTTGCGCTTGGAAGGTAATAGGGTCGGTATTTTCCAGACCAGGTCGAAGTTCTACAGTAAACGCACAGGTGTAAACGTTGTTGCCAGAACCGCTGTAACCGAGCTCTTGTCCGATGTTACAAGGTGGATATGTCATACCACTGTGGGTGCCGCCTTGAGTATTAAAGATGGTAAAATTGGCATTGCCATTACCGTCGATAATATCAACGCCACGCAGAGTCAAACCAGTTAACGTGACATTGTCCACTTCAGACGCGTTGGTAAGTTGAATAATGATCAAACCACTAAGTGCGAAGGCAATATCCGTATCTGGAGCAAGTGGATCAAACGTTACTGTTGCATCATCCATTGCGCTTACGCCTAGACCGTCCTCGTCAGTACCATTAATAGTGGCAACGTTAACGTGGCTATCACTGGCATTACCTTGGACTTGTAATGTGATGGTACAGCTTGCTGTTTCGCCTGGGTCTAACTCAAACCCGTTTAACCCGGTTGGCGTTATAGCGCCGCCATTTTTCATGTCTACCATACACTCGTCTGTGAGTGATCCGAAACGGTCGTCATTTAGGCTAGAGAAGACCACAGTATCGGATGTTGAGACGTCATCTATCGTGTCTTTGACCGTAAAGTAGAAGGTGTAATCAACATTTCTGAACAAGGTTGGGTTATCACCCGTTTCAAACACTGATGTCGGATTGGCTGTTTTTTCTAGAGTGATCATAGAAGGTACATCCAATACCAAAATAGTGTGAGAATCCATGTCTGTCGCGGTATCATTCTCGTTGTCTCTCGCAGTTGCTGTTACTGTATTTGTGAAACTATCACCTGCATCGCCAGCAACATAGACACTTAGGGTACAGCTGTATGTTGCACCAAATGCTATCGTTACAGGGTTATCAAGACAGTCACTCTCAGCCCCAATTGCGCTTAGATCACCATAGATGGTGTCGACTAAGCTCACGAGTTCGATAGGAGAATCAAATGTACCGGAGTCGTTAGTCACTTCGAACGTAAATGTGACATTTTCTCCAGGCTCAAGTACTTCATTTTTATCAGCTGACTTAACAACGCTAATCGCTGGTGGGACATTGGTAATCTGTACTTGTCGTTCGACACTACAACGATCGCCAAGTGCCGCGTTGCCAACCCCAACTGGACAAGTATCGCCGTTAACCACAGGATCGCCGTTTTTGTCTAGCAACGTTACTTTGACAACGTCTTTATAGAGCTCAGGATTTGGTATATCCGGAAGGTCACTATCTACGACAAAGACTTTGAACTCACAACTGTAGGTTGCGCTAGGAGCCACTTCATACAGAGGTGTTCCGACTGGACAGTTAGTCGATGTAAGGTAAACACCGTCAGCCATTGCAGGGCTTGAGGTCGCACCCCAAAGATCGAAGCTAACGTCATAAGTTCCATCGCCGTTGATGTCGATTTCATCGGTTAATGCGCTAATGAATAACGATGTTTGGGCGTTAGGGTTAGTGAAGCTTAGATTAAAGGTAAACTCGCCGCCTGCTTCTGGGTGAGAGCTAGGCGCACCTTCAGATTTTACGATATCTGGTGGTGATGGCTTGATGAACACATCAATATTAAAGGTGTCACAGTTACATTTAGATTTGGTGTTTGGGATCTGACCTGCATACGGATCTTCATCGATCGTACAGTTATCTCGTTCTTGATTATCCCATGCTGCACAATAGGTAAAGTCGGCTCGGTTGTCGCCGTCGTTATCTGAACAGAGCATGGTAATGGTTTCGTTAAGCAGTGTGTATTCGTCTGGACCTAAAGCTTTAGTGATGTCACCACATGCGTCGCCATCCAATTGAGCATCAGCAGTCTCACCACTTCCTCCTGGCACGGGTAGGATCATGCTACAGTTTCTAAAGTTACCTTGAACGACCTGAGGGCTGGCTTCAGTTAAAGGAAGATAAAAGGTGGTGTCGTATCGTTCGTTTGCGTTAGTTCGCACGGTAACGTCAGCTTGGAAAGAGAAGGTATCTCCAAGGTTACATTCTGCATTCGGATCGACGGGAATCACTTGCGTGATCTCGACGTCATTAGCGGTACAGTTTAAAGCATCTCTTGGTAATGAGTTTCCCGGCTCTTGCAAATAAGCGTCTGCCATACAGAGTTTTTCTGTTGGTGAGAGGTTATAGGCTTCCGCTTGAGCAGGAGAATGACTCGTTACGCCATACAATGCTGCCGAACTGACAAGGATGACACTCATTACCTTGTTTAATCGGCTGTGTATTAATCGTTCCATCATTGACCTTCTTTTTATTCGAAAGTTTGAACAAGAGGGTTATATGAGCGGCTGAACACACCATAGTGTCTACGGTATGACTGACACTTAATCAGCGACTTAAGAGCAGAACCCTCATTCCTTGACCAAACGAGCTTCTAAGGTGACGCTAGCATTATTCACCCAAAAGACTGTGCGTTGGTTGCCCACTTAAGAGCAAGAAATGAACCAAACCTTAAGTCATTGAAAATATGAATTAACTAATGAATGCGCATTCAAAAATAACTGTTAAGAGGTGTACACAGTGTTCACCTGCGGATGGGGGCGACAAAGGCAGAAGGATAAAAGCTGATGTTTATCTGATAGATAGCGGTTAGTGTGGTCGTTTGTTTGTGAAGCAATGGTTAACAGGTTGGTTGACACTGTGAGGTGGTACGGTTAGCTCAATATTAATGGGTGATTATTGAACTTATCGATTGCGATTCAGTCAAAAAGGGTGATTATTGTTCATTTGGTTGATAATTATAAGAATTTTTGTTGACCTAAAATCTTAATCCGTTAAAGTACGCCTCGTTCTCACGACGAAGGTCGTTAGAACAGATGGTGTTACCATCGCATTGATTGCGTTGCCCTGGTGGTGGAATTGGTAGACACAAGGGATTTAAAATCCCTCGACGTTCGCGTTGTGCCGGTTCAAGTCATCAATTCCGACTCGGGTCACCATCTCAAATTATGCGACACTAGCTCAGTTGGTAGAGCGCAACCTTGCCAAGGTTGAGGTCACGAGTTCGAACCTCGTGTGTCGCTCCAGTTGAGGCGCCTTGGCAGAGTGGCTATGCAGCGGATTGCAAATCCGTGGACCTCGGTTCGAGATCGTGATTCAATAATTGCGCTCAATTAGTTATTGGTTTTATAAATGTTACACAACTCAATAATTGTAGAGGGTGATTGGTGATAATTTCTCCACGATTGTAGTCCGAACTTTTTGTTGTACAACAGACGGTTAGTTGGATCTCTTCTAGTCGTCATGTTGGCTCTCTAAGTTCGAACTTCGTTCTAAAACGTGAGAGAAAAATAATGAAAACATTCAACCTTAAACCCACACTTTTACCTTTAACTTTGCTGCTGAGTTCGCCGGTATTGGCGGCACAAAATGGAACTATGATGCAGTATTTCCATTGGTATGTGCCAAATGACGGCGCACTCTGGACACAAGTTGAAAACAATGCGCCAGCACTATCCGACAACGGTTTTACAGCGCTGTGGTTGCCACCAGCATATAAAGGCGCAGGTGGTAGCAACGACGTTGGTTACGGTGTTTACGATATGTATGACTTAGGGGAGTTTGATCAAAAAGGATCGGTACGAACTAAGTACGGCACCAAAGACCAATATCTAAATGCCATCAAAGCAGCACACAAAAACAATATCCAAATTTATGGTGACGTAGTGTTCAACCATCGTGGCGGTGCAGATGGCAAGTCGTGGGTCGATACCAAGCGTGTGGATTGGAATAACCGCAATATTGAACTTGGCGATAAATGGATTGAAGCATGGGTTGAATTTAGCTTCCCAGGACGTAACGATAAATACTCAGACTTCCATTGGACGTGGTATCACTTTGATGGCGTCGATTGGGATGACGCAGGTAAAGAGAAAGCGATCTTTAAATTCAAAGGTGATGGTAAAGCATGGGATTGGGAAGTCAGTTCTGAAAAAGGCAACTATGACTACCTCATGTACGCAGACTTAGACATGGATCACCCAGAAGTAAAGCAAGAGCTGAAAGATTGGGGTGAATGGTACTTAAACATGACGGGTGTTGATGGCTTCCGAATGGACGCGGTTAAACACATCAAATATCAGTACCTACAAGAGTGGATCGATTACTTGCGTAAGAAAACGGGTAAAGAGCTCTTTACCGTTGGTGAGTACTGGAACTACGACGTGAACAATCTGCACAACTTTATCACTAAGACTTCTGGCAGCATGTCATTGTTTGATGCTCCGTTACATATGAACTTCTACAACGCTTCACGCTCTGGTGGCAACTTCGATATGCGCCGAATCATGGATGGCACCTTGATGAAAGACAATCCAGTGAAAGCAGTAACACTGGTTGAGAACCACGATACGCAACCACTACAGGCCTTAGAGTCTCCGGTGGATTGGTGGTTCAAGCCTCTTGCGTACGCATTCATTTTGCTTCGTGAGGAAGGTTATCCGTCAGTCTTCTACGCAGATTACTACGGTGCGCAATACAGCGATAAAGGGCACGACATCAACATGGTGAAAGTGCCTTACATTGAGCAATTGGTGAAAGCACGTAAAGATTATGCTTATGGTAAACAACATTCTTACCTTGACCACTGGGATGTGATTGGTTGGACACGAGAAGGGGATGCGGAACATCCGAACTCTATGGCGGTTATCATGAGTGATGGTCCTGGCGGAACAAAGTGGATGTACACGGGTTCACCGAGCACACGTTATGTCGATAAACTAGGTATTCGTACCGAAGAAGTATGGACTAACGCTAGTGGATGGGCGGAATTCCCAGTGAACGGCGGATCGGTTTCTGTTTGGGTTGGCGTTAAATAATCTCGAGTGCAGAGTTGCAGGTGTGACCAATTTCGAAAATAGCATGCATTTAATCAATGTCTTATTTGATATTCATGAAACAAATGCGTAACTTTATTGTTGAGCATTATCAGTAGGCAGATTAAGGAAAGGAATCTATGCAGGAAGTTGCAACTATTGCGATTATATTCGGTGCAATATTCGGTGGTGGTATCGTTAAGTTGATTCTTAATCATCGCAAGGAAGTAAAAGCGCTCGAAATTTCTGAGCGTAAACTGATGAATCAAGAAGAGCGAGATGGTCTTAACAAACAAATAGACGACCTGAAACAACGCGTCGAAGTATTAGAGCGCATCGTTACTGACAACAAATACCAACTTGATAAAGAAATTGCGTCTTTGTAATTCTAAACCAAGAACAAAGAGCCAGTTTAATACTGGCTCTTTTTGTATCTGTCGCTGAATCACACGAAAGCGAAATAATGGATTAACGCTCATCAAAGAAGTCTTTGTTGCGAATGTACTTGCTCATTAAGTGATAGGAAAAAGGGCGGATCAACCAACTTACCAAAGAACGCCCAAGGCGCATTAACGTTGGCGTGTTCTCATAAATTCTTCCATTATAAAGCCACAACATTTTACCTACATGCCAATAAAGAAAAGGTACCGGAGGCATAAAAGTAACAATATCGATGTCGCAACAGATTCGATAGGTTTTGTGGCTTAAACGATAGCGTTTCTTGAATGTCCAATCACCAATCGCTGGTTGACCAAATGTCACCACTCGTTTGATGCTTTTTGGGTACTTACGTTCGATATAGTCGGCAAACACGCTGCCAATTGCGCCGCCCGACGAATGCCCAGTAATGGTGATGCGCTTCCCCTGTAGAATCAGAGGTACAATGGTGGCTTCTAGTCGTTCAATCACACTCAAACCAAGACGATCTTCATTTCGAGAAGGTTGGCTTTCTTGAAACAACAAATGGTAGAAACCTGCATGGATGCGATAGTTAAGTCCTAATCGCTTGCAGCTACGAGTCCACATGGCAAAGTTCAGCAACCAATCGGTAATACTGTGCGAGCCTTTAATAACCACAACGACCTCAGTACGTTTTTTACTCCATAAAACACGGATCATGGTTTTGCCAAATTCGTTTTTAATGATCCGCTGCCCATTAGGGTCAAACCCATAGCGTGTCTGTTTAAAGACTCTGGGGTAGGCGAGATTACACAGCACGGCGTAGCGTTCGTATTGGTATCGTTTTAATGGCTTCACGTTTTTCTTCTTAGTCTTTGTCAATTTAAAACTCTAGACATGAAATATGAAAAACCGATGAAATGAGCAGGACTAAATTCAGGGTGAAATTTGATAAGTGAAGTGAAGTGAAGTGAAGGTTCTTTGTTTGTACTCAAGCGAGCTTAGCGCTTGAGTACGGACACATAAAGTGTGGACAAAGTTAGTTTGATGCTTGATGAAGAAACTCAAGTTGTTGTTTTTCTTTATCACTCATCTCATAAGGCTCATCAGAGAGAAGACCGGAATCAAACGCGCCGATTGGATATACTTCGCTTTCGCTTTGACCGTATTGCGCTTTTTCTCCCGGAAAACCAGACATGCGTTCTATCATGATGTCACGCAGTTCATAATCCGTTTTGCCTTTTAAAAGGACTTTATGGAAAGCCTTAAGCTCAATGGTTTGCTCTCCTTCCGATAAACGCTGCTTGTGCACCAATGACGCAATCGCGGAGCCGTTCGATTGATACAGGTTCCCCCTTACTCGATAGATACCAGCTTTATCAATTTGTAACGTAATAGGAATGATCATATCAGTATTTTTTGGCGTGCCGCTGCCTACATTGACAATACTTGCTACAGAATGAAAGAGACGTAAATCAGTACTAATGACGTCTTCGCCTTGCTCAAAAGTGATATGTGCAACCAGCCTTAACTCTTCTGGCCAATCAGGTTTTGGGGATATACGCCAGCCGGTTTCTTCCATCGTAAAAGTGGCGAGTGTCTTTTGCTGCTCAATATCTTCGACATCTAGTGACGCTGTCACTATATTGCTAGAGGATTTCAAATTGACTTCGATATCATCTGGGAAGAAGTGGCGATACTTGGTTAAACTAAGTGTCGCGGTGTCTTTTCCATCTAATATGGGAACGGGCACTTCCTCAAAATGGTTCCAATCTAAATAAGGACTATTCTCTCCAACGATGGGCTGGGAATATGAGGGGTATTGTAAAACTTGCTCGTGACGCACTGCGATTAACTCGAGATCTTGCGAAGAAGTAATATCCTCTATCAGCGGAGAATCGTCATACTCTACGTTGGCTGGCTCTGTTGTTACTTGGCTTGGCTTAACGATAGAAGAAGCTTGCTTATGTGGCATGAGCTCTTGGGATATTGCAGTTTGAGTCGACGTTTCAGGTTCGTCGGAGGGGGATTTCAAAATAAAGAGTGTGACAGCACCGAGCGTTACGAACGCAACAAGGGCAATAAGTTTTTTGTTGTTCATATTCAGTCTCTTGAATCATCCACTGTGAAACAGAGCCAAACGATGTATTGCTTGGCTCCTATACGGATTTAAACTGAACTTAGTTATAATCCTGCAGCAATCTCAGACATTGTATCTTGTTGGGAACCTTGAACATAAATGTACTTACTGCCGAACCATCCATTTTGTTGATAGCTATCGACTTTGACTGAGTGACCGTCCGCGAGTGCAATAGAAGTGTTGCTAGACGTTACTTTCCCTTTGTGCTTTGAGCCAATCACTTCGCTGTGGCTGTAGCCATTTCCCATGATGAAAGGGTAATGGTTAGGCATCAAGCTTGTTACGCCTTTACTTTGTGAAGATACTTTACCGTCCATCGCTAAGTGAGTCGAACAACTGTCGAAACTGCCGGAGCTAGAAGAACCACAGGATGAGTGTGCGGCTACAACGCCATCGTCTTTGCCCGGTAAGAAACTTGCTGTTGCTTTAAAATAATCACTGCCATTGCCGACAAAACGAATGCGAGGAATTCGGTGATCAGGCAGCATCGCTATTTGGCGAGCATTTGAGACTTTAAGGTCGTTTAACACTCCAGTGTTGTTTTTGTTTGGAGTATCACCAAGCCAGAGCGAAATAGCATAGCGCATGGCACTGTTTGTCCAGCCGCCACCTTCCGTAATATTGATGACGATATCACCCAGCTCTGAGCCACCACCGGCACCTGCGAAGTCGAAGGTGGCAACGACGTTGAGGGGAGTAAGCCCTGCGTTAGTTAGCCAGTTCTCTTGGTTATCAAGGAGATACCTTGCGACAAGATCACCGGTAGAGTGGGTCACTAAGATACAACCCGGCTGGCATGTCCCATTTCTCGACAACTCTTGAAGCTTCGGCCAAACGTAATCACTGGTAATTTTACCTTCGACGCGCTCTTGCGAAGGCCAGTCAATCCGCGCATCGGCGTATTGCATCCAATAATCTTTCCAATAATCCGCTCCTTCTGTTTCAACTTGCGTTCGCGAAGGTTGAGTTTGCAATTGATCAGGTTGGAAACCGTGAATGAGGACTACTTTGTAATCCCCAATGGCAGCGTTGGAAACTCCGGAAAATGCCATCGCCACTGCGAGTGAGGCAACTTTTGTCATTTTATTCATGATGTTATTAACCTTTGAATGTTTAGACTTGCTAGTAATAGCAACGTTTAATAAGCAAAAAACAAACATCAAAACCACTTTTGCTCAATGGTATGATTAGCGCCATGAATAAATACTAACAACACATCGGATCAGTGAAATGTTAGCGAGGTACAAGAATGAAGATTTTTTTTGCTATAAATGAGAGTATTTGCCGAAGTGGTTTATAAAATTGTTGATAAATTCATTATTTTATCCTCTCGTTCTCGGGGACCACTATTCTGTTGAAGGGCATTCATGGAGAGTACGTTGAGAAAAAACATCATGTAAGAGTGATGGATGTGTACATGGAACGGTCGAATTGGGTGCGGAGTATTCGCCTGAGTCTGCTTTTTAACCGCATGAATAAAAAAGATAAAATTTATTGTTGACCTAAAATCTTAATCCGTTAAAGTACGCCTCGTTCTCACGGCGCAGGTCGTTAGAGCAGGTGGTGTTACCATCGCATTGATTGCGTTGCCCTGGTGGTGGAATTGGTAGACACAAGGGATTTAAAATCCCTCGACGTTCGCGTTGTGCCGGTTCAAGTC
>NZ_JAKRGG010000024.1:0-77766 GCF_022347645.1 Vibrio sp. MMH1-50
ATTCACACCGTCAGATACCGACGCTGTGACACTCAGGCTATTCAAATCTAGCTGGTCATTATTAACCGCTTCGACACCTTTGTCGGTCAACTTAACTTGGTCACCATCGAGCACGAAGTAACCGTCAGCGTTGTTTTCTAGCTGAACCGTCAATTGATCCGCAGGTGTATCTGTATCAGCAACAACGAGTGTTGCCACTACTGTGTCGGTGCTCACCGCATCTTCAGTTACGCTATCAACCGCGGTAACGTCGATGGTTGGTGCGTCGTTGACTGGGTTAACCGTCACCGCAACTGTCGTATCGTCTGTGAGCTGACCGTCTGAGATGGTGTAGCTGATGGTTGCGTCACCATTGAAGTTTTCGGCAGGCGTGAAGACCAGTTTGCCGTCAACAATCGCCACCGTACCTTGCTCTGCAGGTACCGAAGCATTGGTAATGGTTAATTGGTCATTCTCTGGATCGCTGTCGTTCGCCAATACATCGATAGTAACCGCGGTATCTTCATCTGTTGTAACAGTGTCATCCACTGCCACTGGTGCGTCGTTGACTGGGTTAACCGTCACCGCAACCGTTGCATCGTCTGTTAGCTGACCATCTGAGATGGTGTAGCTGATGGTTGCGTCACCATTGAAGTTTTCAGCAGGCGTGAAGACCAACTTGCCGTCAACAATCGTCACCGTACCTTGCTCTGCAGGTACTGACGCATTGGTAATAGTTAATTGGTCATTCTCTGGATCGCTGTCATTCGCCAATACATCGATAGTAACCGCGGTATCTTCATCGGTAGAGACCGCATCATTCACCGCTACTGGCGCATCGTTGACTGGGTTAACCATCACCGCAGCTGTTGCATCGTCAGTTAACTGACCGTCTAAGATGGTGTAGCTAATCGTTGCGTCACCATTGAAGTTTTCAGCAGGCGTAAACACCAACTTACCATCTACGATGGTAACGGTGCCTTGCTCTGCTGGTACCGATGCCGCTGTGATAGTCAGCGTATCGTTTTCTGGATCGCTGTCGTTTGCAAGCACATCAATAGTAACCGCGGTATCTTCATCTGTTGACACAGTGTCGTTTACTGCCACTGGTGCGTCGTTAACTGGATTAACCGTCACCGCAACCGTTGCATCGTCTGTTAGCTGACCATCTGAGATGGTGTAGCTAATCGTTGCGTCGCCATTGAAGTTTTCGGCAGGCGTGAACACCAACTTACCATCTACGATCGCAACGGTACCTTGCTCTGCAGGTACTGACGCATTGGTAATGGTTAATTGGTCATTCTCTGGATCGCTGTCGTTCGCCAATACATCGATAGTAACCGTGGTATCTTCATCTGTTGCAACAGTGTCGTTTACTGCCACTGGCGCGTCATTCACAGGATTAACCGTCACCGCAACCGTTGCATCGTCAGTTAGCTGACCATCTGAAATGGTGTAGCTAATCGTTGCGTCGCCATTGAAGTTTTCAGCAGGTGTAAACACCAACTTGCCGTCAACAATCGTCACCGTACCCTGCTCTGCAGGTACTGACGCATTGGTAATGGTTAATTGGTCATTCTCTAGATCGCTGTCGTTCGTCAATACATCGATAGTAACCGCAGTATCTTCATCTGTTGCAACAGTGTCGTTTACTGCCACTGGCGCGTCATTCACAGGATTAACCGTGACCGCAACTGTTGCATCGTCTGTGAGCTGACCATCTGAGATGGTGTAGCTAATCGTTGCGTCGCCATTGAAGTTTTCAGCAGGTGTAAAGACCAACTTGCCGTCAACAATCGCCACCGTACCCTGCTCTGCAGGTACTGACGCCGCTGTGATAGTCAGCGTATCGTTTTCTGGATCGCTGTCATTCGCCAATACATCGATAGTAACCGCGGTATCTTCATCGGCAGAGACCGCATCATTCACTGCCACTGGTGAGTCGTTGATCGGGTTTACCGTTACAGTAACCGTGGCTTCATCAGTTAGTGCGCCATCCGTTACTACATAAGTAACCGTCGCTTCACCGTTAAAGTCTTCTGCAGGTGTGAATATCAACTTACCATCAATAATCTCTACTGTGCCTTGTTCTGCCGGAACAGTTGCCGATTCAATACTTAGTGAATCACTATCTGCGTCTTGGTCGTTAGCCAATACATCGATAGAAACCGAAGCGTCTTCATCGGTCAAAACGCTGTCATCTTCAGCAACCGGAGGACGAGGGTTGATTGCTGGCGATGTATTATCTGAATTTGCTGCGTTCAAAATAAGATCCGCGAGCGATAGGTTTTGAGTTTCAGACAAACCTAGTGCTGCGATACCCGTCGTTTCAAACAAAGTGCTAGCAAGTATTTCTGCCCCTGTACGCTCAACAGTCCCACTTTCTTGCAAACTGGAGCCGGCATTCTCACCCGCAGCTGGGGCAAACTCTTCATTCAGTAATGTCGGGTCTTGCCCGTCTCTAAGAGCGTCAATAATTTGAGCAACATCTTGAGTGATGTCTTGCTCGTCTTCTTCTGTTGCAACTTTAACTTGAAGTTTTTGTGGTTCATCTTCGATGACTGCAACAATCAGTTCGCCCGGTAATGGTCGCTCATTCTCGGCAAGAACCTTCAATTGCCCATTCAAATCTATTACGACTAACTGCTCACCAACTGGAACTAAGGAAGTACGATCCATATAAACCTCTGACATAAAAATACTGTCAACATTTTGACCAATGATACTTATTAGCTATATATTGCCCGAATATATTCCGCAATAACAGCGCATTAACACTTAATTTCAACTTTTGAGTCACATATTACTTATAAAAGTGTATATAGGACCTGTTTGGGACTAGATCACAAACATACAGGCACCAATTCTGTTTAAACCATTGAAAACATGATCTTTATCCAGAAAATAATTAGAACAACAGCTCATAAAGTGTAAAACTAATTATCCAACATTAATTATAGCAACCAGTCACATAGTTGATTGTTAATAGCATTGTGCGTTAGATTATTGACGCCTATAGAGTTGTCCCTATTTATAAGAACAATTTCTCGCCTTCAGACATGACTAAATCTAGGAGAAACAAAGTGAAGTGGACTCGTGCCAACGCCATATGCTTTGGTGTGCTTGCCGTTAGCCCTGCTTTCGGACAAACACTTGAGCAAGCGGTTGAAAATACACTTATTAGCAACCCAGACATCAAAAGTGCGTTTAATGAATTCGTAAGTAAGCGGTATGTGAATGAAGCCTCGAGCGGTGCTTATCTTCCTTCTGTCGACCTAGATGCAGGCGTCGGATATGAAGGGATAAACCCAGCAGAGAGTAATCGTAAATCTACTGATTTAACGCGAAAAGAAGCGACAATTACGCTAACCCAGCTTATTTGGGATGGTTCAGCGACGCTTAACGACATTGACCGTACTGCAGCGGATGCTGAATCCGTTCGTTACCAATTATTAGCAGATGCTCAAGATAAAGCATTAGAGGTGGCTAAAGTCTACCTGGATGCCGTTAAAGCCTATGAAGTACTGACGCTTTCTGAAAATAACCTGAAAGTGCATAAGAAAATCTATCAAGATATCAAGAAACGTGTAGATTCAGGTATTGGTTCAACAGCGGACTTAACGCAAGTAGAAGCTCGTTTAGCTAAAGCACACGGTAACTTGGTAGCTGCTCAGAACAACTTGTTTGATACGCACACGATCTTCACACGTCTTGTAGGTCAAGCTCCGCAAGGACTTATCTTCCCTCGCGCAGATCAAAACTTCATTCCTTACACAGTAGATGATGCGATTGATTTGGCATTTAATTCTCACCCAGTGATTAAGATTTCAAAAGCGGATGTTGATTCGGCTAAGTTCCAGTACAAACAGTCTAAAGGTAACTACTACCCAACAGTTTCCGTAGAAGCTTCGCAAACGTGGCGTGATGACGCAGCTGGTGTCGAAGGAAACAGTGATGAAACAACAGCGATGCTGCGTATGCGTTACAACCTATACAATGGTGGCAGTGACTCTGCAAATGCCGAAAGTTTCGCCTACCAGTTGAACAAAGCAAAAGACTTACGTGAACGCGCATATCGAAATGTAGAAGAAGGTTTACGCCTTTCTTGGAGCGCACTGGATCTGACACAACAACAGAAACAATTTTTGTCCGATCACGTAGATTCAGCTTCTGAGACAGTTATTGCGTACGAAAAACAATACCGTATTGGTAAACGTACCCTACTTGACTTATTGAACACAGAAAACGAATTGTTTGAAGCTCGCAAAGACTACTTGGATGCGAAGTACGCAGAACAATACGCCAAATACCGTGTGATGAATGCGACTGGTCAACTATTGAATGCGCTTCGCGTTGATGTTCCGACTGAGTGGAATCAGAAGGTGGAGTACTAATTATGCAAGCAGTAAAGATTCTTTTCTCGTTGGGTCTTATCGTCGCAGCAAACCAAGCATTTGCGGAAGACGAGTATGAATACATGCAAACACCAAATGCTCAGCAAATTGCAGACCTACAAGATGACGATGATGATGGTGTGATTAACGCAAGGGACCTTTGCCCTGATACGCCGGCAACGTCAGAGATCGACAATGATGGTTGCGGTGAGTACATAAAGTCGTCTGAACAAATGCAAGTCCGTGTATTGTTCGCCAACGACTCTGATGAAATTAACCCTGTATTCCATCGCCAAATTCGCCAATTGTCTGAGTTTCTCAAAGAATACCCGACAACCTCTATCGAGCTACATGGCTATGCGAGTAAGGTAGGCGGCGCTTCTCATAACTTAGACCTATCAAAACGTCGAGCAAATAAAGTGCGCTCTGCGTTATTAGGTTACGGTATCAAACCAGATCGCGTTCGAATTGTTGGCTATGGCGATACTCACCTTGCTCAACAAGGAACAGACGAAGTGAGCCACGCACTTAACCGTCGTGTAACGGCCTCTGTTGTAGGCTACAAAGGTGAAATTAAAAAAGAGTGGACAATATTTACCACCCTTCCAGAGAACACACTTTAAGGAGCTTCGGCTCCTTTTGTTTTTCAACCTTGTTAAACCGTATTATGCTTTTGGAATCGGCACTTTAGTGTTAACCTACTCGCGTCATAACAATGAGAGTTTTGAAATGAGCAAACTTACATCAGATATCCAAGCAAACCTTGACCTTTTCGTTGCTGAAACTAAAGAAAACCAACTAGTTTGGGGTTTACGCAATGAAGAAGGTTGGCTATCTTGCGATTCAACTGAATTCGAAAACAGCGAAGTCATGCCTTTCTGGTCATCTAAAGAAGATGCGCAGGCACACAACGTTGAAGAATGGGCAGATTTCGAAGTACTAGAAATCCCACTAGATATCTTTGTTGAAGATTGGCTACTAACTCTTGCAGAAGACGGCGTTCTTGTTGGCACAAACTGGAATGCACAGCTAGAAGGTAAAGAGGTTGAACCTCAAGATCTAGCGAAACTATACGTAGGCTAATTCCCTAGGACCTCAGCACCG
The DNA here is from genome assembly GCF_022347645.1 of Vibrio sp. MMH1-50. Classification (NCBI taxonomy): domain Bacteria; kingdom Pseudomonadati; phylum Pseudomonadota; class Gammaproteobacteria; order Vibrionales; family Vibrionaceae; genus Vibrio; species Vibrio sp. MMH1-50. Next base: position 5,478 of record NZ_JAKRGG010000024.1, read on the forward strand.
CGCTGGGGTCTTCTTTTCTATTACTTACCTTTTCGATGTAAAGCTCGACCGAGCGCATAGTTTTCATCACCCCACTATCTATACCCTTTGGCTTTTGTCACAATGACTCACTTCCAATTGGTATATCATACTGAACAAACAATATAGCAATAACATAAGGTTACATCACTATGCGTACGCTGCTTACTTTGCTTGCGTCTCTCCTATTAGGCAGTCAAGCAAACGCAAGTGACACTCAAAGCATCACTCAATGGCATTCTGTTTATCTAGCTACAATGAAAACAAATTCCAAATCTGCGCTCCACATGCTTCAAGACAGATACCACACTGCCGACTCTAATAGTGAGAAGCTTTACGTCAGTGGTTTGATTTACGAATACATGTCGAATATCAACCAGCCTTACTTTGGTAGCAGTCAGTTTCTGGAAAATCACTTTGCAAAGTTGGAATCAAAGTACATTCAAGCACTGTTAGAACGCAAACAGGGTGACTACGACGCTGCAGTAAACTTGTTCACCTCATTACTGCAAAGTGCTAAACAGCGCGCAGATCTAGAAACAAAAGCGTTAATGAACTACCAGCTTTGCTACACCCTCAATCAACAGGGTCAGTACCACAAGGCTAACTTTTTCTGCTCATCGCTTAATAACCACTTAACTAACGACCACAAAGAGAGTATTCCTGCAGATCTTGCGCTGCGTGTAATCGCAAACAACTTCGACTTCCGTGGCGAATACGATATTGCACTTAGCTTGTACCGCCGACTCATTAATGAAATGCCAGCGCAAAGCGACCCCACAGGTGTTTATAACGATGTAGGTAATTTGCTGAGTGAACTAGGTCAATTCGAACAATCTGAACAGTACCTAATTCAAGCACTACTTGCTCGACAATTAGAAGCCACACCTCTTGAAGTAGCTCAAGTGGAACATAGCTTGGCATCCATGTATTACAAATCTAAAGATTACGAGAAGTCCATCAGTCACTATAAGAATGCGCTAACACTACTCGAAGAACTGAATTACCCATACGGCAAGGGACTAACTTATCTTGGGCTTGGTTCTGCCTACGTCGATTCTGGTGACTTAAAAAGCGCCGTTCCCCATATTAAAAACGCTTTAGAGTTGGGCAAAGAGTACGAAAACGAACGCTTACAAACTGAAAGTCACTTGGCGGCAGGCTTCGCTTACCTAAAACACCGCATGTTGAAAGAAGCACTGGAACACGCGAATGCCGCGTTAGAGTTAGCAAACAAGAACTCAACGACCGCGTTGCAATCAAAATCTCAATTGTTACTCTCGCAAATCTTCCAAGAACAGAACGAGTATGAAACAGCTCTATCCCACTACCGCGAGTACGCAACATTGGAGTTAGCAAACCGAGATGCCAACAATGTAAAAGCAATCGAAGCGCTAGACCTAACGAAAAGTGAATATGAATATGAGTTGCAACTCGTAAAAATTGACAACGAACGTAACTTAAAACTGCTTGAGCTTAAAAAGCTTGCCGAGCAACAGCGAGCGTACAACTTTGTAGTATTTGTGTTACTCGCTGTTTTGTTGGTCGCACTCTTTGCTCTACGAAAAATAAAGATGGAATCTCGTTTAGACAAGTTAACAGGCTCCCTGAATCGGAGTTCAATCATCGAGAAAATCCGTTCTCAATCGATCAGCGCGCCAGATGATATGCGCTACGTACTTGCACTATTCGACCTAGACAACTTTAAACTGATTAACGATAAATACGGGCATCCAGTAGGCGACTTAGTCCTAACTCAAGTCTGTAAGTCACTTCAATCTAAACTAAATAAAGGAGAATATTTGGGACGTATTGGAGGAGAAGAGTTTATCTTGTTACTAAAGAATGTGGATGAAATTGATGTGCCATTTCGTGTTCAAAGCCTTCACAAAACTATCTCAGAAAAGCAGATAAAAACAGACGACGGTCATTCGGTCAATGTCACAGCAAGCTTGGCCTATCTCTCTACATCAAAACCACTTAGTAATTTTGATGAGCTGTATTCGATATTAGACCAAGCTTTGTATCAATCAAAAAGAAATGGGCATGATGCCGTGATTGATGCTTATAACGAGCCTATTGATCTTCCGCTTTCTGCTTTTGAATCAACGACTGCATAACAGTGTCTTTGTTATTAAGGTAATCATCTAAGCCCGCTTTGCGCAGATCGCAAGACGGGCAATCACCACAGCCATCACCAATGATGCCGTTGTAGCAAGTTAGAGTACTTTCACGGATCAGTTGCAACGCATCGTACTGATCTGCCAACGCCCATGTTTCCGCTTTATTTAGCCACATCAGCGGTGTTTTGATGTCGAACTGACGGTCCATGCCTTTTACTAAAGCACTGTTCATCGCTTTCACAAAGTCATCACGGCAATCAGGGTAACCACTAAAGTCGGTTTCACACACGCCAGTAATAACGGTTTCAGCACCAATTTGGTATGCATAAATGCCAGCTAGCGTTAGGAACAAAATATTACGACCCGGAACGAATGAATTCGGCAAACCGTTCTCTTGAAGTTCATGAGAAACTGGAATGTCATCGCGAGTCAAAGAGCTGATTGCTAGTTCGTTCAGAAGACCTACATCCATGACTTTATGAGCAGCAACACCAAGATCTTTTGCTACTTTTTCCGCAACTTCGATCTCTAACTTATGACGTTGACCATAATCAAATGTGATTGCATGTACTTCATCAAACTCTTTTAACGCTTGAACCAGACATGTTGTAGAGTCCTGTCCACCACTGAAAACAACAACTGCTTTTTTCATCTTTTTCTCCGAGCTTAAGCAATACTTAAGTATTTATGAGTTTGAACTGACAAGCGCCAGTTACGTGCCACGCAAGTATCAATACAAAGCTGTGTTGCTCTTGGCTTTTGGCTAATTGGTTGCAGAGCGATGATGGTTTTTGAGTCTATATCGGCCATCGTAAGTAAGTCATCAAGATGATCGATATCTTTTTGTGTGCCAACAGGATGCTTAATTTCATTTGCGCGCTCCAACGCACTTTTAAGTACAGGCAATTTACCTTTCATCGCGACTTTAGGTGACACGGTCACCCAAGTATTTTCTGAAGTAACGACTTCTGAAGTGCCGCTGGTTTCAATTTGGCACTGGCAACCCATATCTTCAAATGCTGCGGTTAAATCACGCAAATCATAAATGCAGGGTTCACCGCCAGTGATCACAATGTGCTGAGCATTGAAGCCTTGCTTTTTGTATTCTGCTACGATGTCTTGTGCTGATGCGAAACACCATGTTGGGGAGTCCTCTGTTTTCACCAAGATATCGCCAATCTGGCGTTGGTCTTTCTCTTCTGCGTACCAAGTTTGCTTTGTATCGCACCAAGAGCATCCTACCGGACATTCTTGCAAACGCACGAAAACTGCTGGTACACCAGTGAAAACCCCTTCCCCTTGGATGGTTTCAAACATCTCATTTAGCTTATACAACGTAGAACTCACTCAACTCATAATACTTCGAGGCGAAGACCTTAATGGAGAGGCGCACTCAGGTCAATTTAAACCAAAAATAAATTGTTAAAATAGGTCTTTTTGTAGTTTCATACACGAGTTCCCAATTTTTAAGGTAAGTAAAGATGTACAAACTGATCGCCCTAGATATGGACGGTACGTTGCTAAACAGCGACAAAGTAATTTCAGAAGAGAACAAGCAAGCCATCACTAAGGCTCGTGAAGCAGGTGTGACCGTTGTACTTGCATCAGGTCGCCCTCTTGAGGGTATGCAAGACAAATTGGATGAGTTGAACATCAACTCTGATAAAGACTTTGTACTGTATTACAACGGTTCTATGGTGAAGAACATTGGCACCAATGAAATCATCCACCAGCAAATCATCGATGGTAAAGCAGCAAAGAAAATCGCTCGCAAAGCAAAAGAACTTGGGGCGTACGTTCATGCATTCAGTCAAGAACACGGTTTAATTACTGAAGAAAACAACCCATACACTGATATCGAGGCAAAAATTAATGGTCTTGATGTCACTGAAATGAACTTCGAGTCACTTTCTGATGATCACGCCATCATCAAAGCGATGATGGTTGCAGAGCCAAGCAAACTTACCGAAGTGATAGCAGCACTGCCGTCAGATCTAAGAAAAGAATTCACCGTAGTACAAAGCGCACCGTTCTTCTTAGAGTTTTTGAATCCATCAAGTAATAAAGGCATCGGTGTTTCAGCAATCGCAGAATACTTAGGCATCAAAGCTGAAGAAGTGATTTGTATGGGCGATGCCGAGAACGACCATCACATGCTTCAATATGCGGGTCTTGGTATTGCAATGGCAAACGCGATGGAAGAGACAAAAGAAATCGCAGACTACATCGCTGAGAGCAACGATGAACACGGCGTAGCAAAGTCTATTGAGAAATTCGTTTTGAACGCTTAACAAATCTGAAGTAAACGCCAATTAAAAAACCTCGCTATTAAGCGAGGTTTTTTATTACTCTGCGTGCTTGTTTTTACACGTTAGTTTTCTCGCTAACACAATAAATGTCAGCATCAATAGAGGATAATGGAAGGTGCTAAACACCAAAGACCAAAATCCGCTAAATGAAACCGTTGTGCTCAAGTAAAGATACAATTGCTCAACCAGCAATAACGCCAGAATCACAAACAACATCTGTTGACGGTCAAAACGTATTTCTGACTCTTTGAAGGTCATCACCAGCGCTGACGCAGTAATCAGAATCGCTAACCAGCTAGTAAATACGGGCAACGGCCAAATGACAGAAATCACTGCGGTAATCGCAGTCATCGTAAACCAAACACTTTTTGAACTCAGTAACTTGTCTACGTCCACATCGGGGTTGCCTTCGAGTCGGAGCACATGCCATGCAACCAAAGAACCCAACAAAGCACCAATCAACATATCTAGGATAAATGCAGTACCAAGGAAGAACTTACAAGCCAGTACGGTCAAAGTCACAAGGGCAACAAGCAATGTGATTCGGTTTAGACCAAAGGTATTTGTTCTTTGGAACATAAACGTCATCACACAAAACCACACCGCTACCGGCAAACTTGGAAAACTAAAGCCAAAGCTTTGAGTTAACTCTGCCATTGGTACATATACATGCGGTCTTGGTAGTGAGAACCCCTGTTGAGCCACGAGAGTCATCAACGAAGTTGCGGTAACAGCAAAGAACAGCCGATATACAAAACGACTATCGAAACGCATCATCACGAATGGAAACAAGAACAACAAAAATGTTGGATTGCTCAAACTCGTAATTAGGTCTGCGATTTCACACGCCGTATTACGGCTACTCGATGAAAACGAACCTACCCAACTCTGTAGATCCATCATCCAAGACAACTCCAGTTGACGGAAATTGGGCGCTGACTCAATTAACTGTTCAACATAAACGACAGGTTGTTCAGTCGCTCTAGTGTAGAACTCGCCTACATCTTTCCACTGCTCAGGATAACGGTACAAAGAGGCTGACATGTTACTCGGGCTCACTAGCATCGCAGAAGCGACTTCAACGCCATAATGAGGAGCAAACCAGATAGGTAACTCATTACCATCAATTTTATTGGTCATCGAAAACGCAATTACGTCTGAATCCGATACACAATCAAAGAAAACAGCAGTATCTGTTCTACCTAACTCTTCACCAACAGTAACAACTAAACCGGTTTCTTCCCACGTTTCTCTCTGCGCAGCAAGTTTAGGCGATTCACCTTGAATAATGGTGCCACCAGGAAGGGAAATTTTATTCGTTAATATCTCGTGGATTAATACTAATTTGTTATCTGCGCGAACAACACAAAGCGCCCCTTTCACATCTTCTGGAAGAGGATTCGCGGCAGACAAAGGAGAAACAAACAGTGAAATGGAATACAGGATGAGAAAAAACAACTGTCTCAGCACAAAATACAACCTTTAAAAGAGAGAAGAATCACACCGTCATGATGGCAGGGTTGCCAATATTTTTCGACATAAATTAAGTAACCAGTTGTACATTTGGCGAACATGTCAAAAAAGACTTAATGATACTTCTCAAAATAATTCTGACAGAAATCAGACATAACTCGAAACATTGGCTGCAATTTTGCCAGTTATATTAATTTAACGTCAGGGTAATTTATATGGATTTTACGCGTTCTCAGAATTGAAACAATAGAAGAGAGTTTATTCTCAGTGAGAAATAAACTCTCTTAAACGATTACAGCTTCAACCATGCATCTGTCCATGCATAGCCTATTCCAGGCTCATAAGCACTTGGAGTTGAGCCACACCATAAACTGTTTGGCCATGGCTGACATTGGTAACTTGCACCACGATTTGTCACCACATCACCCGCTGTGTAATTAGTCCCAGCTTGATAGGCACCACCAGAAGACGGAGGTGTTGGTTTAGTCGGGGGCGTCGGGTCTGTCGGCGGCTCTGCCGGAGGTGTTGTTCCTGTACAATCTGACGCCCCTACTGCCTGCCACACTCCCCAAAGACCAGATTCTGAAGGGTTATCACCTTGCGTCCACCATTGGGCTTGCCATATTTGACCAGCCCACGACACGGTTTCTCCAGTGTTGTAAACCGCACTAACTTGCCATTCATTTTCACAACTACCAGATGGCGGTGTTGTTGAACTCACTGCCGATGCTATTACGACTGCTTGATATGAGGTGCTGGTTTTATCAATACCAAAGTTCAGCGTAACGCTCGCGTCACCTGCTTGAGAAGCGCCAAACTCAACGTCAACAGCACATGAGCTTCTTGCACTAAGCGTCGATTGTGCACATTGGTCTCTGGTGATCATCGCAGATTTCGTGACACCAGAACTTTGCAGTTCCACACTTTCGACAGTAAACGCAACATTACCGATATTTTGAATACTGAAACTGTGTTGCTTCAGCTCGCCCACTTTAAAAGAACTCAAAGTCTGATTTGCGGTGTAACCAACAGAAACATTATCTGTCGGAGGCATTGTCGTACCTAAAACGCCATCAACAAAACTGCGCAACGCCGCAATGTCACTATACACACCGTACTTACCCGGTCGGGCACAACCTATGCCCCAACTTACGATACCAAGTTGAGTCACAACGCCGTTATTATTCACAACGATGGGACCACCACTGTCTCCCTGACAAGAATCAATGCCACCTTGAGGTACTCCCGCACAAAACGAAACAGCCCCAACTGTTGTGTAGTTCCCACCAGCTTGACGGCACATTTCATCAGACACCAGAGGCACATCCACTTCTTGTAGAGCGGCTGGTGAACTGCCCCCCTCCGAAGTTCGGCCTAGTCCAGCGACAGTTAACCAATCACCGACGCCTGCATATTGCGAGACACTGCCTGATGCGATATCCACTTTCGTAACACCTTGAGGCTTTGAAGAGAGTTTTAACAGAGCGATATCATGAGACAAAGTAGAACGATTATAGGAAGGATGTACGTAGATTTGGCTGACATTAGAGCGAACACCATCAGTACCATTATAAATCACACCACCAATTTTGACGGCAATTTGATTAGGAGCATCGCCATCAACACAGTGAGCAGCCGTGAGAACATAGCCATCCCCAATATAGCTTGCTCCACAGAAAGAGCGGTTACTATTACGGCTGACGATTTGTGTGTAAAACTTCCAGTCATTTGGGGTTGCGGTAATGCCACCAACAATATCCGGCTGAATTTCATTGTTTTGTGTTTGCGTGACTTGATCTGCACTTGCCAACATTGGCAATAACGCCGTTACAAGTAAGGTTTTTGATAGATTCAATGTTATTTTCCTCTTGTTTTATGAGGCACTATTCATGTGCCACTTACAAAACAAGCAAACAAAAACAACATCACCAATTCGCATGAGAATGAGTCGCCGTACATTGCGACGAGACTAATAGCAAATACTGACTAGTAGACTCAACTATTGCACCATCAGATTACATAAGTCACTAAGTTACCGTCTTAGCTACGCATTAATTAACGTTCAGATAACGACTTTCTTAACCAATGAATATGATGCCCAAAACCTTGGTTCTCATAGAGAGAAATCGCTGTCTGGTTAAAGTCCCAAACCTCAACAAACATCTGTTTCACTCCATAATCAACAAATGTCGCCTCTATCTTTTCAATCAAAGCTTTCGCGGTACCTTGCTTACGATATTCGGGTAAGACGTATAGCTCATCAACGCTTCCCATCATGACAGGTTTACTAACCGTAGAAATAAGCTCGCAGAAATGCCCAGATACAAAGCCGACGATCTCACCCTCTACTCTAGCGACATACACCAAACATTCAGGATTATCGAGATAGCGAGCAATACTCTTTTCTTGTTCGATTTCTTCTGCGGTTTTAAACAGCTCTGGAGATTGGATGTGGTGCTCATCATGCAGCTCGAACATCAAATCATTGAGTTGTTCAAGATCGTCAAAAAGCGCTGGTTTGATTACAAAAGTAGACATAGGAAAAGAAGCCAAAAACAGGAATCCATATAGTGTGTGTTTAAACACGAGATTAGGCAAGCAGGAATGCAAAAGCCTCTTGCCGACAAAGCAAGAGGCTTCGATATTTACGATTGGTCGCAGCTAATCTAAGATCGTGCTTAATTAAAATCGTACTTAACTAGCCACGTTTAAGCACTCGTTCGATTTCGCCTAAACTGGATGGATCATCAATGGTTGATGGCACCACGTATTGCTCACCATCGGCTATTTGACGAATGGTTCTTCGCAAAATTTTGCCTGAGCGTGTCTTTGGTAAACGATCGACAACCAGCGCATGTTTAAAGCAAGCCACAGCACCAATCTCGTTGCGCACTTTACCCACCAACTCACCCTCTAGCGTTAGATCATCAATCTTCACACCATCTTTAAGAACCACGAAGCCAAGTGGTAGCTGTCCTTTTAACTCATCATGGATACCGACTACCGCGCATTCCGCAATCGCTGGGTGACCGCCCACGATTTCTTCCATTTCGCCAGTAGATAGACGGTGACCTGCAACGTTAATTACGTCATCAATTCGTCCCATGATAAACAGGTAGCCATCTTCATCTAGGTAACCGCCATCTCCCGATACGTAGTAACCCGGAAATTGACTTAGATAACCAGTTTCAAAGCGGTCGTGGTTGCGCCAGACAGTTGGTAAACAGCTTGGTGGTAATGGGCGCTTCAAAGCCACAAAACCTTGTTGATTTGCGCCCACTGGCATGCCCATTTCGTTCAGAATCTCGACCTGATAGCCAGGAATCGGCTTGGTAGCGGAGCCTGCTTTTACCGACATCATCTCGATACCGGTCGGATTGCCCGCGATCGCCCATCCGGTCTCCGTTTGCCACCAGTGGTCAATGACCGGCTTATCTGCTTTGCTTTCGACCCATTCTAGCGTTGGTGGATCAAGGCGTTCGCCTGCCATAAAGATAGAGTCGAGATTGGACAAGTCGTATTGCTTAATGAACTCGCCTTCTGGGTCTTCTTTCTTAATTGCACGAAAAGCGGTTGGCGCGGAAAAAAGCACATCCACTTTGTATTCGTCACAAACACGCCAGAATGCACCCGGATCCGGTGTTCTCACTGGTTTGCCTTCAAATAGAATAGTTGTACAGCCATGAATCAACGGTGCGTACACAATATAAGAGTGACCAACGACCCATCCTACATCCGATGCAGCCCAGAACACGCCATCTTGGGGGATGTTATAAATCGACGTCATCGAATATTTCATCGCCACGGCATGACCACCATTGTCACGCACCACGCCTTTTGGTTTCCCTGTTGTGCCAGAGGTATACAGAATATAAAGAGGATCTGTCGCTAGCACAGGGACACACGCATGAGGCAAAGCTTGCGCGTATTCTTGCTGCCAATCTAAATCACGTTCAAGGTTAAGTTCGGCTTCGCACTGCGGGCGTTGAAGAACAAAGACTTTCTCAGGCTTCCAACGGCTGTCCATAATGGCTTTATCAACCATTGGTTTGTACGGGATCACCTTGTTAATTTCGATGCCACAAGACGCCGTCATGATGACTTTGGGTTTCGCATCTTCAATTCGAACGGCAAGCTCATTCGGGGCAAAACCGCCAAACACCACCGAGTGAATCGCACCCAATCGAGCACAAGCCAGCATCGCCATCGCCGCTTCTGGGATCATCGGCATGTAGACGACCACACGATCGCCTTTGGTTACGCCTTGATTAGAAAGCATGCCCGCGATTTTTGCCACTTGGTCGCGCAGAGCTTGATAGCTGTAAGTTTGTTTTTGACCCATCACTGGCGAATCATAAATCAGTGCGGTTTTATCCCCCCTTCCTTGCTCGCAATGATAATCCAAGGCGAGCCATGATGTGTTCAATACGCCATCAGGAAACCAACGTTCAATCCCATGTTCGTCAGCTTGCAAGATGGTATTTGGCGCTTCAAACCAATCGATGTTTTCAGCTTGAGCACGCCAAAAGTTTTCCGGTTCATTTTGTGCCCAAAGGTATTCTTTTTGATATGCAGACATATTGCTTCCTCCAGTATGTCCTGACATTGCTTTTTAATACCAATCGCATTAATTAGATGTTCAGAAGATTGCGTAGGTAAAACTGCTTAGAACAAGGCAAAGATTGCAGCTAGCTAGTTGCTCTACCTACAAGATCTTTAACGAAGTTATCAGCGGTTTTAACAAGCAAGAATCATCAAATAATTGATGTGGTTGGTATAAGTATCACTACCATGCAATTGTGTTATTCAAAGACATTGGAGGGAACACGCACACAGCCCTCCATCAGTATTCTCGCGCTGCGGCTCATAATGGCTTTCTCAACCACCCAACCTTGTTCTGTTTGTTTGGCTTTTGCCCCCACCTTAAGCATTCCTGATGGATGCCCAAACGTCACAGATTCTTTCTCTCCGCCACCAGCCGCTAGGTTCACCAACGTACCCGGGACGCATGCCGCGGAGGCAATGGCGACCGCTGCGGTTCCCATCATGGCGTGGTGAAGCTTGCCCATAGATAAAGCTCGAACGAGAATATCGACCTCACCTGCCTCTACGGTTTTACCGCTCGACGATAAATAAGATTTAGGCTGGGAAACAAACGCAACCTTAGGCGTGTGTTGACGTGTTTTAGCCTCTTCGAGCGAATCAATCAGCCCCATTTTTAACGCGCCATGAGCACGAATGGACTCGAACCTCGCAAGGGCTGATTCATCGTTATTGATGTCATCTTGAAGCTCAGTGCCTTGGTAACCGAGCGCTTCTGCGTCTACGAAGATTGTCGGTATGCCTGCATTAATGAAGGTGGCGTTGAAAGTCCCAACATCCGGCACGACCAAATCGTCGACTAGATTGCCGGTTGGAAACATGCTGCCTTCGCCATCAGCAGGGTCGACAAAATCAACTTGGATTTCTGCCGCAGGGAACGTCACGCCATCAAGCTCAAATTTCCCTGTTTCTTGAACGAAACCATTAACGATTGGTACATGAATCAAAATGGTTTTTCCAATATTTACCTGCCATACGCGAACAGTAACGATGCCGTTTTCGGGAATACGATCTTCATCGATCAACCCTGCATGAATGGCGAAAGGTCCGACTGCTGCAGAAAGGTTGCCACAGTTACCACTCCAATCGACAAACGGCTTATCTATCGATACTTGTCCGAACAGGTAATCAACGTCGTGATCGACTCGCTGACTACGCGACACAATCACAGTTTTACTGGTGCTGGAAGTGGCGCCACCCATGCCATCAATTTGTTTGGCGTACGGGTCAGGGCTACCAATCACACGAAGTAGCAGATTGTCTCTTGCCTTACCTGCGACTTGCGCTGGCTGTGGCAAGTCTTCAAGGTTGAAGAACACTCCTTTGCTCGTACCGCCGCGCATGTAAGTCGCCGGGACTTTGATTTGGCTTTGCATCTTGCTATCCATATCTTGCTCCGTTATTGCGCTATCTATTGCGAGAGGAAATCTTGAGCAAAGCGCTGTAACACACCACCCGCTTTGTACACGTGAACTTCATCTTCGGTATCTAGTCGACAAGTCACCGGCACATCAACCTTGTCGCCATTAGTTCGGGTAATCACCAACGCCAAATCCGCACCTGGAGTGATATCGCCGATAACGTCATAAAGTTCAGTGCCATCTAATTCGAGCGTCTTTCGGTTCACGCCATCTTTAAATTGCAGAGGAAGTACGCCCATTCCAACTAAGTTGGTACGGTGAATACGCTCAAACCCTTCAGCGACAATAGCTTCTACACCCGCCAACCGAACGCCTTTCGCCGCCCAATCTCGCGACGATCCTTGACCATAATCCGCACCTGCGACCACGATAAGCGGCTGCTTGCGATTCATGTAAGTCTCTATCGCTTCCCACATACGTGTCACTTTGCCTTCAGGTTCGACTCTCGCTAACGATCCTTGCACGACTTCGCCATTTTCCTTGACCATTTCGTTGAACAGTTTTGGATTAGCGAAAGTGGCGCGCTGCGCGGTTAAGTGATCGCCTCGGTGAGTCGCGTATGAGTTAAAGTCTTCTTCTGGCACGCCCATCTTCGCGAGGTATTCGCCTGCGGCGCTGCTTGCCAAAATCGCGTTTGATGGCGACAAATGGTCGGTCGTAATGTTATCGCCTAAAACGGCAAGAGGACGCATTGAAGACAGAGTTCGCTCACCAGCCAGTGCTCCCTCCCCCTCTTTTTGCCAGTAGGGAGGTCTTCGTATATACGTACTCATCGGACGCCAATCGTAGAGCGGATTCGGGTTACGAGCCTCATCATTCAGTTTAAACATTTGAATGTAGACTTGATTAAATTGCTCTGGCTTAACGTACTCACCCACCACAGCATCAATTTCTTCATCCGTTGGCCACAAGTCATTGAGGTAAACCGGCTTGCCGTCTTTATCTGTACCCAAAGAATCACGTTCGATATCAAAACGAATCGTACCAGCTAACGCGTAAGCAACGACCAAAGGTGGCGATGCTAAGAATGCTTGTTTTGCGTAAGGATGAATTCGACCATCAAAGTTGCGATTCCCAGAAAGTACTGCCGTTGAATACAGATCTCGGTCGATGATCTCTTGTTGGATTTTCGGGTCAAGTGCACCACTCATACCGTTACAGGTTGTACACGCATAAGCCACGATACCAAAACCAAGTTTCTCTAGTTCAGGGAGTAAGCCAGATTCTTCAAGGTAGAGTCGAGCAACTTTAGAACCCGGAGCAAATGAAGACTTCACCCAAGGTTTGCGCACCAATCCAAGCTCATTCGCTTTCTTAGCGACCAGACCTGCTGCCACAACGTTTCTTGGGTTACTGGTATTGGTACAAGAAGTAATCGCCGCGATGATCACCGCGCCATCTGGAAGCTCGCCTTCTTTCTCTTGCCACTCTCCAGAAACACCACGCTCAGCAAGCTCTGAGGTAGGTAAACGACGATGAGGATTAGATGGACCTGCCAAATTACGCCCGACTTGGGACAAATCAAACTCAAGTACGCGTTCGTAAACGGCAGTGTCTAAATCATCTGCCCACAGACCGGTTTGCTTGGCGTACTTCTCAACCAAGTCGACCTGTTGATCATCGCGCCCTGTCAGTTTGAGGTAATTAATGGTCTGCTCATCAATGTAGAACATCCCAGCGGTTGCGCCGTATTCTGGCGTCATGTTTGAGATGGTCGCGCGGTCGCCGATGGTTAGGTCTCGCGCCCCTTCGCCAAAGAACTCGAGATAGGATGAAACCACACGTTCATTGCGCAGGAACTCGGTAATCGCCAACACGATATCGGTAGCGGTAATACCCGGTTGACGCTTACCAGTAAGCTTTACGCCAACAATGTCTGGTAGACGCATCATCGACGGGCGACCAAGCATAACCGTCTCCGCCTCTAAACCGCCGACACCAATCGCAATCACGCCAAGAGAATCAACGTGAGGTGTATGACTGTCTGTGCCGACACAGGTATCTGGGTAAGCAATGCCTTGCTTGGCTTGCACAACCGGAGACATCTTCTCCAAGTTGATTTGGTGCATGATGCCATTACCTGCAGGAATAACGCTAACGTTCTCGAACGCCGTTTTACACCACTCGATAAAGTGGAATCGGTCTTCGTTTCTGCGCTCTTCTATAGCGCGGTTTTTCTCAAACGCCTCTGGGTCAAAGCCTGCATGTTCAACTGCCAGTGAATGGTCAACGATCAATTGCGTTTCAACCACAGGGTTTACTTTCGCTGGGTCACCGCCTTGTTCGGCAATCGCATCACGTAGACCAGCGAGGTCGACTAATGCGGTTTGTCCAAGGATGTCATGACAAACCACACGCGCCGGATACCAAGGAAAATCGAGGTCACGCTTGCGTTCAATCAACTGTTTTAAGCTATCAGTGAGCGTATTTGGGTCACAGCGACGAACCAACTGCTCTGCTAAAACGCGTGAGGTGTATGGGAGCTTTTCATAGGCTCCTGGAGAAATGTCGTTAACAGCTTCTCGGGTATCAAAATAATCGAGTTGGGTTCCCGGGAGCGGCTTACGATATTGAGTATTTATATTTGTGGTGATGCTCATGGGCTTGCTTCCGCTTTAGTGTACATCTTGTGCCAGAACGCACCGCGATACTGTTTTTGAAATGGATTCGCGGTGAAAAAGACGCCCCTTGTGAATGCCATCAAGGCAAAGCTCACAAAGAGGCGTCACGCGCTAGCGTTGTTCGATTGGCACCCAGTCTTGATGATCCGGTCCGGTATAATCCGCACTTGGGCGAATGATTCGGTTGTTCGCACGTTGTTCATACACGTGCGCCGCCCAACCTGTCAGTCGGCTCATCACAAAGATTGGCGTAAACAATTTGGTTGGAATATCCATGAAGTGGTAAGCCGAAGCATGGAAGAAGTCAGCATTACAGAACAGACCTTTCTCGCGCTTCATTACGGATTCCACACGCTCAGAAACCGCGTAAAGATGTGTGTCACCCACCTCATTCGATAACGCTTCTGACCAACGCTTGATCAGTGCATTACGAGGGTCACTTTCACGATAGATCGCATGACCAAAGCCCATGATTTTGTCTTTGTTCTCTAGCATCTGCAGAATGTTGGCTTCTGCTTCATCTGGCGTTTGCCAATCTTGAATCATCTCCATCGCCGCTTCGTTTGCACCGCCATGAAGTGGACCACGCAACGTACCGATAGCAGCCGTAATACAAGAATGAAGATCAGAAAGCGTAGAAGCACACACGCGCGCCGCAAATGTTGAGGCATTAAACTCATGCTCTGCATAAAGAATCAAAGAACAGTGCATCACCTTTTTGTGCGTTTCGCTTGGTGCTTTATCAGTAAGCAGTTTCAGGAAGTAGCCGCCGATGCAGTCTTCGCTGTTATCGTGTGTTTTGATTCGTACGCCATCGTGGCTGAAGCGATACCAGTAACAGATGATCGCAGGGAAAAGCGCCAGCATTCGCTCAGTAGCATGGAGCTGTTGCTCAAAGTCCATTTCTTGCTCTAAGTTACCCAGCATAGAGCAACCTGTGCGCATGACATCCATCGGATGAGCATCAGCAGGAATCAGCTCTAACGCTTGCTTAAGCTCCGCTGGTAAGCCACGCAAGCTCAATAGATGTGTCTTGTAGGCGTCTAGCTCTTGTTGATTAGGTAAGTGACCGCGTAACAGCAAATGCGCGACTTCTTCAAATTGAGCATGATTTGCCAAGTCCGTAATATCGTAACCACGATACGTTAGACCCGTCCCCGTTTTACCGACAGTGCATAAAGCTGTGCTTCCAGCGCTTTGACCGCGTAGACCTGCGCCACCTATCTCAGCTTTCTTTTCTACAGAATGAGGCATTGTTGAACTCCTTTTCTGTCTGACTTGGCTCTCTTAATGGGCTCTTTTGAATCAGACAATTTTCACGTTATTGGATTAGAGATTCCGTTTATCTATCTTTTTCTTGGGCTTCCGTTTGTTTCTTTGTTGACCTTATTTACCCTCCGAAAACAGCTTGTCTAACTTATTCTCGTAGTCGTGGTAATTAAGGTGCTCATACAGCTCTTTTCGTGTCTGCATTGAATCAAGCAACGCTTCTTGGTTGCCAACTTCAAGCAAGTGTTTGTAAACCATCTCAGCCGCTTTGTTCATCGCACGGAATGCACTCAATGGGTACAAAACCATGTCCACTTTGGATTGGGCTAGCTCTTCACAGCCGTATAACGGCGTTTGTCCAAATTCAGTAATGTTGGCAAGAATTGGAACGTGCTTCCCTGTCGCGTCTTCAAGCGCTGCCGAGAACTGCTGATATTGGTCTAGCTGATTCATGGCTTCTGGGAAGATCATGTCTGCGCCAGCTTCCACACATGCAATCGCACGTTCAATCGCACTGTCCATGCCTTCCACCGCCAACGCATCAGTGCGAGCCATAATGACAAAGCTCTCGTCAGTACGTGCATCCACCGCCGCTTTCACTCGGTCGACCATTTCTTGTTGGCTAACAATCGCTTTGTTTGGGCGATGACCACAACGCTTCTGCGCCACTTGGTCTTCCATGTGCACTGCCGCCGCACCCGCTTTTTCCATCGCTTTGATAGTGCGTGCAATGTTAAAAGCCCCCCCAAAACCGGTATCGATATCAACCAATAACGGCAAATCACACGCGTTGGTGATGCGGTCCACATCCACCAAAACATCGTTCAATGTCGTAATGCCAAGATCTGGTAAACCGTAAGATGCATTGGCGATGCCGCCACCCGACAAATAGATAGCTTGGTGACCCAAGTTTTTCGCCATCATGGCGCAGTATGGGTTAATGGTGCCGACGATCTGCAGCGGATTGTTTTGCTCAATGGCGAGTCTGAACTTCGCCCCCGGAGATAAGCTCATGACAATTTCCTTCTAGTCTTGTTTTACCCTTCATACTTGAAGCTGCAGCTTTGTTAACTGCGCCAATTCACCGGATCGCCGGCCGCCAAAATTACATAGCGCACCTATGCTCATAGGGCTGAATTGTCTTGTTGCCGCGCCGCAACTCCAATTATTTTGGGTAAAGTTTTGGAATCTGAAATCTGTAATTCGATAAGTTTTCGGCTGCCTGAGATGTGCCTTCTCATCAGCATTTCTGCCAGCTCTTCATCACGGTTGCGAATCGCTTGCAGAATGAATTTGTGTTCGTTGAGTGCTTCGTTAGGGCGGGATTGCGCACGTGGTGATTGGTAACGATACATGCGCAACAAGTGATACAGCTCATCGCAAAGCAAAGAGATAAGCTTGCTGTTTCGGCTCGCTTGAATGATTCGATAGTGGAAGTCGAAGTCACCATGCTGGTGGAAGTAAGACGATCCTTCAACTTCGTCGATATGTTTGGAATGTGTCGACAATAGCATTTCCAAACTGAGCAACTCTTCTTGAGTGATATAGCGAGCCGCTAGCCTTGCCGCCATGCCCTCTAATGCTTCGCGGACGGAATACAATTCGATGAGTTTTTCTGGAGAGAAAGTGATAACACGAGCACCAACATGCGGAATGCGCTCAATCAAACCAAGTCCTTCAAGGCGCATCATGGCTTCACGTAAAGGACCTCTACTCACTTGATATTTCTTGGCTAATTCAGGCTCTGAGATTTTACTACCCGGTTCAATTTCACCACTCACAATCGCTTCCACTAACGATTCGGTCAGCGATTCAGATTTAGTGTGCTCTTTTTCAGAGACAATCACTTTATGACGAGTTTTCAATTCTGTATTCATATTTAAGGCACTCGTATTTAGAAATCAAAGTGTCAACAATTTGTTAACTTGAATATAAAATAGACGATCAGATTGTCGACAATCAAGCAAATTGTCGACAATTTAGACTAAGGTATAGTGTTATTGAGTGATTTTTGAACGGATAAATAGGTTAATTAATAAGATTAGATCGTGATTGTCGACAATAAAAACTCATTAAATTCAGCAAGTAAAAAGAATTAGGGAGCACAACAGCTCCCTACTTGGGTTTAATTTGCTAACGAACGGTCAGATTTGCCTAGTTGACCAGCTTGTAGGTTAAGTCTTTTTCATCCAACAAACCGGATTCAACGAGGTTTCTCTCCAACATCATATCTTGCAGTTGTTTCAGCGAATTGATGTTGCCGTAACTGCGGCGGATCTGGTCAAACGCCTCTTCCAGCTGCGGTAAGTTTTGTGCATTCATCTGATCAGTAGTCGCTTCAGAAGCCGCCAAGAACCACTCCACATCCTTGGTGATTTCTTGCACTTGAATCAGGCTTTCACGCAATTTCGCTTGGTAGTGCTCCACCTCTTTGATAGCAGAAAAGAACTCCGTCCAAGCTTGCATGTTATCGATAGCCGATGTGGAAGACATGGTGGTTTTGTTGAGTTTCACACGGGATTCATTGATCGCCTCTTTAAGCTTAAATAAACGCAAACTGAGCTCATCAGAACGCTTTGGTAACAGCTTCACCTCGTACTTCACGAGTTTACGAATCGCATGAATGTGTTCATCACGCTTACGCGCAGAAAGCGCCAAGAACTCGTGATCGACTTTTCCTACCGAGTTGGTTTTAAGTTGCTTGCGAGCAGATTCAATTTTTTTGTTAAGAAGAGATTTAACGCCTTTCTTTGAACCCTCTTCCCACGCTTTGCGAGAAGCGGCTTTTAACGCTGCGCCACCTGCGACTTCCAACAGAGCTGCCCCCTCTTTCGAGCCGGGAAATGGAATCATCCCGATACCAGTCCTTACCCCTTTTTGCGCAATATCCATCGCGACCATTTTCTTGTCACGTTTTACCCAGTTCTTGGCAGATTGGTATTTATTACCGAACTTTCTCGCCCAACTTTTGTGATATGACTTACTGTCCTTTTCTACATTTTGCAAAAATTCTTTCGCCATCTTTTTTGCATTTTGACTCGCCATAAAGAACTCCTTTTCTTTTAATAAATCGAATAGCGAATAAGATCTAATACTGCTATTTTTTGAGTAATTTGATTAATAATAGTATTTATATTTCAAATTTTTATTATTGAAAAGTTCAAGCATAAGGATATGCAATGGCTGATAAATACAGCAGTTCGGCTAGTTTGATGTCTGCAAAAGACTCAAGTAATCAAGAACATATCATAAGTAATGCAACAATAAAGCAAGCCTTGTCAGAGCCCTTTGAAATCAAAGCGATGCTGGTATCCAGTGGCTTTGACATGCAAGATCAACTAGGTCAGTTCCTTACTATAAACCGTTATTTCAACGAATCTGGCAGCAATACACTCAATCGTTCCTACAATGGAGTTGTGACATTGATCCAACATTTAGGAATGGATTCTAATTTGCAGAATCACCAATACGAAATAACGCTTAAACCTTGGTTTTGGTTATTAAAACACACACATTCGTTCCGGGTTTATCAAAATCAATCCACACAAGAAATTGTCAGTGATATTTTCGATAACGCAGGTTTCAAAGGTAACTATAAAATATCCAGCATGCCTTCGACCAAGCGTGAATATTGTTTGCAATATAACGAATCGGATTTTGACTTCGTTTCTCGCCTGCTCGCTGAAGAAGGCGTCCATTATTATTTTGAGCATGCGAGTGGTTCACACACTATGATTTTGCAAGATGCTCAAACTCCATTTGATAAAGCCAGCACTGCAAAATTTGATATGAAGGAAACGCCGACAGGCTCACTTCCTTTGCTTGAAGATTGGTGCCCTACCGTTGCTTTTCATGGCGCGAGTGTCAAGCTATCAAGCTACGATTATTCGCAGACAAAACTCATCTCCAGCGGCAGTAAAACCTCCAGTAATACCATTGCCAACAACACTAAACTCGCCAACACGCGTTACCCAACTTTAGGCATCAGCGGTGATATGACGGATCTCTCAAGCAATCTTGCCAAACGTCGAATCGAGTATGTTGAGCAGGATTACCAAAGTGTCATTGCCAGCGCAAAACATGATCTCTTCGAGCTCGGTACTTACTTCTCGCTCTCAAGCCATCTAGACAAAGATCAACTTGGTGACTTTTCGGTCATTAGCATGGAAGTGGAATACACTGAAAATGCACAGAGCAGCACCAGACTGAAAGTGATCCCAAAAGATACTCCTCACTACCCTCAACCTCGCTCAAAACAAGTGGTTCAGGGCTTACAAAGCGCAGTCGTTGCCGGCTCAACCGCGGGTGATATTAATCAGGACGAACAAGGTCGTGTGCGTATTCAGTTCCAATGGGATACAGACGCAAGCGGTGACAAAACCAGTTGCTATGTTCGTGTTGCACAGATGCTTGCGGGAAGTGGTTACGGTGCTCAATTTGTGCCGCGTGCCGGACAAGAAGTGCTGGTCTCTTTCATCGATGGCGATCCAGATAGACCTATCATCACGGGCAGCGTTTACAACAGCAAAAATGCCCCGCCTTATGCCGAAGCCAATACAACAAAGTCTGGCATCAAAACTCAACTTTCTGGACAGAGTAACGAGCTCTACTTCGATGATAAAAAAGACAATGAACTGCTGTACCTTCATGCAGCCAAAGACCTGACGCAAGAAGTTGAAAACAACCAAACCGAAACCATCAAGGGCGAATTTAGCCAGACGGTCACCAAAGCGGTATCAGTGTCGACAGAAGACAACTACTCGCTGAACGTAACCAAAGCACTTAGCGAAAAAGCCAAGTCGATTTCGATTGAAGCTGACGATTCTATCGAGCTCAAAGTTGGCTCAAGCAAAATAACCCTGTCCTCATCATCCATTGCCATTGAAGCAACCAATATCGACATCAAAGCGAGCAGCGCACTGAATTTGGAAGGGACCAATGTCACCAGCAAAGCCACTTCGGCCAACAAAGTTTCTGGCACCACGACCGCTCTTGAAGCAACCAGTTCAAACAATATTTCTGGCTTGAGTATTTCCATCAAAGCGGACACCACGCTTTCTGCTGAAGGCTCTTTGAGTGCCGAGTTCAAATCGGGTCTCAAAGCGACATTTGATGGCGGTGTAATGGGTGAAGTAAAAGGCGCAATTGTAAAGGTTAACTAATGAAATATAAGAAGATTCCATACCAAACGGCAGAGCAAATACTACCGAGATTCAAAGCCAGTGACGAGGCTAAAGCGCTACTCAACGAAGAAACCAGCATCAACGATGCAATTCAATCACTCACAGACAAAGAGCTCTACAACGATCTCGTTCAGTTTTTGACGCACGCTCTACCCGTCCGGGAGGCAATCTGGTGGGGAGCGTTGTGTTTAAATCAACGCAATGAGGAATGGTCACCCCTTCAAAAACAAAGTGTCGAAACGTGTATGGCTTGGGTGCGTTCACCCTCCGAAGAATTGCGCCGCAAAGCCGAACATCTCTCTCATCGATTGGAACTGAATTGCGGCCCATCTTGGCTTGCTCAAGCGGTATTTTGGAATGGTTCGGGCAGCATCGTTGCACCAGATATTCCACCCGTCATGCCTGATCCATTTTTGTATGCCAAAGCGACTGCGGGAGCGATCAATCACGCAGCCGCCCTTCCTGAATGGGACAAGACGAAACCTTACTATCAAGCCGCAATCGCCATGGCTTTGGATATCGCTGCAGGCGGTCAAGGCACTTCAGATAGCCAATCACAAACTGCAGTACAAGGAGAAGTACGATGACATTACCTGCTGCTCGTATCACTGACATGCATGTTTGCCCAATGCAGACACCTGCAACGCCACCGATCCCCCATGTGGGAGGTCCGGTCACCGGTCCCGGGGCACCTACTGTGTTGATCGGTAGCTTACCGGCCGCGACAGTAAGTGACGTTTGCGTGTGCGTTGGAACCCCGGATTCTATCGCGATGGGAAGCACGACCGTGCTATTAAGCAATAAGCCTGCCGCCCGAATGGGAGACACCACTTCTCATGGTGGCAGTATTGTTGCCGGTATGCCCACAGTGCTTATAGGGGGATAAAACCTCTTTATAAATCAGGACATTATATTGATAGGTGTATTCCTCCGACCAATTTTTTGGATCGACATCTTAGTTTTTATTAAATAGTTAATTTTTATCGGCTATTTAGGAAAATCCTCACTAGACTGAAGTTTACAAACTATGAAACCAGAGGAACGGAATTATCTCTGGCTTAATAAAACAATAATTCATGGATTGAATATGGTTGATATTGATAGTCTTTTGGCACCGATCACAGATGGATCGCCGAGTGGCGTCTATCTAAAACTCGATAGAAGTGCCTATCGAGCACTGAGAAACAGTTACAATGCGGCGCAATCGTCATTTCGCCAGTTGGTGGAAACGCCCGAAGCATCCAGTGATGAATCCTTACTTGAGAGTAATGATGAAAACTGGACGCAACTGCGTACCGCGACATTTCACGCTCTCACCCAGTCAAGCAAAGACTTGGAGTTACTAGGTTGGTATATCACCAGTCAGTTGTTCACCGACGCACCCTATCGAAATCTTGCCGACGCAACGCAAGTTCTTCTAAGCACCGTGGAGCAGTTTTGGGACTCGCTCAATCCATTCCTTCCTGAAGACAAACTAAAAAGCGCTGAAGAGTCTGGCATAGCGAGAGAACGTGCTGAGTTCCGTATGAAGCCTTTGCTACAGCTTGTTGGCGAAACTCATGATACCACTGCCCTGTATATGCCTTTGCAGTTAATCGGCTTGATTGATGACATCACTTTTGCCGATTACCTACGTGCAGAGCGCAACGGTTCGCTTGGCGAAATCAAAACTAAAGCGCAAAACCTTTTCAGCGCAGACACGCAAGACATCTTAATGGATCTGGCACAAACGTATCAGAATCTTGATGCTATAGAACAAGCCATCGCGAAGCATTGCCAACCAATTAACGCTACGCCAGTAAGTTTCAAATTCATCAAAGAAAACATCGCTGAACTGATAAATGCGATTCGTTACCTCACCGAAGATAATTTTTCCAAGTGGCCGTTAGACGAAAAATTTAGGCTGTTAAAAGATGAACAACAAGCCGCTGAATTAGAACTACCAAACGTAAGCGCTGTAGAGCCGACTGATAATATATTGGAATCAGTTGCTCAAACAACGGGTCAAGCGAGTAAAGAAACAAGCCAGACGTCTTCTACTCAGCAAATCGATTCTTTGCCCCCCACTTCGACCACACAGACTCAACCCCTTATCCAAACGCCTTCCGTTAGCATCGATGCTCAAGTACAAAATCGCGACCACGCCTTTCATGAACTTAGAAAGCTCGCCGACTACTTCAAACAAACCGAGCCACACAGCCCTGTTCCGTTCTTGCTAGAGCGCGCAATTCGTTGGGGTTATCTGAGCTTACCAGAACTACTCCAAGAAATGACTGGTGGCAACAACCAAGTGCTCGACCATATCAATCAACTCACAGGAATGGACAATTTAGAACAAACCATTCTGAAGAGAATTCCTGAACCACAATCAGTGCCAGAGTCGGTTCCGACCGTACCACCTGCGACTGAGGTTCAAACTGCCTCTAATGAGGAGTCTCAAAGTGCAACGTCAATTGAAACAACAACGTCAGAGCAAAGCGACACTCCAAATACAACCAACCAACCAGAAGTAAAAACTACTCAATCGTCGAGCGGTATTACCGATTTCGAGTGGTGAAGCAAAAAATGCTAAAAAGCAAAGGAGAACCCAATGGCTTCTATTTACATGAGAATTGATGGCACCACACCAAAAGGTGCTGCAACGGTAGAAAAGATCGGTGGCAAGGATGGATTTTTTGCTATTGATACAGTGAACTGGAGTGCCGTTCGTGGCGTTGGCATTGACGTCGGTAACGCGAACAACGCAGACCAAGGCATGGTCGCGCTAGGTGAAGTGAACATCTCTCGGGGCTGTGATGGTGCAACGCCATACTTAACGACTTTCCTTTACGCGCCAGGTGGTGAAGGCAAAACCATCGAAATCGTGATGACTAAGCCAAACCGTGAAGGTTCTGGTGCAGATCCATACCTAATCCTGACACTAAGTGCTGCGCGTATGTCGAGCTACAACATGGGCGCGTCGGATGGTCACCTACCAAATGAATCATTCAGCCTCACTTACACCGAGATTTCGAAAGCGTACTACATCGAAGGCGAAGGCGGCAAAATCGAGAAAGGTCCTGAAGTGGGCTTTGATGCGACGACAGCGAAAGTTACTTCGACAGCTTCTTAATGGAATAAGGAGATACCATTATGGCACTGAACTCCCAACACAAGCGAGTGAGCAAAAACCGTGTAAGTATTACTTACGATGTCGAGACGAATGGCGCAGTAGAAACCAAAGAACTCCCTTTTGTGGTGGGAGTTGTCGGTGATTACTCCGGTCACAAGCAAGACAAAGAAGACGTGGAAGATCGCACCTTCTATAACGTCGATAAAGACAACTTCGACACTGTCATGAAACGCGTTGGTCCTGAATTATCACTCAAAGTGGACAACGTTTTAGTTAATGACAACAGCCAAATCGAAGCGAGTCTGAAGTTTTCATCAATGAAAGATTTCGAGCCTGAAGCCATCGTTGAGCAAGTTGAACCGCTCAAGAAGCTTGTTGAGACTCGTAACCAACTAAAAGTACTGCTTTCAAAAGCGGACCGTTCTCGTGATCTAGAGAAGCTACTCAAGGAAGTTCTGCAAAGTGCAGACACTATCAACGCCCTTTCCGATGAGCTAGGCATCCAGAAAGAAGGAGCAGAATAATGACGACGGAAGTTGAAAACCAACCACAAGCAGAAGCGGCTGAAGCTTCGTTGAGCTTTCTGGATCGTGCAATCGAAGCGACCACACAAACGCCAGCGGACACGACGAAAGAACTGTTCTCAGTGTTGGCAGAGCAAGCGCTAAGCGGCACAGTAACCTGGGACAAGAACGTCACTAAAACGATTGAAAACGCCATCGTAGAGATCGACAAAAAGCTTTCTAAACAGCTATCGAAAGTCATGCAAGAAAATGACTTCCAAAAGCTAGAAGGTTCATGGCGTGGTCTGCAAAAACTGGTTAAAGAGAGCGACCTAGGACGTTCACTGAAAATCAAAATGGTCGACTACACCAAAGACGAGCTGCTTGATCAGTTTGAAGATGCGCCTGCCATCGACCGTAGCCCACTGTTTAACGCGGTATACCAAGGCGAATACGGCACAGCAGGTGGTGAACCATACGGCACCTTCATCGGTGATTACGAGTTCAGCGCAAAAGATGAAGACGTCGCCCTACTACGCTACATGGGTGAAGTAGCCGCTGCGTGTCACGCTCCGTTCATTGCCGCAGCAAACGCAGAAATGTTTGAGTTCAATGACTTCACTACCTTCGAAGAAGGCAAACCTGTCGCGGCTGGTTTTGATTCTCCAGCTTATGCAGCATGGAACTCGTTCCGTGAAAGTGACGACGCGCGCTACGTAACTCTAACACTACCTCGCACACTAGCTCGCCTTCCTTACGGTGAGAAAGGTCTTGGCACCAAACTGTTTAGCTACGAAGAGTTAAACACTGACCAAGATGGCAACCCGAATCCGTCAAGCAATGATGAGCTGGTTTGGTCAAATGCCGCTTACGAGTTAGGTCTGAAAATGACGCAAGCGTTCACTGCGTACGGTTGGTGTACAGCGATTCGCGGTCTGGATAACGGTGGTAAAGTAGAAAACCTACCAAATCTAACTTACAAGACCGAAGCTGGCGACTTGGTTCAGCAATGTCCAACAGAAGTGAACCTAACCGACGAACGCGAGAAAGAGTTAAGTGACCTAGGCTTCTTACCACTGGTTCACTACAAGAACTCAAACTACGGCGTGTTCATTGGCGGTCAAACAACACAGCAACCGAAGACGTACACAGATCCAGATGCAACAGCAAACGCTGCAATTTCCGCGCGTCTTCCTTACATCATGGCAAGTGGTCGCATCGCTCACTACTTGAAAGTCATGGGTCGCGACAAGCTAGGTTCAAACCTAGAAGCGCCAGACATTCAACGTGAACTTCAACTGTGGATCGATCAATACACCAACGCAGGTGCAATTGGTAATGATCAACGAGCGAAAACACCATTGGCGGAGTCTCGCATTGAAGTGGTTGAACAACCGGGTAAACCGGGCGCGTATTCAGCCGTTGCTCACCTAAGACCTTGGCTACAACTTGAAGAACTGACTACGTCGGTTCGCATGGTAGCGAAGATCCCAGGTTAATACCGATCACAGTAAGTAAGTGGTCAGAGTTAGCGCAGGAATAACGCTTGAGAACAAGGCTAAAATTTTCGGTAAGTAGTTATTCTACAGCCAAAATTTTAAACGAAGTTATCGAGTGTTATAACCAGCTAGAATGACCAGTTATTTACTACGATTGGTATACGCATGATAAAGCTTGGTCGAAGTAGGATGCTTCGACCAAGCCAATTCGATTTAGGTCACAAGGATAGTATGAGTAAGATTTATCACTCAGGTTGGCAGACCCAATTTACACAGCTAGACGATAAAGACAGCGACTTTTTACAAGAGGCGCTCTCTTTACTGTCTCAAGTGTCTCGCTCCGCGCTAGACCATCCCGATGCGCTTATTACTCATATTTCGCGCCTAATTGCAGAGATTGACAATAAGCTCTCGAAACAGATGGATACATTACTGCATCATCCAGAATTTGAGGCACTGCAAACCAATTGGCTAGGGCTTCAAGGCTTAGCCACCCTACCCGTAAACTACCAACGCACTCAACTCAAGCTACTCAATATGAGTTGGGAAGAAGTGTCTTCCGACGTCAATCAAGCCTACAGCACCAAAACGTCCGAGTTATACAACAAGATCGGCAACCAAGAGTTAAACACCTTGGGCGGACATCCATTCGGTTGCTTGTTATTCACACAGCCAGTAGCAGCAGATATGAATTTCGAATCTGACTACGATGATCTGTTCACCGTCGAACTGTTAAGCCGCTTGGGAGAAGCCACGTTATGCCCAATGCTATTTGCTCCTAATCGCGATTTCTTTGTCGAATCTGGTGCTGATTGGCTGTCTGATATCAACCGAATCGAAAAGATCCTTGCCAGCCCTGATTACCAATCGTGGCAGTCTTTACGCAGTAAGTCCTCTGCGCGTTTTGTCGGTTTAGTGATGCCAGAAATGTGTATGCGTACACGTTATCAAAACGCCAAAGTGGGATTCATCTACAATGAGAAACAAAACGGACTTTGGGGCAATGCGGGCTTTGCGTTTGTATCCACCATTATGCGAGAGCATCAACGGGTGAGTTGGTTTGGCTTCTTGAAATCTCGTTGGAACGACAACAACCAAGGTGCCGTGGTCAATCAAAGCCAAAGCGATAGCCATTTTCTGATTCAACCACAAACCAAAGTGACCTTGTTTGGGCAACTGTCGACCTTCTACAGTCGAAGTGGTTTTATCCCTCTTACTAAGAGCCCTTTGAGCGATAAGTTTTACTTCAATGGTAACAATTCGATTTGGCACAACAGCGAGTCTGATAACGAGAAAGTCCTCACTCAAATCCAAACCTCGTTGATGTCTTGCCGTATTGCACATTATCTCAAAGTACAAGTACGCGAAATGATCGGTAGCTTCAAAACAGCTGCTGAGTGTGAGTTGTTCCTCTCCCAATGGGTTGAAAAATTCTCTAGTAACGTTGCGTACGCCAATGAAGAAACCCTATCAAAATACCCATTGAGTTTTGCAAAGATCAGCGTGTGCGACTCTGACCATCATCCGGGCAATTTCGTCTGTACATTGCGTATCGTCCCGCAGTATCAATACGACCATTTCAGTGGCGAAGTGGTGCTGACAACAGAATTGGATGAGGTGGCGTAATGAGTTTTTGGCGTACCTTTGTGCAAACAGCCCCTACGACTCGTCGAGATGATATCGAGGACATCAAGTATCACCTGACTCGTCTGTTCGATTCGGAGGCGTCACTGATGAGCATTGACGATCGGTTAACCGAAGTGCAGCGCTCTAACTACCGTTTTGGCATCGAGGATGTGCACCTGTTGAGTGCCAGTCTCGACCACCAGCAATTAGCCCTCAAACTAGAAAACTACATTCGACATTTCGAGCCTCGTCTTAGCCAAGTCATGGTTGAACTTGTTGAACGTAAAGCGGGAGAAAACACCATCGCTTTCAATATCGTCGCCAAAGCCAAAACGGCACAGGGCGAAAAAGAGCTGATTTTTGATTCCAAGATTTCATTAAGCGACATGACCACCGATATGAAGGAGGATTTGTATGAGTGATCCTCTACTGCGTTATTACGAGCAAGAACTGACTTTTGTTCGCCGTGCCCTCGGTCAATTTGGTTCTGAACATCCAGAACACGCACAACGCCTCAATATTCATCAGGGACAAATCGAAGACCCAAGTTTGGCTCGCTTATTGGATGGCGTGGCACTACTGAATGCCAACGTTGAAAAACGTCTATCTGAGCAAATCCCTGAAGTTGTCGAAGGATTACTTGGCGTACTCTACCCAAGTTACATTCAAACGGTACCAAGTGTGGCGTATCTAGAAATGAGCACAGATGCGCCTTCCACTGACAGCACGACCCTTCCAAAAGGCACACGCTTTTCTTCCGAATCGCAAGGCAAAACATGTTTGTTCACCACAACGGATGAACTCAAAACTACACCATTTGCACTGATTGACACCAAGGCAAGCAGCGCGCCCTTTGACTTCAATCGCCCTCAAGGCAGTGAACAAGCTACCGCCGTTATTCAACTCACCCTGTCTACTGGCGATGATGATGTGCATTTAAATCAATTAGCGTTAGAAGATCTCGACTTCTTCGTTCAAGGTTTCGAGAACAATGCGGATTCCTTGGTTGAACTGCTGCTCAGTGAAGCGCGAGCGATATCGATTTCGGACATCAATGGTGAGAATCACGCTGTCTTGGCGGCGAGCCAGTTAAAGAGCCGAATCAGCGATAAGCAGTTTCAGTTTCTGCCACAAAAAGGCAATCAATTTTCTGGCTACCATTTGATGAACGAATTTTTCTTCTTCAAAGAGAAACGTCAGTTCTTCCGTCTTAAAGGCTTTGGTGAAGCGTGTCAGCAACATGATTGCTCCACTGTGGTATTAAACCTGTTCATGCACTCTTTGCCGATGGAGTTTATCCGTCTTTTCGATAACCAAGTTTTTAAGCTCAATGTGGTGCCTGCGGTGAACTTATTCGAACAAACAGGCGAACCAACCAGCTATGACCAACGCAGCCTGACCATTCCCGTTAATGCCGATGCCCATACCGATAATGAAATTCAAGTGGTCGACATTTTGGATGTGTTTGAGATTACATCGAGCGGTCAAAAACTGCTGACACCACTGTTTAAAGACAGTTACCAAAGCGACCCACATTGTGATTACTGGCAAAGCCGAAAAGATTCCACAGGTGAACTGCGATTGGCGATCAGCCTGAACGCCAACCAAGAACTCGAATTCAACAAACTCTATGGCACTCGCCTTCTTTGTACCAATAGCAAACAAGCATGCACCATCAATGGTGAGATGACATGTTTAGAGCCGATCGATTTACCCGGCGATTTTCATTCGCTCTACCCGCCTTCAGCTCCGATAGAACGCGAATCTGATGCCAATATGCACTGGCAATTTATCGGGCTACTGAACAGTAACTTCTCGTCTTTGCTGCACTCTGAAGATCCGACTCAGCAGCTTAAGCAAATGCTGCAATTGTGTAGCCGCAATCAGTTAGTAAGCGATGAAATTCAGATGATTCAGTCAGTAAAAGTGCGCTCACAAGTTTCATCAATGCGTATTCTAGGCAAGAACGTCTTCTCTCCGGGCACAGAGATTGAAATCACTCTCGATACGTCTGGCAACTATCTGACTTTCACCGATGTATTGAATCGCTTCTTCCAACAGTTCTGTAGTTTTGATCGCTACATTCAGCTCACAATTCGTCTTTATGGCAAAGATGGCATTGCGAGGCGTTACCCAAAAATCCACGGGAGCCAACGCTCGATGTAGCGTGGAAGATAGATGATGTCGATGTCACTGATTAACGATTTAAAAGCGAACCCACATGAGTATGACTTTGCTCAAGCAATGCGATTGCTGATGCAAATGGCAAAACAGTCTGGGCACAAGCTGAAGTTAGAGCTTAAAGCGGAAGCCATGCCTCATGGTGATGCCGACGATATTCAATACTTCTCGTTCAGTGACCACAGCGCCAAGGTTCGCATTGCTCAGCAAGCACTATCTGGCGCACAAGGGGTTATCCCAAACTACATCTATGAGGAATTGTTGTTTGCACTGCATAACGACGATCACGCACTCAAGGACTTTTTAGACGTATTCAATCAACGCCATTTTGAACTTGCCGCGCAGCTAGAACTCGCTCCTCACCTCTTGGTGCAGAAAGAGCTAGCAAAAGAAAAAACCGACCTACTCAAACAACTGGCGAACCTGAAACACGAACACGGCGCGCTGTTCCAGTATTCGCTGTTGTTCGCTCAAGGGCATCGTAACTTAGAAACGTTGGAGCACATCCTTAACGACTACTTCCCTTACCAAATCGATGTGTCGACTAAAAGCCATGAACGTCGTCAGTTACCCGCGAGTTCTCTTACCCGTTTAGGACAGAGAGATGACTATAACAGCGGGATCGGGCAAGGCTTCCTCATTGGCAAAACATGCATGACTTACAACCAACATTTGGTGGTTAGTATCCAGCCTGCCAACCGCAAAGAGCTGCATCAAATTCATAGAGATACTCAGTTGGCGAGCCACATGCGCCAACTCATTCAACATTATTTACGAGACGCCACGCCGATTTCTATTTATCTCAACGTTAAGCGTGCGTATCTCGAAAAACCAAGGCTGTCTGCTCAACCAGATCAAGCCGCGAAATTGGGTGAAGTGGACTGCCTCGCCCCAGAACGTAAACCTACAGAACGGATTCGAATTCTTCTGAAATAGCTAGGTAGACACCGCGACGACAAAGAAGGTTATCGCGCAAAAGACAAGGATAAGGTTATGACACAAGTAACGCTGACAAATTTAGTCGCCAAGTTATCGCCAGAGCTAAAACGCGCATTGGAAGCTTCTGCGGGTGCAGCTATGAACCAAGGCGTTGCAGCCATTGAGCCGGAACATTGGCTGCTCACGCTCTTGAATCAGCAAGACACGCACTTAAAAACTCTGATTGAAACTCAGAAGATCAACCAAGATCAACTTGCGAGTGAACTGGCGAATCGCATCGAGCGCTTACCAAAAGTGCAAGACAGCCAACCAACGCTCAGCCATGCACTGACTGAACTTCTAAAAGACGCTTGGATGATTGCCTCCGTTAACTATGGACATGGTGAAATCATCAGCTTGCATCTCGTTCAAGCGCTGTTGCAGCAGAACATCATGGGCGTATCGAGCAACAATCTCGAATCACTACAGAACGTGTCGACCGAGTCCCTGCAAGGTTTAATCAACAAAACGCCAGTGAAGCGAGCAACGCAACAAAGCACAGGTGAAGCAAGTTCAGCCGCAAACACCGCAAGCGCGAACGACGCATTAAGCAAGTACACCATCAACCTGACTCAACAAGCAATTGAAGGCAATATCGACCCGATTTCTGGGCGTAATTCTGAAGTGAGAAAAGCCATCGACATTCTTTGTCGTAAACGCCAAAACAACCCTATTTTCGTTGGTGAGCCAGGCGTGGGTAAAACCGCTGTCGTTGAAGGCTTAGCGCTGAGAATCGCAGCAGATGAAGTGCCAAGTGCTCTGCAAGGTGTTCAACTCCATTCGCTTGATTTGGGGCTTTTACAAGCAGGCGCAAGCGTCAAAGGCGAATTTGAAAACCGCCTTAAAGACGTCATCAATGAAGTTAAAAACAGCGATGTGCCAATCATTGTATTTATTGATGAAGCACATACGCTGATCGGCGCTGGCGGTGCAGCAGGACAAAATGATGCTGCCAACTTATTGAAACCCGCCCTTGCACGTGGTGAGTTCAAAACCATTGCCGCAACAACATGGGCAGAATACAAAAAGTACTTCGAGAAAGATCCTGCTTTGACCCGCCGTTTCCAAGTCGTCACGGTAGAAGAGCCAAATGCAGAAGATGCCAAACAAATGCTGCGAGGCATTGCAGCTTCATTGCAAAAGCACCACGGCGCGTTTATTACAGAATCCGCGATTGATGCCGCGGTTAACCTATCTATTCGCTACTTACCTTCTCGCCAATTGCCAGATAAAGCGATCAGCTTGCTCGATACCGCTAGTGCGCGTATTGCATTAACCCAAGGTGCAAAACCAGAAGTGATTGAAGCATTGGAGCAAACCATTCGTTATCAACAGAACGAGCAATCTGCCTTAGAGAAAGAGTTTGATTTGTTTGGCACAGGCGCAGAAGAGATCGCCGAATTGAAGCAAGAAATCACCACCAATCAATCTCAATTAGCGGACTACCAAACGCGTTGGGAACAAGAGATTACATTGGTTGATGAGATTAAAGCGCTTCAACAAAGCATCACAGAAAGTGAAACGCCGGACGATACTCAGCAAAGCCAGTTGAATGCCCTTCTCGACCAATTGCACGAGCTTCAAGGTGAAGAACCGTTAGTTAATGCGATGGTGGATGACGCGACCATCGCTCAAGTCATTTCCGGTTGGACAGGCATTCCTGTCGGCAGCATGATGAGTGATGAAATAGCTCGCCTATTGTCACTAGAATCAGAGCTGGATAAACGCGTTATCGGTCAAAACGTGGCGAAGCAAGAACTGGCAAAAGCGATTCGAATCTCACGCGCTGGCTTAACAGATAATCGCAAGCCCATCGGTGTGTTCTTGATGTGCGGTCCAAGTGGTGTCGGTAAAACGGAAACCGCCATGGCGCTCGCCGAGCAACTTTACGGAGGCAGCAATGATCTCACGGTTATCAACATGACCGAGTTTAAAGAAGAACACAAAATCTCAATGTTACTTGGCTCGCCTGCCGGCTATGTTGGCTTTGGTGAAGGTGGCGTGTTAACCGAGGCGATTCGCCGCAATCCCTACTCTGTCTTGCTTTTGGATGAGATGGAAAAAGCGCATCCGGGCGTCCATGACCTCTTCTATCAAATCTTCGATAAAGGACACATCAAAGACAGTGAAGGTCGCACGGTAGATTTCAAAAACACCTTAATCATCATGACTTCTAACGCCGCTGACCAAGCGATTTGCGATGTGTGTGATGAAAACGCCGAACGGATCAGCAACGATGAACTGCTTGAAGCGATTCGTCCCGATCTACAACGCTACTTCAAACCTGCGTTCCTTGGACGTACTACCATCGTGCCTTATTACCCACTCAACGATGATGAGTTGGCGAAGATCACCGAAATCGCGCTAAATCGCATTCGCAAAAAGCTGGCAGAACAGTATCAAGCGAGCTTTACGTGGGATGCAGGTTTTGTGGATTTGGTTGTCAGCAAAAACACCGACCCTACGACAGGTGGTCGCGCGGTTGAGCAAATCATTAACCGCTCTTTGATGCCGAAGCTCGCAGAAGAATGCATCGCGCGCCTAAGTACACAGCAACCGATTAGCCAAGTGACGGTCACCGCAGCGTCTACGCCACAGGGCTTTGAACTGGATATTCAGTAGTAACGAATCATGATGTTTAGAAGCGTACATTCACCCCATCTCGTCACCACCTCGATACTTGTTCAAGAGGCGGCGGTCAGCTGTGGGGTGAGCTTTTTCCGCAAAATAACCAAGCTGGTTTCATCGCTGTTTATTTTGCTTTGTGCCCTATTCTCGTTTGAAGCTTGGGCGCAAGTTTGGATTGGTCCCGACCGATTGCTACTTGCGACTCACAAATGGGCACCGTACCAAACTCACCAGAATCAAAACATGGATGGGTTTGCGCTCAATCGCGTCAAATGCGCGCTAGGCGAAATGGGACAACCTTACCAACTGACCATGACGGAATGGTCTGACGCACAGCTCCACGTGCACAGTGGTCAACAACATGGTTTTTTCGTCTCGCCGAAAACCAGAGAACACGATAGCTACGCAACGTTGTCTGCTCCTATTACCGAGCAAAAGTTGCGTTGGTATTTTGGTCCCGGTGTAGAGCCTAAGCTTGATGATTTGTCAAAGTTGAACCTTAAGTTCTCGGCAGAATTTGGCTCAAGCACATGGTTTTGGCTGAAACGTAATGGATACAACGTCGTTAAGCAGCCACGAGATGCTAAGGTTTTACTAAGGCTTTTAAAACAAAGAGAAATTGACGTCGCACTGGAAGATGAAAGAGTGTTCCACACGGAAATAAGCCAAGCCTCTCTTCCAAGCGATTACTTCTATTCTCAAGTATTCGAAACCAAGCCCATGGGCGTGTATTTCTCTAACCGCTTTTTGGACAAATATTCTGGTTTCTTAACCGCTTTCAACACAGCGTTGGCTAAATGCGAGGGATAACAAGTGGCGATCAGCATACATTTGATTTCTGTACCCTCTGAAGAGGTGGTGACTTCAAGAGTCATCTATCTGCCCGAGTCTGGCGGGCAGTTTGGGCGTTCTGCTTCTTGTGAAGTGGCATTGCCCGATCAATCAAAACGCATCTCGCGTATCCACGGACAAATTCGTCTCACTGACACAGGTTATTTGGTGAAGAGTACCGGCAAGAACCCGGCTCGCCTTAACGATAAAGCCATGGTGAGAGATAAAGATTACCCACTCAACGATGGCGACATTTTAAAGATCGAAAGCTATTCAATGTTGGTATCAACACTCACGTCGAGCAAAGCGCCTGTCGAAGAGCAATCCGATGACCTCTTTGCGACCAAGTTCGACCTGCAACTGGAAGACAATGTCGATTTTCTCGATGAAGGAGACATCGTCGAACCCGTGAAATCGGAAGTTCATTACTCCCACCAGAATGTAATGAGCGATGACCCCTTCTCCTCCGACCCGTTTGAAGACATCGACGATGACGAACTGGTGGACCACTTTGAAGTGGATGAAGTGTCGAAACAGCAGCAAGCAATGGAGCGTTCTACGGAGATTGAGTATCTTCCGGGCGATCATCATCCAACATCAGAGCTGGAAGCCTCCATCGAAAAGCTAATTACGATTTCCGAAAAGAATCAACAATACCTTCGTAACCCACCGCTTGCACATGATGCTTTGTTTGATGCGTTAGACAAAACGCTCGATCAGTTCCTCAATGAGTTCGCACCGAACCAACTAGAGAATCAATTTAGTGAATTTGTGTCTGGCGGACTGTTCAGCAGCAAAGACAAGAAGTATTGGAAAATTTACCGCAAACATTTCCAACATCGACAAGACAACGGTGATTTTCGTCGCCAGTTCAAAGCGATGTTTATGGAAAACATGCAAAAGCAAAGCGAGGAAAGCTGATGAAGATTTGGCTAAGTTTACTCGCTTTCGCTTTGGTGGGGTGTTCATCCGACCCAACACCGGTTGTGACGCAATATCAATTGGCGGTAAGCGCAGAGAAGACGATTAACCCAAGTTCCAACAACAGTACCAATCCCGTGGTAGTGCGCTTGTATCAACTGACCGATGCCCAACAGTTTAAGCAATTGCCGTTTATCGATTTGTACAACGATGACGTGAGCCTTTTGGGCGCAAACTTGGTGTCGAAACAAGTTTTGCCTGTGGTAATGCCAGACAGCAATAGCAAACAAACCTTAGACATCAACAAGACCACTCAATACATCGGCGTATTGGTGGAATTTGCCGAATATGATGCAAGCACGGCGACGGTAGTAACAACCACGCCTCAGGAAGAAGAACAATATATCCAGTTAAAGATCAGCGGTAACAAAGCAGCATTGCAAACCGTGACACCAGATTCGCCTTGGTGGGATGTTTTTTAACTCGATTCAGTAGATAGGGAAATCTCGTGGACGCATATAAAAAAGTCGTTTGGCAAGAAGGCATGTTCATTGCCCCACAACACTTTCAACAACAAGACAGATACACACAAAACTACGTCAGACAAAACGTCGAAACGCTTGCTGGTTATGCCCCTTACTATGGCGTGACCGACTTGGTAATCAATCATGATCTTCTTAAAATTGGCAAGCTTTCCGTCTCTTCTAGCGCAGGGTTGTTCCCAGATGGCACGCATTTTGAGCTGAAACGCGAAGTCGCCAGAGATGTGCCGCACGGTACGATTGAGAGAATGGCTTACTTAGCACTGCCGGTCTCTCTACAAGGCAATAATGATTACGCCAACGATGAATCGGAACAAAGCCGCTATCTTACACGCACCATCAATGTGTTTGATACTTCAACCTCTGAAAACGCCAGCGTTGAGGTGGACGTCGCGCAGCTCAATATAGCGATTAAACTAGAAGGCGAAGACACTTCAGGCTTTACCCTCATACCTTTCGCCAAGGTGTTGGAATGCAGCGAAACGGGCGAAGTGATACTAGACCGTTCCTTTATTCCAGCGTGTTTGCACTATGGTGCATCACAGCTATTGGTTGAACGTTTGAAAGAGATTCATGCCCTCACGTCCAACCGTGCCACCAGCTTGCTCAAACGTATTCAAGCGGGACAAGGACAAAAGAGTCCGCAGTCGATGATGCAGGATTACCTGTGGCTGCAAACACTCAACACTTGGCTTCCGTGGTTTGATTTGTCTTTGTCGAATCCAAAGTTTCAAACCCATCAGCTTTATTTGGAGCTACGCAAGTTTGAAGCGCAAGTCATGGCATCTACACCCGCAATTCCAGAACC
Source organism: Vibrio sp. MMH1-50 (assembly GCF_022347645.1). Taxonomy (NCBI): domain Bacteria; kingdom Pseudomonadati; phylum Pseudomonadota; class Gammaproteobacteria; order Vibrionales; family Vibrionaceae; genus Vibrio; species Vibrio sp. MMH1-50. Next base: position 42,126 of record NZ_JAKRGG010000024.1, read on the forward strand.
ATGTCAACCGTTGGATTTCCATCGTCTGTACGATTGCTTTAATCCGCTTTTTTCGAATCTGCGCAATATGCTCACGCTGGTTCAGCAAGACTCTGTGATTGAGTTCGCCTTCGACACTTCATTGTTTGAGCGACGCCGCTTGCTGCGCACCTTGGTAAAAGATGGTCACAACCTGTCCGATCGCCGATTCGTTCTCAGTGTCCGTTCTAATATCAGCAGCACCGAGCTCAACGAGTTGTTCCCTGCAGCAGCCAAACTCAGCAGCAATAACAAGATTGTCGAGATCGTGCGTAATGCCCTTTCTGGCGTTCAACTGACGCCGCTTCCTGTTGCACCAAGCGAACTCAAACCGATGCAAGGCACAGCGTATTTTGAAGTGAATACGTCAGACCGCAATTGGTTAGAAATGATTGAAAACCGCGATGCACTGGCGCTGCACGTCGATACACGTGTTGGCGACCTAGAAGTGATGCTGTACGCACTGAGGTAGTAAGTTATGAACTATTTGGATGAAGATACCTTAGTTTGGGATAGCAGCGAAAATGACTTTGTGAGTAAAGATACCGACATGCCTGACGTCAAATGGCATCCGGTCAACGCTGCGCAAGCCAATATTGGGTTCTTACATCATTTCGATAAAGCCGAGAATCAGCTGATCAACATCAGTTCTGAGTTACTGGCTGTCACGCTCAAGATCAACACCTTGCCGGAGCCCGAAGACATCACCACGCTCAGGCATCAACTGGTGGCTTCCATCAATGAAATCAAAACCAAAGGCGCAGAGCTGACCTACCCAGTCGCCGTGATCGACAAGCTGTGCTTCCTGTATGCCGTGGTTTTGGATGAGTTGATTGTCTACACCGATTGGGGTGAAAAACGCGGATGGGAGAACAAAACCTTACTCAGTGAACTGTTTGGTATGCGCAACGGTGGTGAGCTTTTCTTTACTGTGGCAGAGAAAGCAGCGCGCCAACCGCACAAGCTGATCGACTTATTAGAAGTGGTGTATCTGTTTCTCAATATCGGGTTTAAAGGTCAGTACCGCGAAACGGGCAGCGAACAGCTAAAGAGTTTTACCTACCGCTTAGAGCAGATTTTAAGTCAGTACCGACAAGCCAGTGGAATCTATTGTCATACTAAGGTTTCGGTGCCTAAAACACGTAAACCAACGCGCAAGAAACGTTACCTTGTCACCACATTATTTTTCCTAACTATCATTGGTTTGAGCGTTGCTCTGACCTATTTCTGGTACAACAAAACCAAACCACAGCGGGCACGAGATTTTGTCCAGCTTGGTGAGTACAGCCAACGCTATATTGAATCTGGTCGTGCAGAAGACATCGTTTATGTCAGCACTGACGACGATTTAAAAGGCAATAAAGTCGCGGTAAATACCACTCAACCACCTCGTCCAGTGCCGAGCCAACCAAAAGCCGTGACGCCACAAGCGATAACTTCGGCGCCAGAAACGACGAGCAATCCAACGACGCCCCCTGCAGCGGACACTCATTGGTTGGTGCAACTTGCGACCTTCTCTAACCTTAAAAACGCCGAGAAGTTTATCGCCCAACTGCCGACATCCAACTATCAACCTGTCGCGGATAATATCAATTCATACGTTCGCGTCATTGTTCGATGTGACAACTCAGAACAAGCGAAAACCATCAATAACTGGTATCGAGAGAATGCCAACGTCAACGGCTTAGTGGTGCATAACAAAAACAAACAAAGCGAGGTTGAGTCACGATGACGCAAGACAACCCAAACACACCAACAAGAAAAAAGGCAATCATTTGGAGCCTTGTTACCCTTCTGCTTCTGGCAATCTTAGGCGGCTTACTGACTTGGTTTGTTGCGTATCCTGATTTCTTATGGGCAGGCGTCATCACGACGACCATTGTGGCGCTGCTCTCTGCTGGGCTGTGCTTTTGGTTAATCAACCGCAAGGTGAAAAAGAGTCTTGAGCAAGACCAAGAACGTGCACTAATCATCAAACGTTCCAAGTTACTCGCCTTCCACTTCAAGAAAATGCTCGGCGTACAAAAACGTAAAAAGCGCTTAACCAGCCGTTACGATCAGCCGATTTACCTGTTACTCAGTGATAACCCAGGCAAAGACAAAAGCATCATCACGCAGATGGGTTACGAAGCTTATAAGGTGGATGATTTTGGCAACGACATTGAGTTTCCAATTCTATTTTGGCTTAGTGAACACTCAATTCTCATTTCCGTCAGCATGGGCGACGATCAACAACCGCTTTACTTAAAAACACTGTGCCAGTGCCTCAATAAATTGCGTCCGAGACAAGCGATTAACGGCTTGTTGCTCACCACAGAAATTGAACAGTTAGTAGGTAATAGTGAAACCCTTTCACAAAAAGCCGACCAATTGAAATCGCAAATCAAAGCATTCAATCGTTCATTTGGTTTGAACTTACCTGTCTACAATGTCCTAACCAACATGGGTCAAGTGAGCGATTTCTGTCAGTTCTTTTCTGCGTTTGATGAAGCGAGACGCAATGAAGTGTTCGGCGCCACCAGCCCAGTGCAAAAACATGGTGGCATTGATGCCGATTGGTTCAATGACGAATACGACCATCTCATCGGTCAGTTGATTTCGAACATGAGTAACGCGTTGGGAGCACAGCTTAACCAAGATTTCCGCAATGCCATTTGTGGTGCTCCTTACCAATTTGGTCTGCTCAAACAGAATTTGTGGCACTTCTTACAGCGTTTACATCGAGGTGACCAATACACAGATGGGCTCAACTTCCGCGGCTTCTACTTTACCCACAGTGGCAGTGATTTCGCACAGCATGATTTACTGGCGAACGTGGTCAATCAATCCCTCGGCAATGAGCAATATCAGCAACACCAACAAATGCCCGTTCAACAAACCTTGTTTGCTCAGCATTTGATGTCTCATGTTGTGTTAAATGAAAACACTTTAGTTGGGGTTAACCGCCACAAAGAGAATTGGTTGTGGTTCAGCCAAACCGCCTACACCCTAGTTTGGCTCGGTTTATTGATTGGTACACTGACGATTCTCAAGCTCGACTTCGATTATCAAACCAATCGTGAAGCCAAAGCCGATGGCATGTTAGAACGTTACAAAGAAGCGATCGCAGCACAGCCATACAGCAAAGAAGATTTGGTGGGCAACATTCCAAACTTGTACACCATGCATCGCATTTACGCGCTGTATCAAGACCCCGAACCTTGGTATACATTGCCATTCCTACCGAATGCGACCATCAAACCAGAAGTTGAAGCGGCTTATACCAAAGAGCTACAACAAGTTTTGCTCCCTTCTATGGCACACACCATTGAGAATGACCTTTATGTGTATGTGAACTTGGAAGATCAAGCCAGAACGCTCGAATTGTTGAATGACTATCGACTGTTGTTTGATAAAAATCGTACCAACATTGAAGAGCTCAAAAGCTACTTCCTAGCAAACTTGGAGCACCAAGGCGAAGCGGACAAAACCAACGTTGCTCAGCTTAAAGTGCTGCTCGACGATGTGTTTAACCAGCACTTAGTGGCGACAACTGCCAATCAAGAGCTTGAGGGGTTGGCGAAGCAAGTCATCAATCAATCCAATATCGAGACGCTACTCTACCAACACATTTTGAACGATCATGCGTACGAGAAACGCATCGACGTGCGTAAAGAACTTGGCTCCAACTTCAGCCAAATATACCAATTCAAACCTGGTTACGTGGGTTACTTCGTGCCTTACTTGTACACACCGACTGGCTTTAACGAGCTGGATCTTTCGGTGGAATCTCCTCTTCTTATCGAAGCGTTATCCGCTTATGAAGGCATCGCAGGACAAGCCCCAAGTGCACTAGAAATGCACCGAATCAGCCACGACTTGAAGCGCATGTATCAGAACGATTACATCAATTACTGGCGAGATTTTATTAACAGCATCGAGGTGAAAACTATTTCCGGTTCTGAGCAATTGAATGCCAGCTTGAACGTGCTCAACAATGCCTCAAACAATCCAATGTCTAAGCTGTTTACCACCATCAGCAACTACACTTCGGTTCTTCTACCTGAGCCAAAAGATGCGAAGAAGAAAACCGATGAGGAGATTGCCGATGCTGCGCAAGACAACGAGAAGAAAGAGTCCGCTCGACAAATCACGCTGACGTTTAATGATTTCCACAAACAAGTGACGCCAGACGATCAGGGTAAGAAACCAATAGATTCCGTTCTGGAAGGTTTTGCGAACACGGCCAAATGGCTCGATCAGTTTTACAAATCCAACACGCCAGACAAAGTGGCTTACGAAACGTTATCTGCAGGTTTAAAAGCGCAAAATCCGGTCGCACAGTTGGCGTCATTGACCGATTCCCAGCCACCACTATCCGGTGAAGTGATTGACTACGTGACAGTGCAAACCAATGAGTTGGTGATGAACTTAGCTCACCAATATCTTAATAGTATGTGGAACAGCGAAGTCTACCAGCCTTATGAAAACACCATCGCGGCTTTCTACCCATTTAAGAAAAGTGCCAACAGCGATGCTAGCACCGCGGATGTTGCTGCCTTCTTTAAAACTGATGGCACATTGGACACCTTCTATCAAACGATGTTGAAAGGCTTCTCGACAGAGCAACGTGCGCCGTTTATGTCCGGCTTACTGCCAAATACCGGCTTTGCGTTAGATCCTGCGATTTGGCTGATGTTTGATAAAGCCAAAGACATTCGCTCTGCCCTGTTTTTAGCTGACCCGAAAAACGTCGCGATTCAATTCCAGATGAAACCAACAGAGATGAGCTCGGCACTGACTGAGTTTTCCATTCGGGCTGAAAAACCGATTTTCACCTATCAACACGGTCCGATGCTGTGGACACAACAAAGCTGGAAAGGTGATTCTGTCGCGCAAGATGCACTTACAGTGCGTCTACAAAAACAAGCAACGCCGATTGCCAATGAGCAATTTAAAGGCAGTTGGGCATGGTTCCGCTTGATTGAGCCGCGCGTCACTTCAACTTCTTCGCAAAGTACTCAACTTGAGTTTGATTACAATGGCGACAAGGTTCGCTTAACGATTAAAACTCAAGGTCAGAACAATCCGTTCGTGCCAAATTTCTTTGCGGGCTTTGTGTTACCTGCGAGCATTTAGTGATGAATACGTTCGCCAATCAAACCCTGTTTAGAGCCTGTGGCGTTACTTATGTAGCGCCTTTGAGCGAAAACGTGTTTCAGTGCGAGCACAAGCTTTATGGCACTGTGGTCATCAAAGTAGCGCGCAGCTTGGCTGAGAAACGGGCTTTGATGGCGGAAGCGGACTTTCTATCCAAATACGCGTCGGATTACTGGGCGAACTTTCATGGTTACGGCTCGCAAAACCACGCCGACTGGTTAATGAGCCAATACCTGGAAGGTAAAACACTTAACGCAATAGAACCTGATTTATTACCTCAAGATTTAATATCCAAGCTTGAGTTCGCTTTGCTAAACCTGCACAAAACGGGTTATCTGCATGGCGATATCAAGCCACATAACGTCATCGTGACGCCAAAGAACCAAGTTCGGCTTATCGACTTTGGCAGTGTGATTCGAGTTGATGCTAAATACCGAGAGCATTCACATACAACCGTTAGCCGAGCCTATAGTTCGACACGCCCTTCTCTTCGTATCGGTCAGGCAAGCAAGAACGATGATTTCTATGCCTTGGCAATGACCATACTCAGCTGTCGAGATCAACATCCCTTTGCAGGTCTCTCGTTACAAGAAGCGGCAGAACTGCTACCTCCTCCTAATAACGTTGAGCTACCAACGCGCTACCAAGTTCTGATACAAAAAGAGTGGCAACGAATGCGCCACTCTCTGAAGTTGTAGGGTTTAAACGCTCTAAGCTCTCTGGCTTACGCGTCTGATGATTTCGACTTCAGATACTTCTCAATATCCACCTCATCAACCTGTTCGGCTGGCATAAACTTGTTGGCATAGTCACGGTAAACCCCGCTTTCTAAGAACAATAAGAACAAGTCCATATCCAAATGCTCATCAAGTGCCATCTTGTACATGATGTCGACCGCAACACTCACTGGCTTGGCTTTCTTGTAAGGTCGATCACCTGCGGTTAGCGCCTCAAAGATATCCGCAATCACCAAGATGCGTTCTGGGGTTGATAAATCTTCTGCACTCAACCGACGCGGATAGCCTGTGCCTTTCAAGGTCTCATGGTGAGTCGAAGCGTAACGCGGCACGTTACTTAACTCCGGAGGGAATGGCAGTGCCCCCAGCATTTTGATGCCACTGATCATGTGCTCGTTAATTTTGAAGCGGTCTTCTGGTGTTAACGTCCCGCGGGAAATGGTCAGGTTGTACACTTCACCCAAGTTGTATTGATGCTCTGGTACTTGCACTTTAATGCCATACTCAGGATCAAATTCTAACGGGCGAACACGTTCAATAATATGGTCAGGCTTATCCGCTAAAAGGTTTTCAACCACGGGTAGCGTCACGTCGGATTTTGGCTTAATCATTTCTTCAAACGGAGAAAGACCAAGATGATCATCATAGTGACGCAACCAAGTTTGTTTGGCGATTTGTTTAATGCGCTCAATCTTATCGTCGCTCATAAACTCGCCACCCACGTTGGCGTTGGCAACAAACCGGAAGTCTTCGTCCAACTGAGCAACTCGTTGGTCGAACTTGGCTTGCGCCTCTTCTTTTGAAAGCTCACCAGTAGATATCGACTTCCACATTTCCACTTCAGCGTCTCGCCTTAGTACTTCGAAACGAGTGCGAATTTCATTGATGCGGTTATAGTTGGCTTCTAACTTAGTGCCTTTATCAACGATATGTTCTGGCGTGGTGATCTTGCCACAGTCATGTAACCAAGCCGCGATACGGAATTCACGTCGTTCATCGTCATTGTTGAACTTAAAGTCTTTGAACTTACCGGTGTCGCACTTCTCTACAGCCTCTGCCAACATCAAGCCAATTTCCGGAACACGATTACAGTGCCCCGCAGTATAAGGAGACTTATCATCGATCGCTTGCGCGATAAGGCGAATAAAGGCTTCAACAAACTCTTCTTGCTGTTGCTCGTGATGCTGAATCTCTTGCGTCATTTCGGTAACTGAGTCAGACAAGTCAGAAACTTCTTTGATACGCGTTTCTACCGGAGCTAATTGGTCAAATTCACGATTTTTGATTTTGATGGTTTCTTTTCGAAGCGCCAGAATCGGATGCACAATAGGTGATCCAACCTTCCATGCTAATGGAAACAAGATAACCATCACGATAGAGGTAAACGCAATAGCCTTGGATAATCGACTGGTGACAGCATCAGTAACGACTTGCTCGGAAACTAACACCGCAAAGTAGTCACTTGTTCCACGAGTAGATTGCAACTTAGTGATATAGAGAAATCGATGCTCTCCCTCAATGGTCACTTTGTTCATCGTGTCGTGTTTGTCTTTTTGGGTTGCTAGCTCATAGACTTCTGGATAAGGCGCAAAACTGCCTCGCCATTGATGGGGTTTAAACCACTTCTCTTCCAACGCGGATTGTTGTTCTGGTGTAATACTGTCGATTGCCTGATTGACAACTTGCATCAATCCACTGTTTTCATCTTGCATGAACACAGAAAATTCCAGAGGTGATTCCGTCAATTTTGTCACATGGATATTGGTAATTTTCACTAGTCGCTTCATCTCGACCATGGTTAGGTAACTGTCTACAAGGTATTCAATATCCCCCATGTGCAGCGCTCGTTTTGCTAAATCGAGATTAGGTTGTTCAACAATATTGAGTGTCGGATAACGTTCGAGTAACCACTCCTTCATTCCAAAGCCAGCGACGACGCCCACTTTTTGGTTCGTGAGTTCAGTTAGAGAAACGGGCATCGGAATATCGATTTTGGCTGCGATAGCCAGTTGTCCGTAAAATATCGGATGGCTCTTGAGACCAAATTCAGAGGGAGCACCAAGCACTGGCTGAAGTATATCTATTTCGGCATTGCGATACTTCTTCACCAATTCTGCAGAACTGAAGCCATTTACGAACTCCACTGCCATGCCCGTTTTCTCAGCGATGAGTTTTAAAACATCGATAGCATAGCCACCAGGCTCACCACTCTCGGTATAATCGTATGGTCCCCAATCATTCTGGTTGGACACAACAAACTCTTTATCATTCAATAATGCTTGCTGTTCTTTTGTTAAAGTTAACGGTGGCGATGTCGGAATTTCAACCTCTTGAAATACGTTGATGCTTGAAGCGATCACTTCACCTCGATTGTTAAAAATGAACGACTCTACGCCATCATCTTTTTTCATTCCGAGTTCAGTCGCTGTGATTTTCTCACTCAGAGACGAGAGCACGGTATCGACACCGATCACTGCGCCTTTATTACTGCGAACAGAATAGGATTGACCGGTGATTTTTAAATGCTGAAATAAGTAGGGATCGGTCTTGTAGACACTGTTTTTTGAGGCATTGTCGAACCAAGGTCTCCGAGATGGATAGAAGTTACTACTTTGTTTTGTAGTACGAACCAGCTCAAGCGACTCTGAATAAAATAAGGAATATCTTGTTCGCTCTTCGCCTTCTCCTACAATTTTGATAACCGCCCAACGTTCATCAGGTGCCGCTCCTATTTTTCCTCTAACAATTGAAGAAGATTCCAAGTTAACTACTTGAAAGAAGAACTCTTCCTGATTCGCAAAGTAAATACTGTAAAAGACAGGGTTATCAATCAAGGTTTGGGTAAATACGTGCTGAATTTCATCTTCACTAAATTGTGTATCACTGTAATCAGCTACACTCCGCAGTATCCCCGCACTACTTGTTGCACTCGCATCAATTTGATGGATATGGTTACTGACGTCTTTAGCCGTCATGGTTAAGCGCGTCAAAATATGTTCCTCTGACATCTGCTTACCAAAGTAGTATTGCATACCAACCCCGAGTAACGCAGTCACTGCAGTAGCAAATATGAAGAGACTTCCGACGGTGAACTTAATCGAAAACTTACGAGGAGAACCTGATTTAGTTTTCATGCGATAACGCCCTCCAATGGCATTGACGACAAGAAAATTCGCTACCTATGTTGGCAACTTGAGGCATATTAATATCAAGTCTAGTACATATTTTTCATAGACTTGCACAAGGAGCGACCAAAAGGTTATTAATCGGCAAGTACCACTATCGCAACCACAGTCTCAGTTCTTTCATAGGTTTCGACTGTTGAAATAATCGGTCATCTCAAATTTATCCTAAGCACCTAGCTCGCTAACATTACGCTTCTTTTGTATGCCCCCTCTATCTGTAAGAAATATCTATGAAGCAAAAAGGATTCTCCTTAACCGAAGTGACTGTAGCGCTTATTCTCTTAGCCATAATAAGTTTGTTTTCAGCACCACAAATCATGCAGAAGCAACGTCAAGATCGACTCAACAGCTTGGAATCTTTTATCGACAAATTTCATGACATCAACCAGGAGATGATGACACACGCTAAGAGTCAAGGTGTCGCAGAAATGCCGTTAGCAAAACTGTCAGAACTGAACATTTATGTCAGATTGGGAACGCTAGCGTTGGATGATTTCAATGTAGAGAAAGCGATGGGCGTGCAAGGGTTGAACCTTGCCAATATCGGACCGACCGAGAAACCGTCATTACTTATTTACTTAGGCAAGGAAAAGTCACCTGAACAGATAAAAGAGTCAGGTTGTTTCCTCAGTATCAGCCGCCCATCTCACGGCGCTACGAGTCTAACTGCAACTACGAATAAGTTAACCATCACAAAGTTTTACGACTATTGCTAGAGCTCCATTTTAGAGAGATTAGATTACTACGAAATCTTATTCTTCAATCGGCGTATGCTAGCTAATGTCTTATATACCCTTAAGGTTTTATTATGATCGTCGTGAAAAAAGCAGGTGTCTCTGATGTCAAAAAGGTCTCTCCTCTTTACCTAAAATATCTTGAGTTTTATCAAGTCGATGTTTCAGGTAAAGACCCAGAGTCTTTTATCAAAGCTCGTATTGAGAATGAAGAATCAGTCGTGTACTACGCAACGGATGAAAGTGGGCGGACGCTCGGTTTTGCGCAGCTTTATCCACTCTTCTGTTCGCTAGAAATGCGTAAGATTTGGCTTCTGTACGATTTGTATGTGGATTCATCACAGAGAAAACGAGGGATTGGTGAACGCTTATTGGAACAAGCGGACCAACTGGCAAAAGAGACCGACTCTGCCTTTGTTATGTTAAGCACTGGTATTGATAATAAAACCGCACAATCCGTGTATGAGAAACACGGTTACGTACGAGATGTCGAGTTTTATAACTATGTTCACATGCTTAAGTAATCAAACGAGCACATGAGCAAAGAGCGAAAAGCCGAGTTAATACTCGGCTTTTAATGATCAACTTACACCACTTTGTACTTGCTGATAGACAATCAAAAATAAACCTGCAAATACCGCTACTGTCAGTAAAACCTTTAACCAGAGAAACTTCATTTTATCTACTCTTCTGGCGCGTATTGGTCAAAAACTTCTTGAGCTGTCATTTTCTTGCTGTGTGGTTGCAGATCATAGTATGCGGGCTTCTCATCAGTGAAGATCTCTAAGCTTAATTTGAAATCTGGCTCATTAAATAATCCCGCAGAAAGAATATATTCATCTGTTGCCAACAAGTGGTAATAGATATTCGTGCCGCATTCACCACAAAAACCTCGTACTGCCCATTGGGATGATTGATAGCGTTTAGGCTCAGCACCGTTAAATGTCACACCGGGACCACAATGCACCGCATGCAGAGGTCCACTTGACCACTTTCGACACATATCGCAATGACAAAAGCTCACTTCATTGTGTTGAGGTGCGGTCACTTCAATAGCGCCACATAAACATGTTCCTTTCATCTCTATTCCTCCCTATTCAACCTCCATCATTATGGCGGTTTTAGACACTCCATTGATGTGACCAACCTAGTCTTTCACCACATTCTTTGATGAGTATATTTGCGTGAACTTTATGAACAAAACGTCGTTTATGCTCAATATTCTCTTTATCTACGCATTAGAGACATCACGTTAACACCTTATTAACCTTTAACTCATCACTAGCGAGTCACCCTACCTTGCTAGGAGAACAAATAATAAGACTCTTCAAAACAAGAGAGTCACCAACATAAGGAACGTGAAACATGTTAAAGGTACTCAAACCAACGCTCGCCGCATCCATCATTGCAGCCTCATTTTCTTTCCACGCTTTTGCTGCTGATGTTGAAAAAATCCACTTTCTAATCCCTGGTGGTGCTGGTGGTGGCTGGGATATGACGGCTCGTGGTACAGGTGATGTACTGGTTAAATCCGACATCGTTGAAAATGTCTCTTTCCAAAACCTCTCTGGTGGCGGTGGTGGTAAAGCCATTGCACACCTCATCGAAACCGCTGAGCGCCAACCTGATACGTTGATGGTGAACTCAACCCCAATCGTTGTTCGTTCACTGACGGGTATCTTCCCGCAATCTTTTCGAGATCTCACGCCAGTAGCTGCGACGATTGCTGATTACGGCGCTATCGTGACTTCCGCGGATTCGAAGTACAACACATGGGAAGATGTGGTCAAAGATTTCGAATCTAACCCACGTAAAGTAAAAATCGCCGGCGGTTCTGCTCGTGGCTCGATGGATCACCTTGTCGTCGCAGCTGCATTTAAAGGCGAAGGTTTTGACGCGCGTAAAGTTCGCTACATCGCGTATGACGCTGGCGGCAAAGCAATGGCAGCGCTTCTGTCTGGCGAAACACAATTGCTTTCAACCGGTCTTGGCGAAGTATTAGAGATGTCGAAATCTGGTCAGGTAAAAGTACTGGCGATTACGGCACCAAAACGTCTAGACGCTGCACCAAACATCCCTACCCTGAAAGAATATGGCAATGAGACTGTGTTCGCGAACTGGCGTGGCTTCTTTGCCGCTCCTGGCACAAGCCAAGCCAAGCTCGACGAATGGAACGCAGCTCTGACCAAAATGTACAAAACGGACGAATGGCAAGTTGTTCGTGACCGCAATGGTTGGATTGACAACTACAAAGCGGATAAAGAGTTCTTCGCGTTCCTAGAAGAGCAAGAGCAGCAAATGGGCGATCTAATGCGCGAATTAGGTTTCCTTAAAAAGTAATAACCCCCATCCGAGTTTGTGGGGTTAGCTATCCCTAGCCCCGTTGTATTTGCACTCTAATTTCACCGTATATGGGCATTGTCGATATTCGACAAGTAAAAACTCCTTTGTTTATTGATTGGTAAACACTAAGTAACTCGACTAGCAGCGATGCGCTTAATTGTTAATGACTTGGTCCTTCTTCATTAACGCCCATATACGGTCTTTTCCTGTTGTTCTAGGAGTTGGATATGTCTCATTCAACCAATATTTTTACCAAAGAGAATTTGCTGTGCCGCGATCGTGTTGGCGCGATGATCTTTTTGTTGTTTTGCCTATGCTATGGCTACCAAACTACGCAAATCCCTCTCTTTCCCGGGGATGAATACGAACCCTTCACGGCTCGCACTTTACCGACCATTCTGACCTACGTCGGGATTGGTTTAGCGCTAATGCTATTGGTCAGTGGTCAGCCCGATAAACAAAGCGGCGCTGTGATGTCATTCAACTGGAAATTGCTTATCGCCTTTTTAGTTTTGATGGCGCTTTATGGTCTGGGTTTGACTTACATCGGCTTTGTATTAGCGACAGGATTCTTCCTGCTTGCGGGCTTTTACCTTCTTGGCGAACGACGTAAATCGGTGTTGTTTGGAGCCTCATTCCCGTTCGTTATCGCGTTTTACTTGTTGCTCACTCAAGGTCTGGATATCTACCTTGAGCCTGGTCTGATTTTCACCATCTGGTAGTCAAAAGAAAGGACTGAATTATGTTAGATGGAATTCTACAAGGTTTATCGACCGCCGTGATGCCAATGAACATCATGATGGTGATTGTTGGCTGTTTTGTTGGTACGTTTATCGGCATGCTACCGGGGCTTGGTCCTATTTCTGCCATCGCTCTGATGATTCCTATCACCTATGGTTTGGATCCATCTTCGGGTCTGATTCTGATGGCAGGTGTTTACTATGGTGCGGTATTTGGTGGTTCAACTTCCTCTATTCTTATCAACGCACCGGGTTGTTCTTCAACCGTAGTTACCGCGTTTGATGGCTACCCAATGGCGCAGAAAGGACAAGCAGGTAAAGCACTTGCACTGGCGGCTTACTCTTCTTTCACTGGTGGCACGCTTTCAGCAATAATGCTACTTGTGGCGGCACCAGCATTGGCCAACGTCTCGTTAAGCTTCCAATCTTCTGACTACTTTGCGCTAATGCTTCTTGGCTTATCCGCAGTGGCTGCGTTCGCTGGCAAAGGACAAGTAATAAAAGCATGGATGATGACCATTCTAGGCTTGATGTTGTCTACAGTCGGCATTGATAAAGGCGTCGGTGTCGAACGCTTCACCTTTGGTCTAACGGATTTGATGGATGGCTTTAGCTTCCTATTGTTGGCGATGGCGACCTTTGCGCTTGGTGAAACGTTGATGGGTATTTTGAAGCCTTCTGAAGATACGCGTGATGAGGAACAAGATAAGCTGAGCAACATTGGCTCGATGAAAGTCACCAAGGAAGAAATCAAAGAAGTAGCGCCTGTTTCTATTCGCTCTTCAATCCTTGGATTCTTTACTGGTGTTCTTCCGGGCGCAGGTGCAACCATCGCCGCCTTCTTAAGCTACGGCATGGAACGTAACCTTGCTCCAAAGGATAAAAAAGAGCAGTTTGGTAAAGGCAGCATTCGAGGTTTGGTGGCTCCGGAGTCAGCGAACAACGCAGCATCAAGTGGTTCTTTCGTTCCTCTTTTGACCCTTGGTATTCCGGGCTCTGGTACAACCGCAATCATGCTAGGAGCGTTAATCGCTTACGGTATTCAACCAGGTCCTCGTCTGTTTGTTGAACATCCAGATGTGTTCTGGTCGGTAATTATCTCCATGTACTTCGGCAACATTGTGTTGGTGATTCTTAACCTACCGCTGATCCCATACATCTCGAAGTTGTTAGCAGTACCAAGAACCGTGTTGTTGCCGATGATTCTGTTCTTCTCCATTACGGGTGTGTATCTGGTTTCTTTCAACACCATGGACGTGTTTGTGATGCTACTTGTGGCAATGGCTGCCATCGCACTAAGGTTAGCAAACTTCCCTCTCGCACCGCTGTTGCTTGGCTTTATCCTTGGTGGATTAATGGAAGAGAACCTGCGTCGTGCATTGATGATTTCCGACGGTGAACTGAGCTTCTTATGGGAACGCCCAATCACACTGACATTCACAGTGCTTGCAGTATTGGTACTTGGCAGCCCACTGTTTGTAAAACTCTTTCAAAAGCTTAAAGCGCAACCAGTGAAAGTTGAGCAATAAGCATTCTATCTATCCCTCAAGATAGACCTTTGAAACCAAGCCACCCTCTGCGGTGGCTTTTTTCTTGGACTAATCGCTACTTTATTTCTTTGGGTGAGTTGCGTAGTGTTAATCGTTCAGAAACAAAAACTATAAGAACAAAAAAGGACTTTTTATGCTGCTGGAATTTGCTCTCTTGTTTGCTGCGGGCGTCGTTGGTGGGATCATGAACTCCGTCGCCGGTGGTGGTAGCTTCATTACCTTCCCTGCATTAATGGCGGTTGGCGTGCCTCCCATCATGGCGAACGCGACGAATACTTATGCTTCTTGCGCAGGTTACATCAGTGGTGCAATCGGCTTTCGCGAAGAAATCATGAAGAACAAGCAAGAGCTGGCTTTCACTATCTCTTTCAGTTTGATTGGTGGCGCTGTCGGTGCTTATCTTCTGCTGAATACGCCAGAATCTGTTTTTCTTGAAGCGATTCCATGGCTACTGTTATTCGCAACCGTACTCTTTTTAACTGGCTCTCGCATGACTGCGTTGATTAAGTCTCTGACCAAAGAAACCAAACACGCTGGCATTTTAGGCGTAATCGCTTTGAGCCTGCTTTTAGTTGGAGTTTCTGCTTACGGTGGTTTCTTTAACGCGGGGCTAGGCGTGATCGTCTTGAGTTATTTAGTGGTTGCAGGACACCAAGACATCAACTTAATGAACGGGCTTAAGCTGCTGGTTTCGACCTGTGTTTCTCTGATTGCCATCGTGATCTTTGTTGCTAACGGTTCGATCGATTGGACCAAAGGCAGCGTTGTAATGGTTGGCACATTGGTTGGCGGCTACTTGGCAGCGCGTGTATCTCGCCGGTTGAATCCTAGTCATGTAAAAGGCTTCGTTGCCCTCTCTTCTATCGCGATTACCATTTACTTTTTCGTAGATGTCTATGCCTAACTCAATACCACGATATAACCAAAGCCAAGCGCTCATTGCTCACAAACAAAAACGCCATCGCAAACTACGATGGCGTTTTTATTAGTTCTAAGTGGAAATTACTTAATCAAACCCACTTCTTTGTAGTACTTCTCAGCACCTGGATGAAGCGGCGCAGATAGACCATCTTTCACCATTTCTTCTTTCTTCAAGTTGGCGAATGCTGGGTGTAGACGGCGGAAATCATCAAAGTTTTCGAATACCGCTTTCACTACGTTGTAAACTACTTCGTCTGGCACGGCCGTTGAAGAAACAAACGTCGCACCTACACCAAAGGTTTGTACATCACTTTCTGAACCGCGGTACATACCACCTGGTACGTTTGCAATACGGTAGAAGCTGTTATCAGAAACCAACTTCTCAACTTGTGGGCCGGCTACCGTTACGATGTTGCTGTCACATGACGTAGTCGCCTCTTTAATCGCACCACTTGGGTGACCTACGGTGTAGATCATCGCGTCGATCTTGTTATCACACAGTGCTTTAGACTGCTCTGATGCTTTTAACTCAGACACCAGTTTGAAATCGTCATTCGTCCAACCGTACTCTTTCATTAGCACTTCCATGGTGCCGCGCTGACCAGAACCTGGGTTACCAATGTTCACTCGTTTGCCTTTTAGGTCATCAAACGTGTTGATGTTAGCGTCTTTACGAGCCACAACGGTGAACGGTTCTGGGTGTACAGAGAACACCGCACGAAGCTCTTTGAATGGTCCTTTATCTTCAAACTTGCTCGTACCGTTATAAGCATGGTATTGCCAGTCCGACTGCGCGATACCTAAATCCAACTCACCTGCGCGAATGGTATTGATGTTGTAGATAGAACCACCGGTACTTTCTACTGAACAACGGATGCCATGATCAGCACGTGATTTGTTCACCAAACGACAAATTGCACCACCCGTCGGGTAGTACACGCCAGTTACACCGCCCGTACCAATGGTTACGAACGTATCTTTAGCAGAAACTGAAAAACTTGTACTTAGTGCAGCCAGAGAAGCCGCGACAGCAATTTGCTTGAGCTTTAACATTGAACGTCCTTATTTTTTCCTTTGTTTATGGCTTGGTAAGTATAGCAATCGTTAACAAACTGATAACGTTTAAGATCACATCCTGAGAATTATCACCACGCAGCAAAAGGCATTGATCGGTAAGCAATTATGAACCGTGTTCGACTTTAGTTTTAGCCCAACCAAAAAGCCCGCAGAATTTAACTGCGGGCTGTCCGGTATTTCAATAGTACTTAGTCGGTCGCTAGGGTTCTCTCCTCGCTGTTGTCATTGACTGCGGATGCACTTTCATTCCCTTTCCTGTGTGTCCATAGGTAAATGGATGGGATCACGGTAAGCGTGACGATCATTGAGATCACGCAGCCCCAACCAACCACCAGCGCCATCGGCGACATGTAGTTATCGTAGCCACCCAAGCCGTACGCAAGCGGGATAAGACCTGCAACGGTTGTGATTGTGGTTAAGGTGATTGGTCTTACTCGGCTTTGCGTTCCACGAATTACAAACTCCAGCAAGTTGGTATCGTTACATTCCGCTTCGTGTTCTTTGAAGTGCCAAATCAGCACCAAGCTGTTGTTCACCATAATACCAATCAAGGCAATCATCCCGATGATGGAGAAAAAGCTCAGCACCTGATTATGTAAGAACAGAATAAACAGCGCACCAGCGATGCCAAAAGGAATCACTGTCAACACAATTAAGGTTTCGCGCATTCGGTCAAAAAGAAGAATCAGAAGCAACGCAATGCCAATAAACGCCACACTAATCGCGATGACAAAGCCTTGCTGCGCTTCTTGTGTTTCTAAGATCTGCCCTGTCGCAATAATAGAGGCACCGCCGTATTCTTTATTGGCAAAGGCTTCTTGAACCGCAGCAAAAACGGCAACCGGATCAGTCACGGTCGAATCGACACCTGACGAGACACGAATCACTCGCTCTCCATTAAAGTGTTTGATTTGTGCTTCTGCATCGGCATTTCTCCATCGAACCAGCTCACTTAATGGCACCAGCTTGTTATTGCTGGCGCGAACCAAAATGTTATCCAGTTCTTTTAAGGATTTGTCGTCTTCTTCTAAAGCGACTCGGAAGTACACTTCTTCTTCACCATTAAAGATCCGCGTCACGCGTTGACCGTCAATCGCAAACTTAATGATATCCCCGACTTTGGTGGCACTGATGCCGTAGTACTTGAGCCAGTGATGTTGCAGCTCAGCTTGAATCTGTGGTGCTGGTGCATTTAAATCACGTCGTACTCGGCTCGTCCCTTCCAATGATTCAATGTACGCCGTCAAATCATTAGCAAGCTTTTCTCGCCCTTCATCCGTACCGCCAACGACACGCAAGTCCACTGGACGTCCTACCGGAGGACCGCCGCCATCAATATCGAACTCAATTTGAGCCAACCCTGTAATTTGCGTTGCTTTCTCTTCCCACTCTTCGACGATTTGCTCTGCGGTTCTTGTTCGGCTGTTTGGTGGTGTTAATGAAATCACCCAATAGCTATTTGGTGAGCTCACTTCACCGTACCAATAATTCACCTCTTCAGTGCTTTTGATCAGCGCTTCGAGTTGTTGTGTTTCTTTCCAGACGTCATCCAAATCTAACTCTGGATTCGATTCAGCACTGATTTCTATCAAATACGCGCCGTCTGTTGGGAAGAACAAGAAGCTCAAACTCTTATATGAAATCGCTCCTAAAGTCAGAATCACTACGGTAATACATGGCAGCGCTACTTTGCTGTTTCGAATGACAAGTTCAATTAAACGATTCAGTGCGCTTAAATCTAAAAATGGCTTTTTCTTTACCTGACTCTTCTTACTCAAAATGCCTTTTAAATGGGCAGGAATAAAGAACAGCGCGTCGATAAACGAAAAGCACAACGCAATAATGACCGTAAGCGGAATTACATAAACCAATTTACCGCTGTTTCCCGGTAAGAAGAGCAAAGGTATGAAGGCAATCATGGTCGATAAAATGCTTGCTAGGACCGCTGGGAATACACTCTTCACACCTTGCGAGACCGCCTTATCAACCGGATAACCTTCTTCAACTAGTGCCACGATTTTATCGCTCACCACCACGGCATCATCGACAATAATTCCGACAATCAAAATTAAGGCGGACATAGTGAACACATCCAGAATCTGCCCGAAAGGAGGCAGCAAAGCCAGCGTGCCGAAGATACATACGGGAATAGAAACCGCGACCCAAAATGCAATGCGTCTATCAAGGAAAAGCGCCAACGTGATCAGCACCAAGCCAAGTCCAACCAAGCCGTTGTCTTGCACTATGCGCGCTTTCTCTTGGATGTCTTCAGACAAATCAGAACCGATGGCGATAGTGTATTTGTCACCGAGCAGTTTTTGCTGATTTGCAATCAAAGTTTTCACCGCGTTAGAGGTGCTAATAACGTCCGCGCTTTCATTAGTTCTTAAGTCAAAAAGAATACTCTTATTACCGTTGATTGAGCCATAAACCTCGCCTTTTTCAAACCCATCCTCAATGAGACCTGCAACGTCTTTAAGTTGAATATTCGGGCTGAATGAGATGAACATTTCACGCAGCTCTTCAATGCTATCCAGCTCGGCAGAGGTCATCAGTTCTGGGTTGTTCTTTAACGTTTCCAGACGACCACCGCTGATCAGCGTATTACGCTCTGCAATCAATGCCGCCACTTGATCCAACGTTAAACCATAACGTCTCAAAGAAATCGGTTCGAGTTGGATTAAGAACTCTGGCGCACGCAAATCGACGGTGTAAACTTCACCAATCCCTTCGACCCGTCTCAAAGCCAACTCTAGGTCTTTGGCTTTATCTCGCAGTGCTTTATAACCAACATCACCAGAAATACCGACCACCATGAAATCCAAGCTGTACGATTTTTTGATCGACAGCGTTGGCGCTTCGGTCACACCAGCGGGTAAATCCGTTACCCTTGCCAGTGCATCTCGAATGTCTTGGTAAACGGCATTCGGATCAGAGACATTGCTATCCAACACCACACTGATGTTTGACACGCCCGTTTCCGACGTAGAGGTAAACTCTTTCAATCCAGAAATAGGCAGCAATTCTTTCTCAATTTTACTGGTGATGTTACTTTCAATATCTTTCGCACTGGCACCAGGATAAACCGTGACGATATCGCCTTTTCCTAAGTCAAATCGAGGCTTCTCAGCAAGGGGAAGATTGTAGGCAGTAAGGGCACCAATGCTGATGATCAAAATGGTCAGGATTTTAGACGCAAACTTTCGATGAGAGAGCAAATCTAAGAAGAAATTCACAGTGCCTCCTGATCATTGAAATACACGTACGATTCCATGCCCGGATTAAGCTCGCCGTTGGCGTTATCTACCGTCACTTCAACAAGGAAGCCCGGCTCACTGTTTTGGAAAGCAGGAGAAAGTAAAGTGATGGTGCCGTCCAACGTCTGCTCAACAGAAGGCACTTCGACCTTAACCTTCTCGCCTTTACTGAACTTGTTGAAATCAATCTCTAACAGGTGAAAACGTACTTTCAATCGTTCCATATCTGCAATGGTAAAAAGCGCATCACCCACCGAAACAAACTGCCCTAACTCAACAGAGCGATTAGTAATCACCCCATCAAAAGGTGCATCCGGAGAGGCTTTATCAAGCGTTCTTGCGGCGATTTTGTAGTGTGTATTACTTACGTTGAATTGAGCTCGACCAATGTTGGTTACACGAATTTGGTTGTCCACGTCACTTGCCGAGACGCCATTACTGGTCAGCAAGGATTGATAACGCTTTAATTGCTTTTCTTGAATATCTAACTCGGCACGACTCACCTCTAACTCGTTACGTGCTAAGTCCAAACTCAATGCATAATCTTCTGAGGACAGAGACAATAGCTCCTGCCCTTGAGTCACAGAGTCACCGTTATCGTAACGATAAGAATCCACCACGCCGACGACTTCACTTTTTACCACAACACTTTTTTCAGGAATCAGTTGACCAACAACGTAATCGCTCGCTGCATGAGCAGCGCTTGATAAAAGAAATAAAGGAATTAGTACGGATCTTTTTTTCATTTAGTTATCTCATTTCCGATGAACCAAATGACTTGTGTAACCGTTCCTCCGACAAGTCACCACTGACAGGAACACACAAGCCTTTAGTGTTTACTAAGGCATTAACCAGAAGTACAGCAAACGATTAACGCTCTTATTTATTGATGCTTGATATATAAATTATCAGTGGAGGTGTGGAAAAAAAGTGAGTCCTGAATGAAGCGTTTAACTACTTAAATCGAGGGAGTCCTTTCTGATTTGTTAGTACTTCGTTCAATCAAAACCGTTGCAGGTCTGTCGAGAGAAACTAGCCATGATTTGATATACCCCTATAACATCGCGATGCTTGGCTATAAAAAAAGAGACAAGCCGATCGACTTGTCTCTTTCTCATTTCATCATATTGTATTTATACCCAGGTCACTCCTAGATACTTAGGTATAGCGCATCAATCTCTGAGCCATTGATGATCTTCACCACCATCTTTCTTATTGAAAAATGCAGAGTGCTGCTGTTTGAACTGATCTGTTTTTATCTCTGAAATCGGCCATAATGTAAAATCTTCACGAATAAAGCTATCGTCAATACCAAACTCAAGCGTTCTTAGCTTATTGCCGATAAATCGATAGATGTACGTTTCACCGGTCTTCTCGCACACCATTGGTACATGCGACATCGGCTGACCATTGACTGAAACTGACACCCATTTACTGCTCTTTGGCTCACAAGACGCTTGATTTACTACATCAATTTCGAACTTGTTGTCTAAGGTCGTACCGACAAAGACGACGGTGGAATCTTGCAAATAGACGCGCCTTAATAAAAGCTGTTTAGTATCTTGAGTACGTGTGGTTTGAATACCATTAGAAAATGGTTCGAAGTAAGACCAATGCCAGTTCCATTGCATGCCTTTTTCAACAAAGTGAAGTTGAGGTATGGTTTTCCAAGCCACAATACCAGCAAGCGCCGCAATAAAAGCGATCAGGATAATTAGAATTCGAACAAGTGAGTGCATTAGACTGGTTTTTCTACAAGTAATTTTACACCAAGTGCAACCAGTACCGCTCCAGTTGCCCCTTCCATCCATTTCATAAAACTTGCATTTTTTAACAAGCTTTTCGCGGAATTTAATGCACCAGCCAGACCACATTGCCAAACCATCGCAATCATAAAGTGAATAGACGCCATAAGCATAGATTGCATTAATGGAGAACCTTCTGGGTTAACAAACTGAGGTAAAAACGCCAAATAGAACACTGCCGTTTTTGGATTAAGCACATTGGATAAGAAGCCTTCACGGAAAGAGCGTTTACCGCTATACGCTTGGTGGGTCTGTTCAGAGACAGCAATGCCGCCATTCGATTTCATTAACGCTCTCAAACTACTTAATCCAAGCCAGATCAAATAAGCAGCCCCCACCATTTTCACCATTTGAAATAGTTCAGCGGATTGAGCTAAAACAGCAGAGATGCCTACAGCAGAGAAAAATGCATGAACAAACAGACCGAAACAAATACCTAAACTTGTCGTACAACCATCTTTAAGACCTGCACGACTGGTGTTACGAATCACCAAAGCTGTGTCCAATCCCGGTGTAAGCGTCAAAATAGTGATGGCAATGAGGAACGCCTCAAAATTCAAAATATCCATATTCTTGTAGTGAGTGATTGTGCATTACCCATCAATACCGTCAATCCACGCAATTCGCAAGCAACTTTTGTGATCAACATCGTTGAAAATCACATAACGTACAAAGCCATACGCATAAAAGCACTTAATAAGCATACACACAAATGATTTTAAGATGCAGGGCTCAAAACGTTGTCATTGATTCGAGGTCAAGGAAAACAACGTAGCGTCTACAAACCAAGTCATTCTCGCTAAACAAAGCATCTCGAGGTTACTTGAGCATAAGGTCTTTCTTATATAAAGAGAGTTACTACTATTTCTACAACTTTTATAAAAACGATCAACCTCCTTTACTACTCTTCTATTTCCATCAGGAATTATAGTTTATTTCAACAACACAAAATAAACGAAAGTTGGTGTGCAAATGGGATATATGCTTCTTTTTCATTGCTGCCTGATGATCGCAATTTGGTTATTTATATTTGCGCCACTATTTAGTAACGCAAATACCTTAACGATGAATCTTGTTGGCAAATTAGAAGACCGATGTGAGATAAATTTCACGTCAGGTCAGAAAATCGACTTGTCAGACAGCAATATAAAAACACTACCATTGGACATATATTGCAACCAACCACTCGGCGTAAGCGTATATTCAAAAAATGGCGGACTAAAATTGGATAAAAGAGATGATATTCCACCATTCGAGTATTTATTTGAAATCAACATTAACAAAGCAAATATTCATGAAGAAGTAAAAAGCATTGATTTGCTCTCTGAAAAACGCTTTGACAGTTCAGGTGTTATTCCTTTCTCGGCACTAGGAGAAATTAGAATAACACTAGAAGACCGCTTGCTATACGCAGGCTATTACGAAGACGTGATTGAAATTGATGTATTCCCCTCAATTAACAGCGTCATCAACTAGGAGTTCTGTATTCGATACAGAGAAAGGCTAGCTCGGTGGGATTTGGGCTAAACATGTATGTTATCTCTCAAGTTAAAGGAATCTTTTTATGAAAAAACTTACGATTTGTGCAGCGGCTGTTACAGCAATTTTCGGTTCGCAAGTTCACGCAGGTCCGGGTGATGTTCAATTAGTGGGTTATGTTTCTCCAGTATGTGAAGTATCAGGGCTTGCTACTCAATTGCTCGACTTTGGTGATGTAACACAAGAACAAACTGTTTCTATCGATCTGGATATGAAATGTAACGATGTCGATGGTGCAACCGTTTCTTTGACCAGTTCTGAAGGTGGTCTTGAATCGGATGATGACGAAGATTTCGCGCTAACTTATACCGCAACTTTTGCGCCTACAGGTCTTCCATCATTTGATCTAAATGCACCTGGTGGTCCGGGTTTAAACGATGTCTCTAGTGAGCTGTCATACCCAGGTTCTTCGGGTCTAGCATCTGGTGTTGATGCGACATTGACTGTACAAACAACAGAAGTGGCAACATGGGCGGGTGGCTACTCAGATACGCTAACCGTTAACGTGACTTCTAACTAAGTTCCCCTCCGGGAGGCTAAGCGTATAGCCTCCCTTTCTACACAGCCATACCAAGCTGACATTGATGGAGCTCAACATGACTCGATGGATTATCCTAGTCGCAACATTTTTATTTTGTTCTTACGCTAACGCATACAAGGTTGAACCTATGGTTGCTGAGATTGAACCCATAGGCAATCGAGCCCAAATGTCGATGCGTATCGACAATACATCCCGAGTACCCCTAACTGTTGAGCTCTATCCTTTTTCAATGACCATGGATGAGCAAGGTGTAGAAACAACAAAACCCGCAGACGATGAATTGCTCGTTATTCCAGTAACCGCAATCATAGAGCCAGGTCGCTCTCAATCGGTCATGATTCGTTATTTGGGTGATCCTTCAATCTCTGAATCAAAAGCATACCGTGTCTCCATTAAGCAGGTTGAAGTAGCCCGTGGCGAAGAACAAAGCGCTAAGATGGGGTTATTACTTCAATTCAATACACTAATTAATGTTAAGCCCAAAAATACATCGGCAAACTTAGATATAAAAAGTGTCAAACAAAAAGGAAGTAAATGGATTGTTGAAGTAGAGAATAATGGTAATAGTTATGGCAGGCTAACGAATACTAATTGGCATTTAACGGATGGCAGTAATTCTAAATACCTAAAAGGCTTAGATATCAGTAAGTTAATCGCAGGCACACTTGTACTTCCTCATTCAACACGATTTTTTGAAATGAAACCATTGAAAGGGTTTGACGTGTCAGATTTGTCGATAGAAATAGAACAGGATAAATAACATGTTCTATCAATCTATAACATGTCTAATCTTGTTATTATTTAGTGGTTTTTGTAATGCAATCATTATTTCACCGACTGTATTTGAATTGAACACAGATAGAAATACAACATCACAGATCATAGTGACAAATAATTCAACAGAAAAAATGCCGCTAGAAGTAAGTATTCATCAGCTAGTATTTAAGAAAAATGGTCAATATGAAACCAAAGCTTTAAATAGCGACGCACTTTTGGTTTTTCCACCAGCAGCAATGTTAGCACCGAACTCAAAGCAAGTATTTCGTATTCAATGGCTTGATCCTTCTGTACAAAAGACATCCTCTAGCTACTTTATACGGTTTACACAAGCTCATTTAACGGGTGCTAATGGACAAAGTAGAACTTTGCCTATGCAGCAGAGCGGAGTCAAAATTAAAGTGCATTATAACGCACTGCTTCATGTGTACTCCAACAACCAACAACCTGACGTCACCTTGGAAGTGTCTGATGCCGGACAATTGGTTATTCGTAATACTGGCGAACGCTTTACCTACTCTCGACTACTGTATTTTGAGCCGTTAACAGCGACAGAAAATTACTCGCTCCAACAACAAGTCGGTGACCAATTTTTGCCACCATTTTCTACCTTCACCCTGCGTTCACGGAAAGCAATCCCAGTAGGAAAATATCATGGAAGAGAGCAATGAGCGTCGGAGCAGTGCTGTTTGGCTCCTATTCATTTTATTAACGATTTTATGTATCGCTCAAATCAACATCAGTTGGGCACGCGAGGTTGTGCTTAATCCAACAGGTCGAGATATCGAGCTATCCTCTCTTTTAAAAATCAGTGACAGCGTCTTGGGTCAGGCACAAGTCACCATTACCGCTGATGACGAGATTCGCTTACCGAAAGACAGTACCATCGCCCTACTTTCGTCATCTGTCGCCGAGTCAGCCTTAGAGAAATTACGAGACGCCCATTCAGAGACCTTATCTCAAGAAGACTTTCGACGTGCCGGGCTTGGGCTTACCTTTGATTTATCCACCCTAGAATGCATCATTTCAGTTCCTAACGAGTTGAGCGTCACGCGACAAATATCGTTAGCTGAAGACAATGAACATTTTAATTATTCTGAACCCAGCTTTTTCAGTGGTTATGTCAATGTCACCGCATCGGCGAATGAAACTCAGACCATAGCAGAGCAAAATGACCGACAAAGTATTTACAGTACAAGATTTGAATCGGGCTTAAACGCAGGTTCGGCAAACCTTGAATACGAAGCCACCTTTGAAAATGGATCGTCTCAAGACTCAGATTATTACCGCCAAGGCACGCGCTTAAACTATGATTTTCCTTCACAAGGAACGCGCCTTGTATTGGGTGATATGTTTAACTCTGGCAAGAGCTTTCAAGATGGTACCGACATCCTTGGAATCGGCATCACACGTGACTTTACTTTAATTCCTACTCGAAACGTGCGCCCTAAAGCCAATCAGTCTTTTACATTGCAACGCACGTCGAATGTCGACGTTGTTATCGATGGCATTGTCGTTCAGAGGCTGACACTGGGCGCAGGCAGCTATAACTTGAGTGATATCCCTCTCGCACAAGGTACTAACGATGTCGAATTGGTGATCACCGACTCTTCTGGGCAAACCGAAAGAATTCAATTTTCTGTCGCAACGGGGAATGACCTTCTTAACAGCGGAGAGTTTGAGTACAGTTTAATGGCGGGCGTGCCGTCAGAGGTCAATAACAACGAGCTCGATTATCAAACCGATCAAAAATTGATACATGGTTATCTTGATGTTGGTGTATTGCCATGGCTTACGCTAGGCGTAAACGGTCAAAAACGTGAAGACCTGTACCAATATGGTGGGACGGCTTTAATTGCAAGCTCACTAGGTGTCACCGAACTGTCCGCCTCTCAAAGCCATCATCCCACTCTCGATTCTGGGCAAGCATTTCGCATCGCTTTCGATGCAGAATTTGATGATGACAACCCTTGGCAACCACAATTAAGTGTTTTCTATGAATACCAATCGGAAAACTTCGCGGGCGTAGAAAGCTACGACACCATCGACTCTCCTCTCAACCAAACCACTCACTATGCCTCGGCGTTTGGTGCGTTTTATATTAATGACGATTTGCGTGCAGCTATGACGGTCAATTACCGCTCTGGCACTGAAGATACTGCGAATTATTGGTCAATTAGTCCTAGCCTGTCCGGTTCCTTCTTCTCGACACCAGCGACATGGAGCGCAAGGGTCAACTATCAGAACAACGACATCGGTTCAGATGAATGGAATACGTCTCTCACGTTAAGCTGGCCATTAAGCGATTCGACACGATTAGTCAGCCGCTACAACAGTGAGGTCGATCAAGCAGCACTAGACCTCACTTATCAAAATAATGTAGGTAATACTGGGGGCATGTCAGGCTATGCTTCTGTTGTTACCAGCCGAGACAGCGACGCTGACATTGATCTTGGCGTTAACTATTCTGCCAACCGCTTTCAAGTTATCGCTGACCACGCTACGCGTATGGAGAGTTTGAACGAAGATATAAGAAACCACAGTACGCGTGTAGAAGTCAGTAGTGCGATTGCCTTTGCTGGTTCCTCAATCACAGTTGGACGCCCAGTCCGTGAAGCGTTTGCAGTGGTGTCTAAGCACCCAAGCTTGGAAGAAAACAATGTTGATATCGATCCAACTCTAGACGGTGAAAACGCCCGCGTATATAGCCATAGCGCATCCAATGTATTGATACCGGACTTGGTTGCCTACAACCCTCAATTGATCAGTTATGACGTAGAGAACCTACCGCCCGGTTACGATTTAGGTGACGGGGCATTTTGGCTGAATCCTGGCTACAAACGCGGTTACCAACTCAAGATTGGCTCAGATTCTGTGTTAACCGTAATGGGAACATTACTCGATCGACATACTGGCAGCCCTATCCCACTCATTGCTGGCGTAGCGACTTATTTGGGTAGCGAAACCCAACAGCCCATCGAATTCTTTACTAATCGAAATGGCTTGTTTGCAATCTCCGGCTTACGCCCCGGTCAATACCAACTCACACTCGACACAAAAGAAAAACAGACTGTGGTGATCACTTTAGATGAACGCAGCAATGTTTTAATCAGATTAGGAGAGCTTTATGTGGATTAAACCTTTTATCACTCTAATATTGCTTGCTCCCCCAGCATTAGCGGGTTCTCTTTGCTCAATGAGTAACTTAAGTGTCGAACCTGCTTCTACGCAAGCACGCTATGATGTGTTTGCCTCTGGTGCATACACACTCATTTCGACATATCGACTGCGCGCGAATATTGAAGGCGAACAATGCCAAATTCCGGTCAAGTTAGAGATTGATGATGGTGACTCTTTTTTAAAAGGAGAAGCCAATGCCCAGCTAATTTTCGAATGGCAAGGCGGGAACGGTTACCAAAAAGGTAATCAATGGCATGTCGTCTTAACAGAGAATAACGCTGATATCACCTTTCAAATACGTTATCCGGCTCAACAATGGCTCGCCTCAGGTATTTATCAAGGCAAGCTCGAAGCGACAGTATTAACCGAACAACTGCTCAATAACGAATATGTTTTACCAGCTGTGACAAATATCGCAGTCACTGTTTTGCCGATGGCCAAAATACAGTTTTATGGTTTGACTCAACAGCATTACGAATTGGATATGGGGATACTCCAATCCAATAAAGTAGTTACATCCGCGCCCAAACTTTGGATTCAAAGTAACGCCGGATATAACTTGGTTTTTGAATCAACAAACCGAGGTGCGCTCCGACACAAATCTGCGGACACCCAATGGGACATTAGCTACGATATGTATCTGGATTCTAAGCAAATTAACCTAGATCAGGCGAGAGCTAGAGTCAGCGAAAATACGCCATCTAAGGGACACGCCAAAAACATGAAATTTATCATCGGCGATACGCTAAATAAACCGGGAGGTACCTACAACGATGTGCTCCAGATCTCAATTGAACCTAAGCTTTCGCAACAACCTTAGGCAGTCGCAAAGTTGAAACAGAGAAAAGTGGCGAGCACTATACCCCTAGACTAAGGTGATTACATTATCAATATTATTAGTACAAAACTATTATATAGGGGCTAGTTATGAATATGGGGACGCGTAGGAATGAATTAGAATCTAACATCCTTCTTATTGGTGAAAACTGTATTCAAAACCAGTTTATTCGCCGAGAGTTGGAAAAGAACCCCCAAAACAAACTTACCCGTAAAAGCATCCATTGCTTAGACGAAGAAATTAACTTGTCCAGCTACAACGTTGTTCTGATTTCTAACTATTTATTGGAAGAAAGACCACTGTCTGACTACATCTCACTCAAAACAAAAAACACCGACTTAGTGGTTTATGACGTACCGAAAACGGGCTCTGATCTTCGGCTTTTTTCTTGTCTCAATCTCAAAGGCGTACTTTATGAAGATTCGCCAATAGAGCATTTAACTCGCTGTATCGATGCCGTCTTAAGTGGCGAATTATGGTTACCTCGAAAACTGATGGCAAAAATGCTGATTCATTTCAGACCTTATGCCATCAGCTCTCAAGAAATCAGCAACACATTAACGAAAAGAGAAAAACAAATCCTCGATCGTATTGTTCAGGGACAATCAAATTTAGAAATTGCTGACGCCCTGTTTGTTGCGGAGAGCACGGTAAAAACCCATGTTTACAAGCTTTACAAAAAACTCAACGTTAGCTGTCGCAAGGAAGCCATTCAAAAATTCAGCCGCCCTCTTAGGCAAGAAACTCAAGAACATTAGCCATCGCTGACTCTAGCTTTGTTTCTCAACGCTCCTTTTGGTTAGGTGTACAAGTGTCTGAATTTGTGCACAATAGACCTGCATTGTTTGTTAATAAATAGTAAATTAGCAACACTTCTCTATCGGCATTCTCTTGATGCGGCACTTTTTCTGCATCGGTGCTGAGGGATTCGAACAGTACGTTCAAGGACCCCGCTTGGGGCGTTTAAGGAAAGAACATAACAAAGAGTAGTCACATGAGCGCATTTCAAAAACTCGTCGAACATTCAAAAAAAGTCTCTAACTTTGGTCACTTAGCCTCCATCGTAGGGTGGGACCAAGCTGCCGTTATGCCATCAGGCGGTGCGGAAGCCCGTTCTAATGCAATGGCAGAACTTAATGTCCACATTCACTCTCTTATGACTCAACCTCATTTAGGTGATCTATTTGCACAAGCAGAAGAAGAGTCATTATCAACGCAAGATCAAGCCGTACTGCGTGAAATGAAACGCGATTGGCAGCAAGCGAATCTACTGCCTGAATCTTTAGTACAAGCGCAATCTCTCGCAGGTTCTAAGTGTGAACATGCGTGGCGTAGCCAACGTGGGAATGATGACTGGACTGGTTTCGAAAAAAACTGGGCAGAAGTCGTTAAACTGTCTCAAGAAGAAGCTCAAATTCGTGCAGAAGCTGCTGGCACATCACCTTACGATGCCATGCTGGAGCTGTACGAACCAGGCACAACATCCGCGTCTCTAGACGTGTTGTTTACGGACGTAAAAACATGGTTACCATCAATGATTGATGAAGCCATCGAGAAGCAAAAAGCCAACAACATCCTGCTTCCGAACGGTCATTACCCGGCTGAAAAACAAAAAGCATTGGGGCTGGAAGTCATGAAGCTGCTTCAATTTGACTTCAAACATGGTCGTCTTGATGAAAGTGTTCACCCATTCTGTGGTGGCGTTCCTACTGACGTTCGTATTACCACTCGCTACGACGAAAAAGAGTTCGTGCAATCATTGATGGGTATCGTACATGAAACAGGTCACGCGCGTTACGAGCAAGGTCTGCCAAAATCATTAGCAGGCACTACGGCTGGTGAAGCTCGTTCAATGGGCATCCACGAATCTCAATCTCTGTTCTTCGAGATGCAAGTGGGTCGCAGCCAAGCCTTTGTTGAGCACCTTGCTCGTCTGGCTTCTAACCATTTCGAAGGTCCTGAGTTTGCTCAAGACAACTTGTCGAAAATCTACACTCACGTGGAGAAAGGTTTCATCCGTGTCGATGCTGATGAACTGACTTATCCTGCTCACGTTATCTTGCGTTACGAAATTGAACGCGATCTCATGAATGGAGTTATTAAGCACACTGACGTTCCAGAACTGTGGAATGAGAAGATGAAGGCTTACTTAGGTCTGTCAACAGAAGGTAACTTCAAGAATGGCTGTATGCAAGACATCCACTGGACGGACGGTGCCTTTGGTTACTTCCCTTCCTACACGCTCGGTGCAATGTATGCTGCTCAATTCATGGCTGCAATGAAGCAAACGGTTGATGTAGATGGAGCGATTCGCTCTGGAGATCTATCCCCAATCTTCACTTGGCTATCTGATAACATCTGGAGTAAAGGTAGCTTGTTGTCTACTGACGACTTGGTAAGCCAAGCTACAGGCGATGTATTAAACGCGAAACACTTTAAAGCACACTTAGAAAGCCGTTATCTTGGTAAGTAAGATTTGCTTTTGAAAAACCAAAAAGGCTGGTGAAATACCAGCCTTTTTATTAGTTTTAAATTTATCCCCAAATAACCTCGAGATGCTTGGTTCAACGAGAATGACTTGGGTATAAAACACAGTTAAATCGATCATTGAGCCTGTTGACGCTTCACTGTGCTTTTCAAGTTTTGCATGAAATTTCTAAAGTGCGGCATAAAGTCAATAAACAACGGATGTTTACGATCTTTCATCATCACGGGTCCCAGCAGGCGAAGCGCTACACCAACACGAGTCGCATCAGTTGGCTCTAATCCACTGCCCTGATTAAGCTTCTCAACAATGTTTAGCATGTCTTCACGATCTTGAACTTCAAAACTCAAGCTTCTTGCTTCACACCCTTCTTCAACATTTACTTCTTCAATGGTGATGCGGTAGCAGTTGTCTTTTCTCATCTCATTTCTCCAATCAAAATTCATCAGCTTGTTAAAAAGCGTTCAATCTTTGGTTTGATGGTCACGGATGTTATGGTCATCAACACCATTGCTAAGGATTCTGTTATTCAATTCTAGCTCTTGAAGTTGCTTTCAATTAAGTTGATAATGTCAACTATAGTTATTTAGTTGATAATGTCAATCACTTTCACTTGGAGTGTTACATGTCGAATCCAAAATCGCTGGATAATCTATTCCAACTCGTACACGCTTTGAAGCGTCAACTGCACGAGCAAATAGAGCAACTAGAACTCCCTATCGCACCTATGCATGTGCGCGTTATAAAAATCATCAGCAAGCAGTCACCTTGCACAGCAATGGATGTAGTGAACTTCTTAAATAGAGATAAAGCGCAGGTTACACGCTTAATTAAGACATTGATTGAAGAAGGCTTTATTGAGAAAACACCAAACCCAGACGATAAGCGCAGCCAATGTTTATTAACCACCGAGAAAGGCAATGATGTGTTAGCGAAGATCAAAACGGTCGACGCCAAGATCTTTCAAAAGATGACGCTAGATGTGTCGGACGACGACCTTGCCGCATTTCAGATTACTGCAGGTAAGTTAGCTGATAATTTAGCGAAAAAAGACAGCAAGTAAACTCACGTAGCCTCCAAACTTTTATGAGTATTAGTGGTTATTTTCCATGATCGTGATTGAATAAGAGAGCAACGCGTGCTGCTCCCTCCAATTAAGCTCTTATCCGGCTACGAATTTCTAATGTTTCTTGGTAAACATCTTCAAGGTGATACGGCTCAATTGCTTCATTAGAAATAAGCCACTCACCCAAGATCGAATCATCTTCCGTTTTTACTGCAATACAAGTGCCATCAACAAACATAATGTTGAGCCCATAGTCGTAGATAACAACTTCTGAAGAAGGGACAAACGCTTTATCAGCCAAATTTTCTTTTACTGCTTTACGGCTGCGTAATCGAATGACGTCGATACACTCGATCACTTTAGCTTCTTCACAAAACCTCACGCCTTCAAGCTGTGTCAGCTTTACCTCTTGTGGATTCAGCTCATCGACAAACCTTGCTACTGGCAAATGAAAGTCATGACCTTGGGGGCTTGTGTGCCATTCGTTTGTCAGCTCAACAAAACCAGTAGGCATCTGAAAAAACAATGGAGATAAGCTTGTCACCGGATCTGATTCAAGGCTCGTATTATCAATACTTGTCATTAACTTGCATTCTAATCCTACAATGCGCTTTAGTGCGTGTATCGAAGCATCATCCATTTGATAGTCGAGTATTTCCATTACTTACCTCCTTACTCCATTGCTGACCGTTTTAATAACATAAACATCATCAAGAAGATGAACAAGCGACTTCTTCGATAACTTGATAGCTCAATTGCCCCTCTATCGTTTTACTTTCCATCAATGCGATGGAGTAAATTGGTATTGTTAGCGGTGAAATAAGAACCTCATCCAAAGGGGCTTGTTTTTCGACATGTCGAGCTAATGTAATGTGGGGGACGTACGTGCGTGACTCTGTCACAAACCCATGATGCTCTAGAGTTTCTATTAATGTATTTTGTCGTTCTGCTATGGCGGGATTGTTCTTGATGCCTAGCCAAGCTAACTGTCTACCACTTTGATGGAACGTGCCGAGATGATCGACGACAATCTGATCGCAAGAAGGCGTGACTGTGTGGAGAATCTTTGTGAGTTGCTGAGTTTCCTCGTTGGTCGATTCACCAATAAACGCCAAAGTAATATGGAAGTTGTCTTTTCGGGTATAACGCCCTTCTATTCCCTTTTGCTTCAGCTTATCTTGAATCAGTTTGAGCTTTGACTTACTTGCATCGTCAAACGTCATTGCAAAAAACAATCTCATCATAAACGTCCTTAAAGCCAGAATATCCATATTGTGGCAAACAAGCCTATGGAAATGAATCAACAGATAAAAGAAAGCCCAGAACAAACGTCTGGGCTTGGTGTTCACATTGCGGTTGCAAGTTGAGGTTTATACAAACAGCATTCACCATCAGGGCGTGTCTTAAAACGACGGTGCAACCACATATATTGACTCGGGCATGCCATGATCGATTGTTCTACGATCTTGTTTACAAACACTGCCGCTTGGTCTGGGGCATTTTTCGGAAAACCTTCAACAGGAGCACGAAGGGTCAATGTATAGTGACCATCGCTACCACGAACCATGGTAAATGGTACTATTGCGCAGTCTGTTGAATCGACGAGCAAGCTTGTTCCTGTCGTAGTGCATGCACGCTTTACTGCAAACAAAGGTGCAAACGTCGAGCGACGCGTACCATAGTCATGATCCGGTGCGTACCAAACGCGATGACCAGTATTGAGTGCTTCGAGCATGCCCTTAACATTTTTACGATCGATCAATGTACGATTCGAACGAGAGCGTCCCTTGTATTGAAAGTAGTCAAAACAGGGGTTGTTGTTTGGTCGGTAAACACCAGAACCAGATTTTTTGATGCCAAACGCACGAGCACCTAATTCTAAGTTCATTGAGTGAACCGCTAGCATTAATACGCCCTTCCCTTGTTTCTCAAGCGCTTCGATGTGCTCCATACCTTCAATTGTCACGTGTTTGTTCACGCGTTTATCCGACCAGAACCATGCCATCGCGGTTTCGAATAAGGCAATACCTGCGTTGTCGATGTTATCTTTTAAAATCACATTACGCTCTTGTTCACTCATCGCTGGAAAACATAGTTCTAAATTACGTTTGATCGTGACTTGTCGCTTTTTCATTAATCGCATAGCAAGACGACCAATTCCGCTTCCTAGCGCGAGTTGAACACGAAATGGGAGGAGACTAAAAAGGTACATGATGCCGATAATGATCAATGTGCCCCAGTAGCGAGGAGCCAGAAATTCTGCCTTGAATTTTGGTGCAGTATGCTTATTCATGAATGTGTCATCAGACGAGTTCGCCTATAAAGTTCTAAAAACAATGATAGAGATTAAAATCATTGGCTGTGCTTATTACAAAAACTAAAGCGCGCGGATTCTAGGGCTCTTTAACACAACACACAATAAGAACTTTCCGATATTGCGGTCAGACCTATCAACTTGAACATAAAGGTCGTGATTTTCGTCGAATGGACACAAAAAAGCCGCCTTTCGTGGTTACAAAAGGCGACGAGTTAAGACTAGAGTTTTAAAACTTCGCTATCTAATACATTCTCTTTTACTAATTCAGACAGAATAGCTTTTGTTTTCTCTCTAAACAGATCTCTAAGTAGCCTTACCGTTGGCGTTATAGACTGTCGGCTTGGGCAAATTAACCATAGCTCCGTCGGCGTCGGTTTATATTCACTCATGACATTCATTACCTTGCCATCCAGTAAGTCCTGCGACATGTCTAGACAAGATTTAATGGCTAATCCTTTGCCTGAAACACACCAACGTCGAACTAAGTCTCCGTCATTCGAAGCTCGGTTTCCTTTAAGTTTCACTTTGTATTCAGCACTGCCATCAGAGAAACCCCAGACATCTTGCAACGTATCGTGCAACTGATAAAGCAACCCATTGTGCTCAGCTAAATCTTGCGGATGCTTCGGTGTTCCTGCGAGATTGAGATACTCGGGTGTAGCGCACAATAATCGAGGTACGTTACAGATTTTAAAACCATACATACTGGAATCCGTGGGCGCACCATAACGCAACGCCATATCAACCGAATCACGGTAAAAATCTATGTTGCTGTCACTGATGTTGCTTCGCAATGTGACTTTTGGGTAGCTATCCATGAATTCATCCAACCATGGCGTAACCAAATTGCGCCCTAAATCGGAAGAGAGAGCAATGCGCACCTCTCCATCAATGATATCGAGATCCTCACGCATGTTCTGCTTTGCATGTTCTAACATCTCTAGCGCTTTTTCACATTGAGGAAGGTAACGTTCGCCGGCGCTGGACAAACGTAAATGGCGTGTAGTACGAACGAATAGCTCCGCACCTAAAGAAGCTTCAACCCTTTTCACTGCTGCACTGGCCGTTGCTGTTCTCATATCGAGGGCTGTAGCAGCCCCAGTGATACTCCGAAACTCAGCGACTTTGAGCACGACTTGCAGATCTTCAAGCAACATATTATCTAATCCTATTTGATAATTTTCTGTTGATTATAATGCTTTAGAAAAGATAAGCATGTTTGAAAACTCACTTTTACTTAAGTCAGTTAACCTACTTGATCTACATTGCCCCTTCTGCCAAATAGAATTCTAATATACCCAAGTAACCTCGATATGCTAGGTTCAGCGAGACTGACTTGGTTTGTAGACGCGGCGGCGATTTAAAGGTTTAGTGGGTCTAAATCAAGAATCG